>JARGNK010000040.1:43249-47071 GCA_029213145.1 Rubripirellula sp. | reverse complement strand
CCGCGCCAATCAGGTCTGTGCCTGTTCCCCGTGCCACCGTCACCCAGTGCCACCGCACCGGCGCCATGAGTCTATGCCTGTCCCCGTGCCCGCCCGGTGTCTATGCCTGTCCCCGAATGCCGTAGCCGCATCCCCGCATATGCCTGTCCCCGCGGTAGTCGTCGTCCCAACCAGTCCCCGCGGCAACCAGTTCTATGCCTGCTCCCCGCGCCGTACCCGCGTTATGAGTCTATGCCTGTCCCCGTGCGTCCCCAACCAAGTCTGTGCCTGTCCCCGTGCCGGCCACGCCATCCCGCGTTTATGCCTGTCCCCGCACAAATGTTCCCCGCGCCATGGTCATCCCCGCGGCAACCAAGTCTATGCCTGTCCCCGCGGCACCCGCGCCATGCCCGGCCCCGATTAAAAATCTTGCCCCGATTCAAAATTTTGACCTGCCCATAGGCAAAGGACGGGACCCGGGTAAGCCTCTCTAGAGAGACAGCCGTTGCGTTTAGGTATCAGCGGATACCTGCGATGATCCAATCGCCGAGTGAGACTGGAATGCGGTTTTCCATGAACCGGTTCTGAGCGTTCTTCGCAAATTGGATCCAGACGGGTGGATCTTCAGATTCGCCGCCCGAGCACGATAGATTTGAATCAGAAACCGTAGAGGGGAGTCTGTGGTGCGCAAACTCACAACTCCCTCGAACGATTCGTTTAAGCGGAAGACTAACCGCCAATCTCGTTGACGATTTCTAGCTCATCCGCCGGAGCAGCGGGATCCTCGGCAGCCGCAGGATCGACCGCATCAGCAGCTTCCTCTGGCTCGGAATCGCCGGGCAAATTCACGGCCTCCTCTTCACCAACCATCTCTTTGAGCAATTCGATTTGTTCGGTCAGTTTATCGACCCACTTATCACGATCGTCCAAGGTGGGATCATTCAGTTCCGTGACAATCGGTTCCATTTCGGCTAACCAATCCTCGATCACTGGCTTCTTTTCATCGGCGACAGCAGCCAAAAGGCCACCGGGCTGGGCCGGCTTGCCCAAAGCAGGCTTGCCAGTCAGAGCTAGGTGCACCTGCTGGATGACAGAATTCAGTTTTCCGCGCGAGACGCGAACTTCAGGCGGCTGTGGTTTGGCATCCGCAACTTGTTCTCCCATCATACCGCCCATCATACCGCCCATCATTCCGCCCATCATGCCTTCCATCCCCTCCATGTCATCGCCGCTCTCCTCGCGGTCCTCCATCATGTTCATTTCCATTCCGGACATTTCAGTCTCGTCCATGTCCATCCTCATACCGGCATCGCCAGTATTCGTCGGGCTCTCCTGCGCCCTGGTCTGCAAAAAAGTCTCAGGTTTGGGTGGCTGGGACACGTTTGTCATCGGTCGCTCAAGGGCATTAATTCGCTTCAGATCATTTTCGTAAGCCTGCAGAATTCGCTTCGTCCAGCTCTGAACCAAATCTTCTGGTTTATCGACTTGGCCCTGCAAGTCAGCAGCCATCGCGCCAAGCCGTTGGGCAGCATAAAGCGCGATCAGGTCGGGCTGACTCGATTCGGTGCTGAGACTGACCAACTTCGTCGCAAACTGCTTATCATCCTGCGGCTTCAAGACATCCAGAATGTCAACAGCCGAACGCTGCAGAAAAGCATGAGCCTTTTGAGACCGTCCAGCTGGCGGGGCAGAGTCGAGCAAATCTTTTGCGATTTGAGAAATGGCTTGCCGATTCTGCTGGCTAATTTGCGGAAATCCATACATCGTTTGACGCCGAATCCCCTGCAGGGCTGCGGCCCGCACGCCATCAACATTCTGCTCGTTCTGATACATCTGCATCAAGATTGGCAACGCCTCCGCGAGCGGCACTGGGGCTGTCTTGTTCTGTAAATTCGCCGGCTGACTGTTCAGACGTGACAACATCAAGATCGCATTGATTCGTGCGGCGGGATGGAAGTTTCCCTCCGCAACCTTCTTCATCCCATCGAAGATGTAGCGTCGAACCACCTGCAAGACCTGCGGATTGTTCGACCGCTCAGCACGCCCCAGAAGGCCGGTCGCATCACTCATCAAATCTGAGATGTGCTTCACACCGTCGGGTGCCGTCATTTTGGCCGGCAAATAAAAGGCAAAATACCCGTTCACCGACGCCGCATTCCCCTGCCCCGTATTGGCAAATTGCTTCGTCAACGCCTCAACTTGTTTTACCTTTTTCTCATCCTGCAAAGCCGGGTGCATCGGGATCGACTCAAATGGCGTCTTTGCAACCTGCCCGGTCGCACGCGTTGCCATCAGAGAAACCACCACGAGAACCGTGAACCAGGCGATCCATCCGTACAGAGGGCGGCTGGAATCCGCAGCCGCTACGGCAATGACAGCCGATTGGCATTCATTACGGTTGGCTTGATTCGAATGTGAAGTGAGGTTTTGAATGCTCATGGCGAGTCCATTAATTGAGCGATGGCCAGCGACGAGGCTGCCGGCGAAACGGATTAGTAGACCCTAGTATCCATGAAAACACCCCGTTTCGTCAATCAAATTCGATTTTTGGTCCTGTTTGCACCGATCGGACACTGCCGATTATTCCGAATCAGACACGGCCAGGGCCGATCTGGGGTGGGATTTGCTGCTAAACCCCCCCGTTTTTCAATTTCTGCACACCAAAGCCGGCCACTCCCACAAAAGTTGGCAAATCCAACCGGCCGTGCCGCCAAGCACACAGCTGACCCTTGATTTGACGCCGGCAGCCGGTTTCTATCGCAGCTTTTTCAATCCAAGCTGCCAGCTCAGCCCACCACGTGCGCCATTGCGGTCCCAAACTGATTTCCGCATCCGTTCTCTGCCTTGACCCGACGGGGAAGGAGTTCGTAACGTCCTCCAAATGATGTCAAAAAGAAATGCCCTTCGTCTCACACAATTCTTCGCCTTGCTTTGCTTGGTGACGATTCTGGGCTGCGCGAGCTGGAAGGCACCACCTTCGCTGCAGAACGCCATGCAGAAGGTCAGCTCCGGACCGACTCAGACTCATCTGACCAATAAAAAGCGGCTGGTACTGGAAGTTGAATTCGTCAAACTGCCCATTTTCTCAGCAGATAGCGATGCGTTGGAGGACAGCTGGCAACGCGTCGACGAGACAAGACTGGATCCCGAAGTGCGGCATCGATTGATCGCCAACGGAATTCGCGCTGGAATTGTCTTGGACGTCCACCAATTTCGCCAGGATTTGCAAGGGCTATCTGCGGAGGAAGATGTGTTAGATACCTTCCTCAACCAAGCTTCGATCGCGAGCTCCGCGACCCAAGGAGAACAACGCATCCCAATGCGTTATGGTCGTCGCTACGAACTGCCAGTCTGTAATCCTGGTGAAGGGGAACAGGTCACGCTGCTGCAGCTTGAAGACGAAACGATTGGCCGCACGCTTACCGGAGCACAATACTTATTGGCGATGACCGGACGCGAAACCTCAATCGCGGAACAGATTCAGTTGCGTGTTCGTCCGGAGGTTCAGTACGGCGAATCGAAACCAAAATTCGTTACCAGCGACACGGCGTTGCGAATCGACAGCCGCCGGGAAGCCTGGTCAATTGAACCACTTGAAATGGAACTGACGCTGCAAGAAGGCGAAACAATTACGATCGCCCCCACGCTGCCACTCAAGGGACTCGCAAAACAGATGCTCTCCAACGCCGGTCCCGATCAGCAAACCCAGCAGACGATCATCCTGATCCATGTCGCCCAAGTTCCCACGGCGATCGATCAACTTTAGCCACTGCAACCGCCCTTCAATCTAGCCACGGCAATCGCGGATCACCCCGTCAGCCGTCGGTACGTGATGTTTCCGCC
>JARGNK010000040.1:32096-43149 GCA_029213145.1 Rubripirellula sp. | reverse complement strand
TGATCACCTAATTCTCTGATCACCTAATTCTCTGATCACCTAATTCTCTGATCACCTAATTCTCTGATCACTCGGGGGCATCATCGAAAGGTTGATTTGTCTCGCAGGATGTGATGGTAGTGCTGGGCGAAACGATGAGATTCATCGCGGACGTATTGCAGCAACCTCAATGCGTACGCCCGCCGACTCAGTGTGATCGGTTCCGACTGACCAGGTCGATAAATCTCTTCATCCCGTTTTGCCAGTGAAATGACCGTCGGTGGATCAATCTGCTGATCTCGCAACGCTGCCATGGCGGCTCCTAATTGGCCTTTGCCACCGTCGATCAGCAAAATATCGGGAAACGAATCGTTCTCGTTAGAAAGTCTGCGAAAGTGCCGGGAAACGACCTCGTAGATACTGCGGTAATCGTCGATGCCATCGACATCCTTGATTCGAAACCGACGGTAGCCAGGCTTGAATGGCAAACCGTCGATGAATTGCACAAGACTCGCGACCGTCTCGCCTCCTCCTAGGTGCGCGATGTCGACCCCTTCGATCACCCTTGGAGTCTCTGGCAGATCGAGGACTTTCCTGAGACCAGCCAAACCCTTCTTGGGATCGATGTAGAACACCTCTGGCTGCTCATGGGTATCCAGCTCTCCCCGCTCCTCGAGTCGCTCAAGCATATTGATTTCGTCTCGCAACACGGCCGCGCGTTCAAAATCCACTTGCTTACTCGCAGCCATCATCTCATCGCGCATCTCATTGAGCAGTTTTTTCTTGCCACCGTCCAAAAAGGTTTGCAAACGCTTGATATCCCGCCTGTAAGATTCTTTGTCGATGCGAAAATTACAAGGGGCACTGCACTGCTGAATGCTCGCCAACAAGCAGGGTCGAAACCACTTCCATTGATCGGAAGATTCACTGATATCGAGGGAACAGGTACGGAATTTAAAAATCCGTTGCAAGACTTGAATCGCACCCCGCAAGGCGCCCGCACTGGCAAACGGGCCGTAGAGCTTTACCCCCTTCGTCCGTGGCTCGCGAGTCACCTCGACCAAAGGGAACTCGTCGCGCGTCGTGATCATTAAGTAGGGAAACGTCTTGTCGTCCTTGAGATCCTTGTTGAACTTCGGTTGAATGTCCTTAATCAGCCGAGACTCCATCAACAACGCATCGACTTCACTCTCGCTTTCAAGAAAATCGATGTCAGCGATTTCACCAATCCAATTCGCCGTTCGCTGATCTTCACTGGCCGCTTTTAAAAAATAGCTGCCAGCCCGACTGCGAAGATTCTTGGCCTTGCCGACGTAGATCACACGACCGGCCTCATCCTTCATCAAGTAAACGCCCGCTGTCTGCGGAAACGTTTTGACCTTCGCGGCCGCGTGGTCAAACCCCAGCGGTTTCGGTTCAGACATATTATCAGGGGGCAGGGAGGCAGGCAGGAAACGTGCCGGTAACGAGCATCTTTCAAAGGAAACGCCGCTGACACGGCAACTCTGACAGAGGCATCATGTCACCGAAATCACGATACCGCGAAAGCAAGCCTAGTTGGCTTCCAATTCCTTGATCTGCTGCTGGAGACGCTCCAATTCCAGTTTCAGCTCACGTTCACGGCGTCTTAATTCGTCCAACTGCTTGCCGCGATCCATTCCGCCGACAGGAATCAACGAAGGCGGATCCTTCGCAAGCATTGGAGTGGTTGTTTTCTCAACGTCGACTTGAAACGCCGCTGGCTTCACGCCATTCTCCGTTGCGTCAGTAGAGCTCTGGTCCGTCGGTTTCGCTGGTTGCTCTACCGGTTTCGTCGCCGGCTCGGTCGCCGCAGCGGGCCCGGCAGATCCACCAAAAAAACCGCCGAGCATCGAACCAATGCCTCCGAGCGGCGATGCCTCCTTCGAACTGCCCTCTGAATCAGGCTCATCAATCGCTACCGGAGCCCCCTTGGTCGATAACTCAGCGACGACCAACGACTGATTGCGAACCAATTTGAGTGACAAAGTCTCATCGCGATCTACGCCTGATAACTCCCGCAACAAAATGTCGCGACTCGACACCAAGCGGCCGTCGAGCGAAACAATCCGATCTCCTTCGAGCATCCCCGCCAATTCGGCCGGTGAACCAGGTTTGATTTGCTTTACCACCAGACCCCGTAAATTCGCCGACTCGGCGAACTGAATGCCGATGCTTTCCAGGTCCCAGGAATCAGCGATTGACGCAGGCCCGGGCAACGTTGACGCAGACCCGGGTAACGTTGATGAGGGTGCTGGCAACGTTGACGAGGGTGAACCTGCGACAGGTGCGGGTAACCAATCTGCCGATGGTTGCACCCGAGGCTTCACCAACGCCACCTCGATCTCTTGCGACTTGCCAGCGCGGATGAACCGCAGCCGAGTTCGATCCCCAATGGACTTTTTTTCTAGCTGCTCAGCCACAACCGAAGGCGAAAACGTTGGCAGACCGTCCATCGCGATAATGATGTCATTGATTCTCAAACCTGCCGCGTCTGCTAAGGAGTGGTTTTCAATCGACACCACGACCAACCCCGGGGGCCCCGATTCGGTCGGTAAGACCTGGATACCAAGAGCGGGGCGATTCGGAACACCGCCCGATCTTCCCTCCGAAAGCGGTTGCATCGATTCCAATCCGGAACTGGGTTTCAACCGGGAACCGGTTGGAGAAGTCGCGCCCGGCTGCGACGACGCCGTGCCCTCGCCAGCCGAGTTAATCGCAGGAGCAATGGCGGGCAGCAACGATTGCAAAAGCGACCGAGTCCGTGAACCAGGCTGTTCCCCCTCAGACGTCGCGGAATCTTGTTCCGCCGATTTGTTCTCCGATGCTGTCTCCAAACGCGATTCGATCCGATTTTGAAGCCGTTGAATCAGACCTTGGGCACTGGCCAAGGCAGGCGAGGCCATCTCCCAACCGATCAATGCAGCAAAAATCAAAACCACGCGATGCAAGCGACAAGCCATGCCAAACATCCTGCTGAGAATTTTAAATCGGGCGATGAGCGTAGTAGCTCGCTATCCAAGAGCAAATTTTTCCGCGGAAGCGAGCCGATTGTGTAACGAAACATTCATCTTGTTAACTTCGCCGGCCGATCGGCGTCATCACCTGGACAACCGCGCTCGTTTCGACGATAGGCTTATATTACGGGCGCCGGCTAACAAAGCGAATGAGTCTGCGCCCCCCGGCGGCTCGGATTCCAAGGATTAATGGGAAATCCCGACCGGTAATTCTAAATTGTCACTCGCAAAATCCATCAAGTCTGGGCACAAAACGCATGAAGCCCCCATCGTCTCAAATTTAAAACCATCGCGTTGGTCACGAATTAGCTCCAATCATCGCAATCAAAAATTCGATCGGATTGGGAAATCATCCCTGTCCGTCCTCCGTCCACACCGGGAAACTCACGTGAGCGTTTTGGTCGTCCAAACCTCCCCGCTGACGCAGCTCGAGGCGTTACTCCCTCGACTCCTGCAAAATGTGTCGCTTTCCCGCGCTCAAATCGCGATCGATCAACTACGCGGGACCATCGGCGGCAATGGCCAACACCGAATTCTGTTGATCACTGCCTCGCCTCAGGATTCACCGGAATCACCCCTAGCTGCTGTGATCGCCATCCAACAACCAGAACCCGACAATCGGACGGCGACCATCCTTCATGCAGCGGCGACCGTTCCAGTCGGTCGCGAACAACAAACCAATCTGATCACCGCGATGAAACCAATTCTACGTTCACAACTTTCCGAGCGTGGTATCACTTTCCTGCAGTGGGCGACGGATACCGGTCCCAACGAGAGTTTGACTGACTGGTGCGAAGGGTTCGGTTTTCAACCAATGGCGACGCTCGATTACCTCAGCGGCGAAGTTCCATCAATTCACAACGACCCTTCCAGTGAAAAAGGAAAAACACAGGTCCCCCGACCCGAGCCAGAAAATTCATTGCAATTCATTCCCGTTAACCTCACCGCAAAAGCCGTCGGAACAGATGGAAATAGCGAATACAAGTCCTTTGTAACGCTAGTCAATTCAACCTATTCAGGAACATTTGACTGTCCCGCACTTGCGGAACACCGGACCGCCCAAGAAACGCTGAATGGTTATCGGACCGCCGCTGCCTTTGACCCTACGGGCTGGCTCCGAGTCGTCCGCAGCGAAGGTTCAATCCGTAGCGAATGTGCAGGAATGCAAACCACTGTCGGTTGCGTCATCTTGGGGTACCATCCGCCGCCGCCCGACCAATGCGAGACACCGGGTGTCGTCGAAATTGTCTACATGGGAATTATCCCTTCGGCCCGCGGGCTCGGCCTCGGCAAAGACTTGGTTGAACATGCGTTCGCTGTCGCAAGGAGCCATTCGGCAGATCGCTTGATCCTCGCTGTTGACCAAAAAAACAAGCCCGCTCGAAGGATTTACGAAGCGGCAGGACTATCGCCCATGTTAAGTGAAATGGTTTGGGTAAAGTCGCTGAGCGGATCCAAGTCGGAACCGACCGATTAAATCGGTTTACGATCCATCAGGTCGGTTCAGGCACTGACAACCCAAACAGCGTTCAAGGAGCGATAGCAAACGCCTTTTGCTGTAAAAATCGTCATAAAACGCGTGTTTTATTACCTTTCGCAGTGGACCCGATCGGTGTCCAAATCTGGTAAGTTACGGAGCCCGACAGGTTATCCACCAACAATAAAATAGCTTTCGGCGAAACCATTTCCCCTCAATCGACTGCTCCATCATCTTGCAGAAGCATTCAATCCAACGAATTACTTGCCGTCCACGATGCATCCGCGCGGTGCCCGACCGCGCGCGAAAAAAACCCAACCGGACAGTGTTTGACTTGTTTGCTAGCAACCATAGAATCTGGCCTCTCGCTTGCGACGAACTTATCCAAGCAACGCGAGACACTGAGTGCAGGGAGGCGGCGATGCTGCCCGGCGGAGCTAGGTTGGTTGTGACTCAGTACCGACGCTTTGATCGAACTCTCGAAACTCAACGTTGGCTCGAATCGTGTGGACGATTCGAATCGTGTCAGCGAGATTACTGCACCGCGAAATTTCCATGATGGAGGATTGCGCTACCGGTATGTCTGCATCGCAAGGCTGCATTGACGACAAGCTGAATGTTGAGCAAACCTTCAGGGACGCTTTGAAAGGTCGCATCGGCGAAGATCGCTATCGGATGTGGTTCGCGCAAGGTGTTGAGCTGGAATTTGTTGGTGGCCAGACAATTGGTGACCAGGCACGCGGTTCGGTCGCAACGGTTTCACAATTGAACATCCGCGTGCGGGGCCAATTCGCACTCGATCGGATCACCCAAAATTTCCTGCAACCGTTGCGTGGCGCCGCGATGCAGGTGTGTGGAAAACGGATTGAAGTTCAGCTGTCGCTCTTCCAGTCACCAGCCGAACAATCCGAATTGCCGTTGGACGCCGAACAAGATCCGAACCAGCGGCCATTGAAACAACAGTCTTCCAAGCAGAAGCGGTCGGGCCCCAATCCCCGTTCATCAACATCGCGAAAACGCCGTGGTCCACGGCGTCTATCGAGTCTCGTCCGCGAGGAGGCCAAATCAGAACAGGCCCGCCAACAGCGACCTGCACAATTGCCACTGCCCGCGTGCGAAACCGATCCAATTAACCAACCTGTTGCTGGGGCAAACAGAACAACCGCGAAAGATCAGGCGTCTCCCGAAGTGGTGACGGGAACCTCTGCGCAGAGCAAGTCACCTGCCGCAGCCCTTACCCCGAATCAACTTTCAGCGTCCAACTTTGTTGCCGGCAGCTGCAATCAATTGGCTTACACGGCGATGAGCATGGTTTGCCAAACCCCCACGACCGCGAGCCCCCTGTTTCTGTGCGGTCCAACGGGAACTGGCAAAACGCACCTGCTGACCGCCATTGCCGAGCAGTTTCGACGACGACATCGCATGCGGCGGGTGATGCAATTATCGGCTGAGCAATTCACCAACGACTTCATCACTTCGGTGGGCAACAGCGGGATCACTGCGTTCCGCAGACGCTATCGTGAAGTGGATGCGTTACTGATCGACGACGTGCAGTTTCTAGGCGCTAAAAAAGCGACACTCCGTGAGATGCTTTACACCGTCGAAACGCTCGCCACCGCTGGCCGGCCACTGATTTTCTCGGGCCTGCACGCACCAACGGAAATCCAGGGATTATCCAGAGAATTAGCCGGCCGCATGGCGGCCGGATTAGTGTGTGGCATCCAGCCTCTGGATACAGCAACTAGGGAAACAATCTTGCGACGATGGTTCGAAGCACGCTGCAAGTTCCCTGTCACAGATGCAATGGTCGAACAGATCAATGTGACCTTACAAGGAGACGGCCGCGTACTGAGCGGTATCGTCAATGTGGTCAATACGCTGCAGCGTATGTTTTGTCGCAATCCAACCATGGAAGAGTTGCGAAAGTATGCGGGAGGTTTACTGCGTTCGGCTGCCCCGGTCGCAAATCTCAATGTCATCGAGGCGGCAGTCTGCCAAGCATTTCAACTCGAACCGGCAACGCTGCGGGGTGGATCTCAAACCCGCGCGGTGACCGAACCGAGAATGCTGGCGATGTATCTATCCCGGCAATTGACCTCGTCCGCTTACTCACAAATCGCGACTCACTTTGGTGGCCGGTCCCATAGCACCGCGATTTCGGCAGAAAACAACATTAAATCGTGGCTCGAATCCGGAAAGTCGATTGGCCGCGGACCCGCTGCGATCTCCGTTCGTGAAGCCATCGACCGAGTCGAAGGTCTGATGCGAAGCGGCTAGCTCGCTTGCGTCTGCCGCCCAGAGGCGACAAACTCATGGATGCTCGAATGAGACCCAGAACTCGTTGGCGAGACCCAGAACTCGTTGAGCGTGGAAGCTTGATTATTTTTTGATCAGGAGCACCTGACTCAGGCTTTGCTCTGAATCGCCTTGCTCTGAATCACAGGACGGTTTTCCTCTTCGTCAACAAAATCCACCCTCGGAACGGGCTTGCCCCAACCAGCGTCGTCTCTGGTTCACGTGCGATTGCCCCTGACCATGCGATCCCGAGCATGATCGACGAACGATAGCGATGGCTTGGCGTCATCAACCGATCCAACCCAGTTCAAGTTCCAACCCAGTTCAAAATTCACCAAAATTTACATTCACCACATCCACGGACTGGAATCCCATGCCGGACGATCAGAAATTTGCAAGGAAGAAAAAGAAGAAAGAGCCTAGCGCTGCGGAAATCCTTGCTCGCCAACCGCCATTTGATCTTGATGCCGAGATGGGAGTCATCGGTAGCATCCTGCTTTTTCCCGAAGCATGCGATGAGATCGCCTCGTTAAAAGCTGACGATTTTTACGACGACAAGAACCGCAAGATTTACGAAGTCTTGCGGGACATGCACGACAGCGGTGACAAAATCGACATCACCTTGCTGGTGTCGCGTTTGCGAACTCAAGACGAGTATGACAAAGTTGGTGGCGCTGCCTACTTAGCCGAGTTGTCCTCCTCGGTCGCCAACGCCGCACACATCGTTTACTACGCAGATATCGTCTGCGAAAAAGCGATCTATCGCAAGTTGATTCAATCGAGCACCGAGGTGTTGACGTCGGCCTATCAACAAGAATCATCGGCGAAGGAACTCTGCGCACAGGCGGAGCAAAAAGTCTTCGCAATCATGGACGGTCGCAGCAGTCAATCGGTCCTGACCATGAGCGATGTCCTGCACCAAGCGATGGACCGCATGGAAGCGAGGCTCCGAGATGAGGACCTCGAAGGGTCTGCTGAGTCGGGCTTCACCCGCTTTGATGAGATGACCGGTGGAATGCACAACGGCGAGCTGCTGATTTTGGCCGCACGTCCCTCGATGGGGAAAACAGCGCTCGCCATGAACATGGGCGAACATGTCGCCATCCAACAGCAACTGCCCGTGCTGTTTGTCTCGCTGGAAATGTCGGGGATCGAGTTGGCCGACCGAATGTTGTGCTCACTCGCAAGAGTCAATGGACACCGACTCCGAAACGGAACGATCTCGGCCGATGATCGTGATCGCTTGATGCGGAAAGCAAACGAAATCAGCCAAGCGCCTTTGTTCGTCGACGATTCGCCCAGTCGCACCGTCAGCGAAATCGCTGCCGCAGCCCGCCGAATTAAACGCCGCGAAGAGGCGCTCGGCCTGATCATCATCGATTACCTGCAGCTGATTGAACCAGACAATTCGCGAGACCCGCGTCAGGAACAGGTCGCCAAAATCGCACGACGCCTCAAAGGTCTCGCACGTGAATTGGAAGTTCCATTGCTTTGCCTATCCCAACTAAATCGTCAGGCCGAAGACAGCAAGGATCACCGCCCCAAATTAAGCCACCTCCGAGAATCAGGTGCTATCGAGCAGGATGCCGACGTGGTGATGTTTGTCCATCGCGAAGAATACTATCACCGCGGCGACGATCGCGCGCAATTTGCAGGCCAAGCTGAGATCATCATCTCCAAACAACGAAACGGACCAATCGGTGATGTCGAATTGACATGGGAAGCCGACTTCACCCGGTTCAGCGACCGAGCGCCGGACCGTCATAGCGAATTCGATGAGTATGCTGAGTTCAGCAGCCCCGGTGGGTTCTAGTACTCGACGATTAGAGAATCGAAACCAACCCAAGAATTTGACCGCTTCCCTTTAAAACGGATGCCTGCGACCGACATCTGGAATCTACCAGCACGGACAGGCAGACCGACGCAAATCGGCCGACCCAAAATAAACAGGCAGAGCTAGAGGAAATAGGCAAAGCCGGAAGAAAGGTCTTTGCTGGGTTGGGGCATTTAGCAACCATCACGCTAAATAGCGGGTCCAGGCAAACAGACAAGTCTGGGGCTTTCTCTTCGCCAATCGATTCAATCTTCTCTGGCAACTGCGTCGGCGTGCCGTTTGTTTAACTCACGTTGAAGTCAAATTGTGCCGATCATTACGATTGTATCGATCTCACCTCCCCGATAGTGGTCTCCAGCGATGCAATCGAACGATCAGTCTTACACAGCGCCGCCATTCCCTGCATTTCCGTGCACCTCACGCTACATCCCTTTGGGAAGCGTCGAAGAAGCGTTTTCACGAATCTGCCTGAGCATCGACACGCGTGAAACAATCTCGCTAATTGTGGGCCCACCAGGCACCGGCAAATCTTTGATCTGCCGACTCTTAGCGGAGCGATACAAACAAGAGTTGCATGTCGTGGTTCTCGGTGAAACTCCTATCGAATCACGACGGGAGTTGCTGAATCATCTGTTGCACCAGCTACAGATCGATTCAGACCCGAACGTTGATCCACAACTCACTCTGATTGATTTCCTTTGCGGACAAGACTCAGCCGGCCGTGGCCTACTGGTCTTGGTCGACGAGGCGCAATCGTTGACACGTGAAGTCATCGAAGCGATTCGGATGGTCACCAACATCATGCGCGAGGGCGAACCCTGCGTCTGCACGGTGCTTTGTGGCGGTATGAAATTCGATGAGATGCTTGTCGACGCGTCAATGGATGCATTTACACAGCGAATCGCGACCCGATGCTATTTGCACGCGATGAATGCCGAAGAGACGCGGCGGTATATCTGCGACACGATCCAATCCTGCGGTTCTGAACCTGCCGAAACGATCACGAGCGAAGCGCTGGCGGCCGTACACCATGCGTGTAGCGGTATTCCAAGGTTAATCAACCAAATGCTCACCCAGGCGATCGACTGCGCGGCAGAATCCGACGAGGTTCTGATCGACGAGACGATCATTGATCAAGCCTGGGCCCAGCTGCAACAACTCCCCAGTCCAATCGTCAATGATCCCAAAGTCTCGTCTAAAACAGCTGCGATCGAATTTGCCGAACTAGATTCCGCCATGGAATTTGACCAGACGTCCGCAACATTCGATCAGTCGGCCGCGACAGACCCGGAGATCGAGACGCAGCCAGAAACCACTCCCCAAACCGCACCTTCTTCGGATACAGAAGCGGAATGGGAACCGATCACGCAAATCGCCAGCGGTGAAAGCAACGTGTTCGATGCCCTCGTGAATATCGGATTGGCGGAAGCCTCCGACGAGACTGATGCTTCAGCAATCGCTGGTGCTCTCCACAACATGGGTGAGTTAGAACAGCTACCCGAAGATCGGTTGGTCTTTCAGGCCTTCGAGGAATCCGATTCGACTTCCCCCACCATCGGCGAAGCCGGTCTCCCGGGCGTCGATCCGATCCAATCGGACATTGACATCATCAGTGAGTCTGAAAACGATCGACTGGAAGTCGAGACAACAGTGGACATTCGACCCACGATCTCGGCGAAACTCTTATTCGGTGAGTTTGACGAAGAGGAAGAGATCTCGGTCGGCTCTGGGTTCCCTAATCGCACGCCCCCCGCACCAGCCCCAAAACAGGATGTCAAATCACTGACGCTCAACGCTGATGAATCACTTGGCACCTGTCAGCCATGCGTACCTGAGTTCGAAACCAAAGATCAAGCCACAGCAGCCATCTATTTCCACGAAACAACCGACTCCTCGGCCGATTTAAATTTTGTCGATCTGGCTAGCATGGATGATGAGGATGCTGAGATTTCCAGCATCGAAGCCGCATGCTGCGGCACCTCGCCCTGCGAAAACGGCTTCACCAATTCAGAAACGGAATTGGAGGATGTCTTGCATCAGGAAATTATCGGCATCGGCCAGATGACCGATTCGGCGTTGGTCAAAATGACAGACGATTTGACCAACCAGAACGAAAATGTCTTGGAATGGCCGGAGCACCCTTCCATGCCAAATTGGGCAGAGCCCCCGATTGAACATCTTGCCGATCTCAAACGCGCGTCCGATGACAATGCAGACGATCGGGTGAACGATTTTGTCGTCGTCACCGGGCACGGTGAGTTGCCAATCCAACCCAATGCGTCGGACTCGATCGATGCCGAAGCGACACCAACGCTGCGAGTAACCGAGCCTGATCCGCAGCAACAGTCTGAGCTTGAGTCTGAGCTTGAGTCTGAGCTTGAGTCTGAGTCTGAGTCTGAGTCTGAGATGGATGCAACACCCCAATTCACGGTC
>JARGNK010000040.1:12700-31996 GCA_029213145.1 Rubripirellula sp. | reverse complement strand
TGAGTCTGAGTCTGAGTCTGAGTCTGAGATGGATGCAACACCCCAATTCACGGTCGAAAGCAAGGTTGAAACCGAGCCACAACTCACTGTGAAGACGCACCTAGAACCTGAGTCCAGCGTCGATCCGGAGCCTGGCCCGATGACCGATGACCGGTTCATTCGTGACGACAGCGACCTGCTGATTATCGAAGATGAATTGGACCTTCGCCGCGACGATGCAGCAGCCCGTCGCGATCCGAAAAATAAAACCATTTCAGTCGACTTCCAATCGATGCTTTCTCGAATGCGTAGCGGAACCAAATGATCGCGGTCGCTGAATCGGTTGAATCCTCGTTGTCCACTCCGCTTGAACTGTTGTCCACGCAACTGGTGCGTTTGAGTGAACAACGGGGGTCAACCCCTGTTTTGATCACACCATCCCATCTCACTCTCCGAAATAAATTTTTTGTTGAGTTGGTCAAATCGCTTTCGACGATCACAAACCGCCCCATTCGAATTGATTGGTATCGGCCTGTGCCGTCGGTTGCCAGTGTGGTTACGGACTTATTGGCGAAATGGCGGGTCGTGAACACAAATCGATCGATTGGATCGGTTGCTGGCCCAACCCAGCCGCTGGGGATGATGCAGATCACCGCTTCACTTGGTCGCCCCGGCGGTATTCATCGGGATTTGGTGGTTGGTTGGTGCAACGCTCCCTTACCCTTGCCACCCTGGGCAACTCCAATCGAGCTGAACAGTTAACCGAGTCAGGCTTTTGGACTGCATCCCGTTGGCTGGTTCCTGCCTCGCTGGTTCCTGCCTGGCGGTTTCCCCGCAAGCTGCTTCGAGCAAGCTCACCAGGGGCTGAAGCGAACACAGCCAACTGACACGGCACGGCAAAGCCCATACAATGGGCACCTTCTCATTTCTCATATTTAGAAAGTGAAGGTTGATTGTGACTGATAGCGTGATCACCCCAGAATCGACAAGAATCGGTTGGATCGGTACGGGCGTGATGGGGCGCAGCATGTGCGGCCACCTGATCTCGGCCGGCTACCGTGCGACCGTGTTCAATCGGACGCGATCAAAACTTGACGATCTTGTCGCGTTGGGCGCGACTGTGGTGGACAGCCCCAAACAAGTTGCAGAACAGAGCGACGTGGTCTTTACCATCGTGGGTTTTCCCCATGATGTCGAACAGGTCATCCTTGGCGAAGAAGGTGTTCTAGCCGGATGCCGCAGCGGAATGACGGTCGTTGATATGACAACGAGCCGACCTTCTCTGGCAGAACGAATTGCAAAAGAAGCGGCTGCGAGCGGCGTTAGCGCGATCGACGCCCCCGTCAGCGGTGGTGACACCGGGGCACGAAATGCTGCTTTGTCGATTATGGTGGGTGGTGACGCCGACGCGGTCGCCCGAATTGATCCATTACTTCAGCTGCTCGGCAAGACCATTGTGCATCAAGGACCAGCGGGTTGTGGTCAACACACCAAGATGGTGAACCAAACTCTAATAGCTTCAGGCATGATCGCAGTTTGCGAAGGCTTACTTTACGCCACCAAGGTAGGGCTCGATTTACCTACGGTTCTACAAAGTGTCTCATCGGGTGCGGCAGGCAGTTGGTCACTTTCGAATCTAGCGCCCAGAATGATCGATGGTGATTTTGACCCTGGTTTTTTTGTCGAACACTTCATTAAGGACATGAAGATCGCACTGGATGAAGCGGCAGCGATGAATCTGGCTTTACCCGGTCTAGCCCTTGCCTACCAGCTCTACCAGGCAGTCTCTGCTCAGGGGCACGCAAAAGATGGAACACAAGCGTTAATGCTGGCACTCGCCGAATTGAATCGTGTCGACTGGAAGGCGGCCAAGCAATGAATCGTTACCGAATGCGATTTGCTCCGAAAGTTTGGACGCCGGCGTTAAGCCCGAGATTGGTTGACTGGCTCCGACCGTTGCGTAGCAAGCAGCAAATTCGTGACGTTCAATTAGATCGCGTTGAGGTCATTGGTCAACAATTTGTTCGTGACGCATTGGATGCTGGTTCTGGCGTGATGATCATGCCAAACCATCCCAGCCATGCAGATCCCTTTGCGATTTATGCTGCGGCCGATGTGATCGGCACCAAATTGCATGTAATGGCGACGTGGCACGTTTTTGAAAAGAAGTCACGCCTTGTTCAGTGGATTCTGAGGAAGCACGGTTGCTTCAGCGTCGACCGCGAAGCAAATGACATCGCTGCATTCCGTCTCGCGACAAACCTGCTACGTGACAAACAACAGCCGCTTGTCATTTTCCCCGAAGGTGAAATCTACCATTGCAACGACCGAGTGACTCCCTTTCGCGAGGGTGCCTCTGCGATCGCTGTCGCCGCCGCGCGGAAAAGCGAACGCCCGATTGTTTGTATCCCCTGCGCGATTCGCTACCGCTATGAAGATGACCCGACCGACAGCTTGCTTGAAACCATGGGGCAACTTGAAGAGTCGATTTTTTGGCGCCGCCGAATCGAGCGACCGCTCGAGAAACGAATCTACGACTTCGCGGAAGCGCTACTGGCGGTCAAAGAATTAGAATACTACGGCGAAACAAAACATGGGCAGTTGCCCGAAAGGATTCGAGCGCTCGGTGATTTCATTCTCGATCATGTCGAGCAACGGCAAGAACTGAAAGCTGGAAGCAAAAGTCTTCCCGAACGGGTCAAAGCTGCCCGTCAGGCGATCATTGCGAAGTTGAGCGAAGAGAATTTATCAACCGAAACGAAAACTCTGCTGCTCGACGATCTCGAAGACTTGTTCCTCGTAGTGCAATCGTTCAGCTATCCAGGAAACTATGTGATCGCAAAACCATCCATTGAACGGATGGCTGAAACACTGGACAAATTCGAAGAGGACGTGTTGCGGCAACCAACTGCCACGGTCAAAGCTCGACGGAGTGCCAAAGTCTTCTTCGGCGAGCCGATCGAAGTGGTCGGCGACAAAAAGGTCAAAGGGCAAACAGCAACGCTCACCACGCAAATCGAACATGCTGTACAGAAAATGCTCGATGAGGATGCAGATCAGCAGCCAGACGACGGCGCCTCCCAAACCAGCGGCGTTTAGGCGACGATCTCGATCGAAATGAGCTGCTTGGATCAAAATTTCGTGCTAGTTCGTCGCAAGCACAGTTGAGGATCGTTCAGCGATTCGGTTCACCAGGTGGCGAAATTGGCTCAAAAGCAACCATCCGCAACGGCCGATTGACCTACGAATTGGCGGGATGTGACGGTAAATCGTCGCATCTCAGGACGTCATTCGAATCGACCCGATAAACTGGACGGGTGAGGATGCGTAACGGGACGATAGGGAAGAAAAGGTTCGGCCCGCGAATGTAAATCCGCCATCGCGAGACTTTAGATTTGTTTCAATTGCTTTTGCTGTTAACCGTATATGCGTTTGTGATTTTGGGCGTCTTTTGGCGGAAACCTGCCTGGGGCTTCTGGGGTGTTTCAATCTCCTTCCCAGTCCTTTTGGTGCTGATGATGGGACTCTGGCCAGTCATTTTCCCACCGCAGGACTGGACGCCGCGTGAAAATCAAAACGGGCGACCCGAAGATTCGATTGCGGCCGCTCCCCGCAGACAGGCCACGCGTCCCGACAGCGGTCAACCGAACGCACAGGCAAATGAAACTCCACAGATCACCCAGGCAAGTTTCGAGCCATATCGCCCGATCGAACGCGCATCCGATGGCTATGTTCAAGGCGAAGCCTGCCGAGAATGCCACCCAGGCAATTACGAGTCGTGGCACGACTCCTACCACCGTACGATGACCCAACTCGCTGATCCAGCAATCGTGATGGGGAATTTCGATGGTCAAACGGTCGAAACGAGTGATGCCTCCTACCGTCTTCTTGAGGAAGATGGGATCTGCTGGGCAGAGTTACCTACCCGCATCCTGAGTGGCAATCGCGGTCCGAACGCAGGTATCTCTCGTGTTCCCTTGGTGATGACAACTGGTTCGCATCACATGCAGGTCTATTGGTTCCCGCTGGCAGCGGGGCGAACCCTCGGCCAATTTCCGTTGGTCTATTTGAAGGAAGCGGAGCGTTGGGTCCCCCGACATAGCTGTTTTTTACAACCTCCCGGGGATCCACCCGGGATTGAGGCTGGGCGATGGAACAATACCTGCTTGCAATGCCACACGACTCATCCGAAACAAAAGTTATCACGTGATTTTTCGTTTGATACTGATGTCGCCGAGTTTGGCATCTCATGCGAAGCCTGTCATGGTCCTGGGCAGGCCCACATCAATTATCGTCGACAAGACGATGGCCAACTTCGGCGCGCGGAAGATCCCATTGTCAATCCAGAGCATCTGACCCACGAAAAGAGTTCGCAAACCTGTGGCAATTGCCATTCAATTACGACTCACCTGCAAGCGGAGACGCGAAACGAAGGACACGCCTTTCGCCCCGGCAAGGAACTCGAGGCTTCGCGACACCTGTTTCGTATTAACGAACGCTCAAAAGCTGAATTGCAAAGACGGGGACAAAACCCCGAGGAATTTTTTGACGCATCCTTCTGGCCAGACGGAATGGTCCGCGTTTCCGGGCGGGAATTCAATGGACTGATTGAATCCCCCTGTTATCAACAAGGCGAAATGTCTTGCCTGTCTTGCCATGCTTTACACCAACAAACAGATGACCAACGCGACACAAAACTTTGGGCCGATGACCAGTTAGCGATGGACATGCGTTCGGACCAAGCCTGTTTGCAGTGCCACAACACGACCGATTATGGGCCCCAGCACACACACCACGCCACCGCTAGTTCAGGATCAAGGTGTTACAACTGCCACATGCCCCATACGACTTACGGTTTGCTGAAAGCGATTCGCAGCCACACGGTGTCGTCACCAAGTGTGCAACGCGATGATCTCCAAGCGGGTCGTCCCAATGCCTGTAACCTCTGTCACCTCGATCAAACCCTCCAGTGGACCGCTGATCATTTGGCAGAATGGTGGAAGGTCGAAAAGCCGGGCCTCCTGCCAGCGCAGCAAGAAGTTGCAGCCGGAGCGATCTGGACCCTCACTGGAGACGCCAGCATCCGCGCCTTGGTCGCGTGGCACCTCGGTTGGCAAGCGGCACAAGAGGTCTCGGACGCAGATTGGATGAGTCGCTATTTGATCGAACTGCTAAATGACCCATACGATGCCGTCCGCTACATCGCGTCCAGATCACTGAAGTCCATTCCCGAATTTGCATCTCAGGATTACGACCATCTAGCGGATGAGAGTCAAAGAAAGATGCGGCAGGCTGAACTAATTAAACGCTGGAATGCAGGATCCGCTGCCGGGCAACGCGGAACGCAGCCAAGACTGTTAATCGAAGCTGGAAGGATTTCGCAAGGGACCTGGAATTCTCTCCGGAAACTCCGGGATGAAACCCCAATTTTCTTGGACGAGTGAGAATGCCAGCATTTTGGCAGCAGCACGCGTTGCTGCCAAATGAAAAATTGTCCTGAGCGTAGCTCGAAGATGATGAGGCTTCTGACCGCGAAAACCCGCGTCAAGAAACATCGTCGCCAGTGCCCAAGATCAATCCGAAACAGGGCATCAGAGTAATCAGCATGATGCCTGTGATTGATTTAACGATCGTAGGATCAAATCGCGTCCCCTGCTCCACCTGATTGCAAACGCGCGGGCGAAGCATTTGCACCTCCATCAGAGCACCATCGAAAGGGGGCAGCCTGAGTTCTGAACTCCAGAGTGTTGGCAAAGCACGGGAAACAGCGCCGCTACGAATTCTTCAACCTAGGATTCACCGTCACGTCGTAACAAGCGTTTACCGGAGAATCATTCATGCCACGCCTCCTTCTCGTGTTCATCATTATTACGGGCACATCACTCGGCCAGAGTGGGGATGCACGTGGACCATTTGGTCGCTTTTTCTTCGGCAACCGTGTTTCCACACCGTCTCCCACGCGCACAATCAGCGAACCAACGATCTTTGGAATGGGAATCGGCGTTGGCAGCTACCCGCCTTACAACTACCCTCGCCCCGGACAATTCGATCCGTATCGCTTCGACAGCTATCTCTACGACCCATATCGTTCTGGCTCATTCGAAGCACCTGATCTTCTCAACGATCCCTACTTCCGAGAGCGTCATCGTTACGACAGCGCCTTCCCAGGCCGACGGCATCGAAAATAGGTCAATTCTGAAACGGTCGTGGAAGTCAAGGGTGGTGTGCTTATTGCATCCTGTTAGCTACGCCGTCGTTGCTTCTTCCGAACTGCCCTGCGGATCCTCCGCCACATCGGAATCAGGCTTTGGAGTTCGCCACTCAGCTAAACGCTGAAACACCACAAAGAACGTCGGCACAAATAGCAGCGAGAAAAAGGTTGCTGCAATCATTCCGCCGACAACCGCATTACCGACCGCTTGTCGGCTCGCCGCCCCAGCTCCCCTCGCCACTAACAGAGGCAAGAAGCCAAGGATCGACGAGAAGGCCGTCATCAGGATCGCGCGGAAACGCAACCGCGCTGCGTTCACCGCAGATTCCGCAATCGGACGACCATGCCTTCTTTCCTCACTAGCGAATTCGACGATGAGGATCGCATTTTTACTCGCCAGCGCAACCAGCAACACGATACCGATTTGCGTGTAGGTGTTGTTATCAGCGCCGCGGAAAACCAACGCCATCACAACCCCCAATGCAGCGAGAGGTACGACCGCGATCACAGCAGCCGGGCTTGTCCAGCTTTCATATTGTGCCGCCAAGACAAGAAAGACGGCCACTACAGCCAGCAAGAACACCATTGCTTGCCCACCCGCTGCCGCTTTCTCCTGGAACGACATCCCCGTCCAGGCATACCCGAAGCCGGGTGGCATTTGGTTTATTGCCATATCTTCCATGATGTTCAATGCTTCCCCTGAACTCACCCCCGGTGCAGCCGAACCGTTGATCGCGGCAGCAGGGTAAAGGTTGTAGCGTCTGACCACCACAGGACCGGTGGCGTCCTTCACATCAATGAGGGCACTCAACGGCACCATCCCGCCGCTTAAATCACGAACCTCGAGATCACCAATACTTTCTGCGGTCGCCCGATACTCCGCTTCCGCCTGTATCCGCACCTGATACGAACGATTGTTCAACGTGAAGTCGTTCACATAAGCCGAGCCAAGATAAGCTTGCAGCGTTTGAAACACACTGCTTAAAGGCACGTTCATTGTCTTCGCCTTGATGCGATTCACATCCGCAAAGAGTTGCGGTGCATTTGCGCGGAACGTTGAGTTCAACGAGGCAAGGTCTGTTTGGCCAGACCCTGCCGCCACCAAACTCTGGGTCGTCGCCTGCAATCGCGAGTAACCGGCATTCCCTTGATCCAGCACCTCCATCTGGAACCCACCGGCCGCACCAAGGCCGTCGATTGGGGGCGGCACAAATGGAAATACAATCGCGCTCTGAATCTCACTGAAGCGACGCCGCAATTTGCCAACAATCGAACGCAAGCCTAAGTCAGGGTCGTTCCGCTCATCCCAAGGATCCAAAACAACCACGCACATTCCTAGATTCGACCCTGCATTCCCGCCCAGCAGCGAATACCCAGAAATCGACAAATAACTCGCAACCCCTGGAATCTCACCGTAAATCTCATCCAATTCAGCCATCACCTCGCGGGTCCGTTGGCTCGAAGCAGAATCGGGCAATTGCACATCAGCGAATAAGTAACCTTGATCCTCCGCCGGCACAAAACCTGTCGGCAAGGAACCAAAGCTGAGCCCTGTTAATGCGACCAATCCACCGTATACGACTAAAACAATCAACAGCAGGCGAACGAACCAACGAATGACGAACGCATAGCCACCGGTGACAGCATCAAAGCTCCGATTGAACAGGCGAAAACCAATAAAGGAGGAATCCTTCGGTGCTCGCAGCACGATCCCACATAGCGCCGGACTCAGCGTAAGAGCATTGATCGTACTGATCAGCACGGCTGCCGATATCGTCACGGCGAACTGTCGAAATAACTGCCCCGTGATCCCACTCATAAAAGCACTGGGAACAAACACCGCTAGTAGCACAAGCGTCGTTGCGACAACCGGTCCGGTAATCTCGCTCATCGCTTTGGTAGCAGCTTCTTTGGGTAGCAAGCCAGAGGCGAGGTGCCGGGACGTATTTTCCACCACGACAATCGCATCATCGACGACGATCCCAATCGCCAACACGACCCCAAACAGGGTCAACATGTTGATCGAAAACCCGGCAATGTTCATGCAGGCAAAGGTGCCAATCAGCGAGACGGGAATCGCAACCACCGGGACAACGGTTGCCCGCCAATCCTGCAGGAAGATATAGATAACGACAACAACCAAAATGATCGCAACAACCAAAGTCGAGTAGACCTCATTGATCGATGCTTCAACGAACAGAGTCGTGTCGAACGCGACGCTGTAATCGACACCACTAGGCCAATTATTTCCTCTGCTGAGCTCCTGCATCTTCGCCTTAACCTTCGCCGCAGTATCCAGCGCATTCGCACCAGGCAACTGATAAATGGCAATTGATGCGGATGACTTACCGTTGAATTTGGAGTCGTAGTTGTAATCCTTTCCCCCCAATTCAACTCGGGCTACATCTTTAACACGCAGCGAACTGCGATCTTCACCGACTGCGATAACGATGTTTTCGAACTCGGCTTTGTCGGCGAGTCTTCCCTGGGCCCGAACAGAATACTGGAACGATGTTCCATCGGGTGCTGGTGCAGCACCAATTTGGCCAGCTGCGACTTGGACATTCTGCTCCGCAATTGCGTTAATCACATCCTGTGTGGTGAGCCGACTTCGCTTCAACTTCCTTGGATCCAACCAAATCCGCATGCTGTAATCACCAGCACCAAAGACAGTAACCTCCCCAACTCCTTCGATGCGACTTAGTTCGTCTTTAATCGTGAGCGAATAATTACTCAGAAACAAAGCGTCTTTCGTATCATCGGGCGACGTCAGGGCAATGAACTGCAAGATTTGCGTCGACTTCTTTTTCGTCGTAATCCCTTGGGCACGCACCTCCGCCGGCAGTTGTGGCTCCGCAATCGCAACGCGATTCTGAACAAGCACCGACGCAATGTCCATGTCGGTCCCAAGCTCAAAGGTCACCGTCAAGCTATAGGATCCATCATTCCCGGAATTTGAAGACATGTAGAGCATGCCTTCGACACCGTTGACCTGCTGCTCAATTGGCGAGGCAACGACTTCCGCAACTGTCTGTGCATCTGCCCCTGGATAAACCGCCTGAACACTCACGGTTGGTGGCGAGATGGGTGGAAACTTTGCGACTGGTAATGCAAAGAAAGAAACAATCCCAGCGATCATGATCACAATGGAGATCACCGACGCAAAAATTGGACGCTGAATAAAGAATCGTGACATGAAGGGCAATTCCGAAAGTTGCGTCGACCGAATCGTGAGTAGTTGCTGCGACGCAAGGGCCAGTTGAGCGGCCGATTTGCTACGTCGCAAAAAAGGGGGATCACCTAGGAGGCGAAATCGGGGTTGAATGCCGCTTGAACCTCAACCCCCTCGCTTCCCGCGTCGGGAACCGAATCGGGCGTTTCGTTTGCAACGATGCCATTGCCACCGGTTGAAGGCAACATGGAGCTACGAATCAGTGACGGTCCATCGACTTGTAATGTCTTTTCCTGTGGTGCCACGACAGAATTGGGGATCGCACGTTGAAGCCCATCGATAATCACCTTGGTCGATTCATCGACTTCACCCTCAATCGCTGCCCAACCACCAATCCGCATCACAACGGAGACACGAGTTTCAGCGACCTTGTTTTCCGCTCCAACGGTCAACAGAAAAGGGCCTTGCTGATCACGAGACACCGCGGACTCAGGAACCAGCAGAAGCTCATTCTCCTCCTCCGACAAGATCCGGACGGTTACAAATAAACCACCCAATAATTGATCGTCTGGGTTGTCAAAAACCGCCCGCAATCCAAGCGTTGCTGTCTTCGCGTCAACGCCCAGTTGGTCGACGTACTCGAGTGTTCC
This sequence comes from Rubripirellula sp., assembly GCA_029213145.1. GTDB lineage: Bacteria > Planctomycetota > Planctomycetia > Pirellulales > Pirellulaceae > Rubripirellula. The sequence continues at coordinate 21,984 of JARGNK010000040.1, read as the reverse complement.
AGAGTACGGAAAACCCTCGTCAAGCTCACGGCGCATCAAAACCTTGATGGTACTCCAATCAATTTCCTCAGGTTTTGCGTCAGCTGGAAGATTGTCGAAATACTTCTTTTGTAGCCGCAGAATCTCCCGATCACTGAGGCTGAAATTCGCAAACATCTTCGATCGATCAATCACTTCCGCTAAGGCCGTCCCATTCTCCACTAAGTTACCCGTCTTAACTTCCGTCTTGGTAATGTAACCGGCGATCGGAGCAGTCACTTTGGTATAGCCAAAATCGAGTTCTGCCTGTTTTACCGTTGCCTCAGCACTTCGTTTCTCTGCAATCGCAAGCTGGATGTTTGCTTCAGCACCATGGATTGACGCTTTTGCTGCCTCATTCGCTGCGAATGCACGGTCGTAATCGGATTGGGAACCGGCATTCCCCTGCAGCAAGCGTGTCTCGCGACTCAAGTCTGCTTCGGTCCGGACCACTTCCGCTTTGGCTGTTTCAAGTGATGCGTTTGCCACCGCGATACCCGCTGTCGCCGCATCAACCGCCGCGTTGGCCGAGTTTAGCTCAGCTTGATAGGTGTCGGGCTCTATTTGGTAAAGCTCCTGTCCGAGCGAGACCTCTTTCCCCGGCTGAAATAGAATCTTCTGGATGAAACCCTTGACCCGTGAACGAACCTCGGCCTGCTCAACGGCTTCTGTTTCGCCCTCTTGGTCAATAAACTCCGGAACAGACTGCAAGACTGGCGTTGCCACCGTCACTTCCGGCGGCGGAGGAGCAACAAAGGCGTTCTGTGGTTTCTCACAGCCCGCCATGGAAGCGATGAGGCCCGCGGCAAGCAGAAAAAGGGTCGCTTGGATAGGTAACCGGTGCATATTGATTCGATGCTGGAACAGACGGATAAGGTTCAATCCGAGATCCGAACTCGGATGATCATCTCGGAGGTGCGTCCTAAATTGTAATGGTCGATAGGCGAAGGACCAGCCAAGTAAAGCAACGCAACTGCTGGCTGAGCCCCTGCCCTGAAATGAAGGCCGCGACAGGCCATAGGACGGGATACGAAATTCACCGTATCCGTCGCCCCAGTAACAGATTCATTCACATTCACTCATCCTGAAATCTACCAGTGCCTCTTGAGTGGATGCGAACGACCCTGAGAGAACTTGCGACAAAACAGGACCGATTTGCGACGTAGCGAAACCACCGTCCGACAGATCGTGGAGCTTACAGCTGATTCCCGCAACTGACGGGCTCGATGACCGAGAGGATGCTAAACGCGGTAACCCTCCATAACCCCATTAACCGGTTCTCGGTTCGACTTCTGCAATTAGCAATCCAAAACGCCGGTTTTGCATTTGTTAGAAGATGCTCAAACGCCTGCGTTTGGCCAAATCCCCAAAAGGCCTCGATCAACACATGGGGAATGATGCAATCGGCGTTTAGAAACCATTCCCCCAAACCGATTCAGCCTGCCTCGGTCCGGCAAGGCCCAGGTTGATGACATTGGTGTTTCGTTTGATTCGTTTCGATATCATCGCGAGGCAACGGCAGAGTCACCGGTTGGTGAGGCGTATGGCGGCCACCCGTTCAACTGCCGAATGTTGGAAAACAGACGACAAAGCATCGAGTAAACGAACAGCCCCCACTTCTCCTGAACCGCCGTAAAAAAGCGAACCGACGTGTCTGGAACCATGGGATCCTCCGCGAGCGTTGATTGCCGGTCCGGGAAGGGTTACGCTGCGGTATGGCATCATGGAATAAACCAAGCACCAAATACTTATTTTCAGAGCCGGCCACCAATGAAATCAAAGACTGTCTACTGGATTCCGCTTTTCCTTTTTTTAAATACAAACCAATTGCTGGCTGACAACTGGGGATCCTGGCGTGGCCCGAACCGCAACGGTGTCTCGCCAGAGAAAAATGTTCCCCTCCAGTGGTCGCATGACAGTAACGTTGCCTGGCGAACCGAATTACCAGGCCCCGCTGGCGCGACGCCGGTGGTGTGGGGCGATCAAGTCTTTCTAACCACAATCGACGGCGAAAGCCTGGTGTTGATGTGCTTTGGAACCGACGGCAAGGAGCAATGGCGGCGTCAGGTTGGGAAAGGTAACAAAAAGGCTCGTGGTGACGAGGGCAACTCCGCGTCACCCTCCCCGATCACCGATGGCATCCATGTCTGGAGTTTCATGGGGACGGGAGACCTCGCATGCTTCACCGTCGCGGGAGAACCTGTTTGGAAAACGAACCTGCAGCAACGGTACGGAAAGTTCAATATCGCGTTCGGGATGTCGGCCACGCCGGTCATGCACGAAAACCGTCTGTTCGTCCAACTGATTCATGGTGACGGAAAGCCAAACACACAGGAAGCCATCGTGGTTGCCCTCGACGCAACGACCGGTGAACACCTCTGGAAAGTCGACCGCATCACGGGCGCCTCAAAAGAGAATGAACATTCGTATGCATCGCCTGTTCTCTACAACCACGGCGGTACCACACTGCTGATCACTCATGGAGCAGATTACACGATCGCCCACTCTCTTCTGGACGGTAAAGAGATATGGCGACTCGGTGGGCTGAATCCACAGGGTAAAAGCTACCACCCAACTCTACGATTCGTGGCGTCTCCTGCCGCGGCCGACGGAATTGTGGTCTGTCCAACAGCCAAGAACGGGCCCGTTTTTGCTGTCAGGCCCAATCAACAAGGAGACTTAACCGATAGCGATGCGGTTCTCTGGATCCGCGACGATCACACACCCGATGTTCCATCGCCACTGATTCATGAAGATTTGGTTTACCTCTGTCGTGAGAATGGGATGCTGCTCGTCCTCGATCGAGAAACCGGCGAAGAGGTCTACATGAACCGCACTCATAGCCATCGACATCGCGCTTCACCTGTCTATGCCGATGGCCATCTATATCTCACGGCCCGAGATGGAAAAATTAGTGTTGTAAAAACAGGTAGGGATTTTGAAATTGTCGCACAAAACGAAACGGGTGAAACGATGTCAGCCTCGCCGGTGATCTCCAATGGCACCATCTACTTGCGAACCTTTGAAGCTCTTTGGGCAATCCGCAACAACTAACTGGCCTATCACGGGGGAACTTTCGGTTTACTGTATGGTCGCTTCTCCTTATTTTCGCCCCACATCGGAGCCTTGCTGGCGGTAAAAAGAAGCGACCAACCGGGCCAGAGTGTAAATAGAACGCTGAAGATTTCCCCATCGGTAAACGCCCATCCGACGAAGCTTTGTTGGGCTCAGCCAACTCGGTCGCGGCAACGCCGCGGATCGGCGAAGAAGCGATTGATAAGCTGGGTTCCCCCCACGAGCAAAATCAAATTGCCATCTAAAACAGTATCCATCCCCAAAAACCTCTGGAAACCGTGTCCCCTTTTTTCACGCGTTCTCGCATGACTCCTCGAAGACATGCACTTCTCTCTTCGAGGACATGCACTTCGGCAAGCACATGGGTACCACGTCAGGTCTCAGCATCAACGCAATCCTCGCCAAGGAATCGAATCTTGAACCGCAATCTCCACCGCATGGCCATGCTGATGCTCTTCTTCAGTCCCGGAATCTTGTTCGCTCAGCCACCCCGATCGGGCGATAACGGCCCTGCCGCAGGTGGCCGCGATTCTGGACTCGGTGGCAGAGGCCAGGGACTCGGTGGCAGACGCCAGGGACTCGGTATCAGAGGCAGAGGTGGGCCGCCCATGCGTTCACACCGAGTGACCGAAAAGGGCACATTGAACCCAATTTCGGCAACTGACTCACCCCTGACCGAAAGCGAAGTCACCATCAGTATCGAGGGGGAAGACCGAGTCATCGTTTCCAACGGGATTCCGAATCACAACACAGGGCGGTTTCCTAATCGGGGCAACCCGAATCGAATCACAGTTCAGCAACACCGCTATCGCGTGCCGGCAAATCCTGAGGTCGCAGATCAAACGACCCCGATCCAAGGTGAGTTCGGTGTGGCGGTCAACGGGGTTCCGTTTGATCCGGGTGCCGCCGAGTTTTATGACGGCGAACCTGGGTGGCAATATGAGCCACTATCCGGCGCCATCAACCTCGGTATCGACATGTCCCACGCCCATGTTCAGCCGACGGGAAAATATCACTATCACGGTTTACCAACCGGTTTGATCGATTCAGTCAGAGTCGAAGCGGGATCACATTCTCCACTGATCGGATGGGCTGCCGATGGCTTTCCGATCTACGCTGTATTCGGGTACGGCGATCCAAAGAATGCCGCATCGCCGGTCCAAAAATTGACATCCAGCTACCGGCTAAAGAAGGGAAATCGCCCTGGCGGAGACGCTCCTGGCGGAAAGTATGACGGCACATTCCTCCGTGACTACGAATACGTTCAAGGCGCAGGTGACTTGGATGAGTGCAACGGTCGCTTCACAGTCACACCCGAATTTCCAGATGGCACCTACGCCTACTTCATGACCGAGCAATGGCCGGTTGTGCCCCGCAACTATCGCGGCACACCATCCTCTGATTTCCGTCATGGCCCTAGCGGAGGAAGAGGCCCAAGCAGAGGAAGAGGACCGACATCACGAAAGTCTGATGGCCGCGACCAGGACGCTCGGGAAATGCGTCGTCCGCTTGGGCAGGATCCGCGGGAGTGGGAAGAATCTTCCAATCGTGATGCAAGTCCGGCTCCGGAAATCATCCCAGCTCCAATCGTCCAATCATTGAACCTTACCCCGGAGCAGCAAACCCAGCTACGTGAATTGCAGAGAACCCTCGATCAGGAGCTCAGCACAATCTTGACCCGAGAGCAACGACGGCAGTTGCGAACCTCATTCTCTCAAGGGTTTCCTTCGGGCAGGAGAAACGATCAACCAGACAGCGGCCGCCCAAGCACCAGCCGCCCTCGCGATCGCCCGCGATCGAACGAGTAATTCGCAGCTGGAAATTCACACCCCATTTGTGCGTCTCCAACGAATTGTCTTCTTTGCATGATCGATCATAGATGGTCGCAACTGGCAAAACCGAAATCCAAAGGGACGGGTTTTAACAGGGCGTTGCCTCGTGTTCCCTGCACGGAGTCGTCCACGCTGCAAAACGCACTACTCGCGCTGGCACGCCAGCGGAATCCCACACCGCCACTTGCCAACCGCGAAGCGTTCCCCCGGCAGACTCGCGATCGAAGATCTACAGCAAAGCAGTCTCGCGGAACCGATTGAAGCAGAGCACTCGGGTAGAACGACGAAGTGGTTAGCGGCTTATTCATTCATCGCGAGAACACGCAAAATCCCCTTTTGCCGGCTCGCCTTCTCAACACCGCCTCAGCGATGGGGAACCTCACTTTCACTCGGAATCCCCAACTGCCGAAATCCTTGGTCGGACTGGGGAGGCAAGGTTTACACAGATCGATCCCTGCAGTCTGCCGAGAACCTTGGTGAGATACCGAAGTCAATTCTGAGCGACCTAAACCAAGCGAAGACCGCAAGAACCCAAGATCCAAGCGAAGTTGTGCGGGTTATTTTGTCACAGTAACCCAAAATTTTGCTCCGCGAACGTTGCACACCCCATCCCAAGGGACTTCTAACGCCGTAAACTACAATTTCTTCACTAACCGGCTTTCTCACAAAACCTGAATGAATCGTGGTTGCTTATCTGTCGGTTCGGAGCGGTCCTGAAAAAGGCAAGCAGTTCCTCTTGGATGCCTCCCGTCCCATGCACATCGGACGGGGATCAAGCTGCGAGATTATGCTCACGGACCCCGTCAGCTCTCGATTTCATGCCGTCGTCTATTTTGAAGATGGAAATTGGCACCTCCGGGACACCAGCAGTCGAAACGGCACGCTGGTCAATGGACAGAAAACGGACCACGCTCGGCTGCTGGACAAAACGCTGATCTCGGTGGGCAGTACCGACATCCAATTGGTTGAAACACCGGCGGATGGCTTTGATGATTCCCCCGCAACACAAACAATTATCCAAGACTTCACGACCGAGAAATCGCTTCTGATTGAAAACGAGGACCCGATGGCCAGCGTTGCGAATGCTGGTTACCTACTTGACCTCTACTCACTCAGCTTGCATTTATTGAAATCTGACAATCCAGACGAAGTCATCGACACCGTGATCGATTTACTGCGTGACCGGACTGGGGCAGACGTCGTCGGATTATCGTTCGATTCTGGTGACGGCCGCCTGAAACCTCAGCGGGTTACACCGGCGGATAAAACCGATACGGTCACCCTCGGAAAGGGGCTTATCCGACGCGTTGTTCGTGAAGGCGAAGCGATTTGGATCAATGATGCTTCGCGGCCGGCAGATTTGAGCCGCGACGAACAATGGTCCGACACGATCTACGTCCCGCTAGACAGCGGCAACAACAATCTGGGCGTCCTGCATCTTTATCGCCAGATAACCGGGTTCAATGATACTCAATTTGAATTGGCGGTTGCAGCCGGAAGGCTTCTCGCCGTCGGCTTGACTCGCGCTTTTGAGAACGACAATCTCCGCAGCGAAAAACGGCGGATTGCAGACCGCAATGCGGAAACGGATGAACTGATTGGCACCAGTAAAATCATGCTCAAACTCAAAGCGAAGATCGAACGCGTTGGCCGTGCCAGCGGAAGCGTGTTGATTCGTGGCGAAAGCGGAACTGGAAAAGAACTGGTCGCACGAGCCCTTCATCGCGCAAGCCCGCGGGCGCGTCGTCCCATGCTAACTGTCAACTGCGCCGCGATTCCCCGCGATCTGATGGAAAGCCAGTTGTTTGGCCATAAGAAAGGGGCGTTCACCGGAGCTGACAGCGATCACATTGGATGGTTTCAGCAATCGCATACCGGCACACTATTCCTTGACGAGATCGGAGAACTAACACTCGAAGGCCAAGCCAAGCTACTGAGAATTTTAGAAGGGCATCCTTTTTTGCCCGTTGGTGCCACCGAGGAGGTACTGGTTGATGTGCGAGTTATCGCGGCAACCAATCGCGACTTGGCTGAAGTCGTTCGCGAGAAAAATTTTCGCGAGGATCTGTTTTATCGTCTTAGCGTTTTCGAACTCTATGTCCCGCCACTACGTGAACGGGGCGAGGACGTTGAACTCCTGACGCAACACTTCCTCGAACATTTTCGTATCCAGCACGGGCGGAGTGATCTCGCGATTCATGAGCGTGCGATGAATCACTTGCTTGACTACCCCTGGCCAGGCAACGTCCGTCAACTCCGCAACGTAATCGACAGCGCCGTCGTGATGGCAGATGATCCAGAAATTGAGGTAGAAGATCTCGGCTTACGGGATACCGGACTCAGCAGGATGGACACCTTGCGAATCGACGAGTGGGAAAAGCGGTTGATCCGAAAGGCATTGCAACGAACCGGTGGCAATGTTCCCGAAGCTTCGCAATTGCTTGGTATCAGCCGAGCGACGGCATACCGGAAACTTAGCGAATACGACATTGAGCGCTAGGTAGATCATGCGTGCAATCCTCTCTGCTCCTGGCTCACGCGGCGATGTCAATCCGATGGTCGCGATTGGTAAGCGACTTCGCGACCACGGTCACGAGGTGATCATTTCACTAGCCGAGCCATATGCAGAAATCGCGGCCGCCGAAGGTCTGCAGGTTGAACCTGTCATTAGCAAACAAAAATTTGATGACGCCATTGGCACAGCGAGTGTTTGGAAGCCCATTCGCGGGCCCATTGCCATCTTTCGGTTGATCATTGCCAACTATTTGCCGCTGCACCAACAGGTGATCCACCGCCATTACAAACCGGGGAAAACCGTTCTCGTAGCCCATCCACTTGATCTGGCATCCAGGATTTTTCGCGATGCCTACCCCGATACACCGCTGGCTACCGTCTTGCCGCAACCGGTCACTCTGAGGACGCACCACGATCCACCCCGCTTATCGCCATGGTGGTTCGAATTGTCGAAACCACCTTCGGCATTACGCATGACCTACTGGTTTGCTGACCACGCGGTTCTGGACCCGATCATTCGAGGAAAAGTCAATCGACAACGGAGTGAATATAATTTGCCAGCGGTGCGACGCATCATGAATCAATGGTGGCTATCGCCGGATAAAATCTTAGGAATGTTTCCTGATTGGTACGCCCCCGCCACCAAGTCATTGCTTCCCCAATTGGTCCACTGTGGTTTTCCGCTTGATGACGTAAACGGGAATTCCTTTACTCCGCCAGTAGATCGCCCGATCGTATTCACCGCTGGCACTGCCCATCAGCATTGCCGTACGTTTTTTGAACAAGCAGCCGCGGCTTGTCAAAAACTGCAGCGGGGTGGCTTGCTGCTCTCCGGTCACCCAGAAACCTTTCCAACGAACCTTCCCGAAACCGTTCGCCCGCTGCCATATGTTTCGCTCGGCCAATTGCTTCCCCACTGCAGCGCCATCGTGCACCACGGTGGAATCGGGACCACGTCACAAGCGATGGCTGCTGGCATCCCGCAGATCATTCGCCCTTTCGCGTTTGATCAGTTCGATAATGCAACCCGAGTCGAAAAGCTTGGCGTTGGACGCTGGCTCAAGAAGGAAAGTCAGCTTGCCGACACCCTGGCACGCGTGCTCGCGGATGATTCCTCGAAAACGTTGCCCGACATTCAGCGCCGTCTTCAAGTGACCGATGGTCCCGGCTTGGCGGCTGCCGAAATTGAAAATCTGGGAGCCCTTGCGTCCGCAAATGATTGAGCTGAAACCAACGCAATTCAGTTCACGACTTCGAGATCCGTTATGCGGGTCATTCCCCACCCTCATGCTCGTTGGGATACAATTGGCGAACCTCTGAATTTTCACCGCCCAGGGTTTACCATGCGTTTTCTGATTGCCCTCTGCACACTCTGCCTGACGTACACACTCGGTTCTGCCAAGCAACCAAATGTGGTGCTGATCCTCGTAGACGATATGGGTTTACACGACCTGTCGATTGAAGGCAGCACGTTTTACCGCAGCCCAAACATCGACAAGTTAGCGCGGACCGGAATGCGTTTCACTCAGGGCTATGCCACCTGTCGTGTTTGCAGTCCATCCCGAGCGAGCATTCAACTGGGAAAGTTCACCGCACGGCATGGCATCACCCAGTGGATCGGTGCTCGCTCAGGAATGGAATGGAAACGCGACGACCCTTTATTACCGGCCGATTACGTTCGAGAACTCCCTCACGAGGACATTTCCTTAGCCGAAACGTTACAGCAAGCTGGATACACCACTTTCTTTGCCGGAAAATGGCATTTGGGAGGAGAAGGTTCGCTCCCCACTGATCATGGATTTGATTTCAATGTGGGTGGCCATCATCGTGGCAGCCCTCCTGGCG
>JARGNK010000040.1:0-12673 GCA_029213145.1 Rubripirellula sp. | reverse complement strand
CCCTACAAAAACCCGCAGATGGAAAATGGGTCACCCGGTGAATCCTTGACTTTGCGTTTGGCTGATGAAACGGCCGGATTTATCAAGCAGCATCAAAACGAACCTTTCTTTGCGATGTTGTCCTTCTACAGCGTGCATGCTCCCGTCCAAACCACGAAGGAATTGTGGTCCAAATATCAGCAAGCCGCACCAAAACTCCCCGACACGATGTCGCGATTTAAAATTGACCGCACCTTGCCTGTTCGGCAAGTGCAAGACCACCCGGTTTACGCAGGGATGGTCGAAACCACCGACACCGCCGTTGGGCAGGTCTTGAATACCCTCGATGAATGTGGACTGACCCAATCGACAATCGTGATTTTCACGAGCGACAATGGCGGAGTGTCTTCGGGTGATGCCTACGCAACCAGCAATTTGCCCCTGCGAGGCGGTAAAGGACGACAGTGGGAAGGTGGAATTCGAGAGCCGTACTACATCCGCTATCCCGTCAAGACCAAACCAGGATCGACCTGCGACACGCCTGTCACGGGCGCTGACTTCTATCCAACTCTGCTCGAGCTCTGTGGTTTACCGTTAAACCCAGCTCAACACGTTGATGGCGTTTCGCTGGTCCCACTACTCACCGGTGATGAGATCGATCCGCGGCCGTTGTACTGGCACTATCCGCATTACGACAATCAGGGTGGCGAGCCAAGCTCCTTATTCCGTGAGGGTGATTGGAAACTAATCCATTACTACGAAGACGGCCGCAACGAACTCTATCAATTAGATCAGGATCCAACCGAGCAAAGTGATCTCTCGCGAACCCATCCCGCGCGGACAAAGCGAATGGCGGCCCAATTGGACAGATGGTTGCATTCGGTAGGAGCCAAATTCCCAGAACCTGACCCCCGATATGATCCTGAACGGACCGAAGCCCGATTCAGTCGCATCCAGACAGAACTCAAACAGCGATTAGAAAAGTCACACGCGGCGATGCTCGACCCCAACTGGCAGCCCAATAAGGACTGGTGGGGCAGTCTTCAGACCGAAGACTAGACCACACCAGTCATACGGTCCCAGCGGTACAGCCCCAGCTATGATTTCCCGCAGTCCCTTCCGAATCCCCTTCGCGAGGGACCCACGCCAAGCTTGGTGAGTTGTTCGCAAAAGCGAACAGATGCTTCAATCGTCAAAATAGACTCACAGGTAACGACACTCCGCCACAACCAGCCTAAAAGCGGAACCTTCCCAGCAGGTCGTATCCCATCTTTAGAGGTGAATCTACCACTTCCCGAGATTAGATATGACGATCGACAATAGCTGTACCACCGACGACCTCTTCGCTACTGAAGCGGAATCCCAAGAATGGTTCCCCGTTGAATTCCGGGTCCTGGACCAGATCGATCAAACACTCGAACTGCTCGCTCAGGCAAATTCGCTTACCGTCGGCGATCATGAAATCGACCAAATCGATGTGACTGTGATCGTACCGGTATTTAACGAAATCGACACGTTGCCCGGCGTTTTGGAGCGATTGGACGAGGTCATGCCTCCCGCAACCGAAGTCATTGTCGTCGATGATGGTAGCACCGATGGAACCTCAGAATGGCTGGCCGCCCAGCCCGCACGAGCGAACCGTCAAATCATTCAACGCCGTTGCAACCATGGCAAAGGCTCCGCGGTTCGGCTCGGCGTGCGACACTCGCAAGGGAAAGTGGTCGCAATTCAAGATGCTGACCTCGAATACGATCCCGCTGATCTGTTGCGTGTGATTTGGCCCGTGCTTGAGGGCACCGCCGACGCCGTGTATGGCTCGCGTTATCTTCACGGGCACCAAGATCCATCTTGGCTGCATCGAATGGGCAACCGACTGTTGACCTTCGGCAGCAATACCATGACAGGCCTACGTCTGACCGATATGGAAACCTGTCACAAGGCGTTCGATGGTGACATGCTGCGAAGCATTCCACTTGAACAACGCAGATTCGGCTTTGAGCCAGAAATCACAGCCAAGATCGCCGCTCGGCGCGCGAGAGTCATGGAAGTACCAACGCAATACCAAGGCCGCGGATTTGCCGAAGGAAAAAAAATCGGCTGGCGAGATGGTTTCGCAGCGCTGGCCTGTATCTGGAAATACCGTCGGTAAACGCGGGTCTGTCCACCGTTCGCGTTGTCTAATCCGATCTGCGAAGACGGAAGGACTTAGAGCCTATCCGAAAACTAGTAGCGGAAGGCGGGAAGGCTTTCGGCCCTCCCCGGAAACCGCCGAAATTCTTGACGAATTCCGCTACAACACTTCGCGTTTATGCATGATCGAATGGGTTCTCAGATCGATTCTTCGTACTTCTGTTGTGAACCGCCTAAGCGGTTCACAACACGAGAGTCACTGAATCACGAAACACTGAATTTAAATCCCAAGTGCTTCGGCGAATCGCTTCCACACAATTGGAACGCTCCCCAATCGGGAATGCTATTCGATCAATTGCCAGGTAGCTGCCGTTTGTGCATTGGCGTTTCGCTTGGCGGAAGCTCGACCTCAAACTCTTCTTGAAATCGTCGTCGCTCAATGGCATCCGCATAAAATCGAAGCCACACGTCGGTGTCTTCCATGCACCGCCATTCCAGAAATTTGCCCGGCAATTCGACTTTCTTTTCACAGCACGGCAAGATGTCTCGGTAGATAATCTTGTACAGATCCCGATCAGAAAGATGATCGGTGTAGCGTAGAATCACCCGCGCCGAATAGAGCTTTTCAACTGTCACGAGGAGCAAGCTGGAGAGCTCCTCATCGTCTAGCAAATCGGGGGATGGCAATTCCAGTACCGGACTGAACCAGCTAGCGATCGGCAAGGCAGGAGCCTTCTCCCAAGCCAGCATCGATGCCAAATACTCGTTTTCATCCTGCAAGGACATCCGACTGACCGAGGGATCAATCGATTCGTCGCGGTACGGTTCCAGCTCGTCTCGCAAGCGGGCGTTGGTCAACATCAGGTCGACTTCCTCGACACGTCGTTGACGGATATCGCTCCGGTCCATGTTCGCTCGCTCTTCAGGAAAAGGATCTAGCATTCAGGAATCAACCCCTACGCGATTCCTAGCAAAACCCGATGTTATCTGTCCGAAGAGCTTTCTCAACGTGGATCTGAACGAAAACAGTTGAATCGAGCGAAATTCCCTACCCCGACGTTCCCCTGATCGCTACGAGCGGAACCTTTTATCACGTTTTGCTGTCAATTCAAGCAGATTTGATCAACCTGATGGCCTAACACTCGACCAGCTAAACCAAGGATCTGCCGAAATGGGAAGCTAGCCAGCGCACAACTCGGCGTACAAATCTGCGTGCCCAGCAACCATGTTTTCCACCGTAAACTCAGACTCAATCAGGCTTTTTCCGGCCGCCCCTAGACGGTCTGCCAAATCAGGATTTTCAATCAAATGATTGCTGGCCCGGGCAAAGTCAGCGGTCTCTCCGAGCTTGACCAATCGCCCCGTCTGTCCATCCGTCACGAGATCTCGATTGCCCGGAATATCGCTGGCAACCACTGGCAATCCAGCCTGCATCGCCTCAATCAACGAGTTGCTTTGCCCCTCGTAAGCGCTCCCGATCCAGAATTGATCGGCATGCGGAAGTAACTCGTTCACATCATCACGTGCGCCGGCAAAGCGGACGCGTTCAGTGGTGGTGACAGCATCACGATGTCGCAGAAGTTCACCTGATTGAGGGCCGTCTCCGATGATTACAAACGTCGTATCTTCACGCAGCGTCCCTAGTAATTCAGCAGCCCAGATTAGGTCACGGTATCGTTTCTGGGGCCATAGGCGGCCCACCGCAACAATCAGCTTTCGGGCAGGGTCAATTTTCAATCGATCGCAAGCCTCTGCTCGCGTCAGCGAAGTTGTCGGACGAGGTTCAATTCCATTTGGGATGATACGAAAAAGTTCTGGGGCGATCCCGCGTTCAACATAAAAATCTCGTACGCCGGAACTGTTGGTGGTAATCGCCTCAGTCCCCCGAGCAAGCCGCCGATCAATCCAATGGTGGGCTTCAGTTTTCCAAAGATCAACACAGCGCTCACTCGCCAAGACGTGAGGGACATTCGCCATCCTTGCCGCGACACGACCAAAGCTATTCGCCGCGAATAACCAGGTGTGAACGAGCTGGGGCTGGAACGCAAGCAATTCGTTTTTCAAATTCCAGAGCGCCGTTGGATCAACTTTAAAACGCTTTCCAATCAGCGTAACGGGAATCCCCGCGTCACGCAGTCGCCCACTGAGAGGGCCCTCACGTGTCAGCAGAAAAACGTGTGGCTCGAAACGATCTCGGGGCAAATGCTCAGCGAGCAAACAAAGTTGTTTCTCCGCTCCACCGCGATCCATAGTGGGTATCACTAGCGCGACACGAATCGTCATGACGCTGCCTCAATCGATACGCTCTGCCCCACTGGCCGGCTCATCACACGCCTGAACAATTCATGATAGGACTGGACGGTACCCGTTTGCGGACGACTTCTTAGCAGGTAGCGTCGCAACTTGCTTGCTCGCACGCGGGCATTCGGCAGTTCATCTAGCACTTGATCCAAATTTTTTCGTGTTAACTTGGACGTCGCACCAGGAATCCATTGAACCCACTGGCCTGGATCTTCCTCGCCCTGCGTACCACGCTCGCGGGAATTGCCAGTAAGAACCGTTCGCGTCGAGGCCTGGTCAACGGCCACGATTGGCAATTGCGCGCGAACGGCAGCCGGCAAGAAATAATCTAAACCCTGCTCATCAGGCTGTAAGAAAATGTCAGCTGCCAAAAATAAATCCTCGTTGTCGTTGAAAGAGCCTGGCATGGCAATTGAGGCACGGACGCCATCACCGCGAATGCGTTGATAGATCGAATCGCGGTTGGGGCCATCACCAACGAACCAGAGTCTTAGGCTGGGATGTCGCGTAATTAGCAGCCGTGCCGCGTCGACAAGCAAATGAATGCCGCTGTCGCGGGTCATGCTTGAGGTGCACAAAACAATCGGCACATCCTCTTCCGCAAATAGATCGCCGTTGGCAGTCGCGAGGGATTGGCGAGCACTAACCTTCATTGCGGTCGTTGGTTGTGGTCCGGCAGCAATTCCATCATCGATTCGAACAACTCGGTCTGCTTGATATCCAGCGGCCACCAACGCTCGAGCACATTCCGGGCTCTTGGCAACAACCGCATCGGCAAGCTTACCAACCATCCCGCAACGTGCCGTCGAACGGTTGCGTTTCCACCATTCCGTATCCCGCTCAAAACCCCACCCAGAGCATCTCAGGATCGTGCCGCAGTTAAGCGATCGAGCGGCTTCCACCGCCGCAGATGCTTCTTCTCGAATCCCATCCACTATCAAGACATCAAACCGGTCACCATTCTCGCGAAGCCAGGTCGTGAGATGCCTCACGTAGCGGCCCATCGACCATTCACTTCGCGGGGCCGCGGTAGGACGGTGAACCGGGATTCCAGCCACCATCAAACGGTCGTTCCAAGAGGATGCAAAACGAGGCGTGACGACCTCAATTTCGACACCATCGCGCCGAAGTGCCTTTGTCAATTGAAAACTGTAACCTGCAGAATCGATCGATCCATGCGGCCAAAAGTGACGGGTGATCAACAAAACTCGAGGACACTCACTCACAGCTCAACTTCCGCCGCTGTTGCCTCAATTTCTGCCGGGTCTAATACCGCTAAGTAGGGCAGATTTCGGTACATATCCAAGTAGTCCAAACCATAGCCGACGACAAATTCATCCGGGATCTGGAATGCAACGAAATTCGGTCGTACCTGAACCAAATGCTCTCGCTGCTTATGCAACAAGACCGCGGTTTGCACTGATGCGGCACCAAACTCTTTCATCATCTCGCTGGTTCGCTCGAGCGTTTTACCGGTGTCGAAAATATCGTCTACCAACAAGACGTCACGCCCCGTCACGTCAATCATCATCCCCGCATCGACCTGGAGATCACACGAGGTTGTGCCACCTCGATAGCTGGAGGCACGGATCACCCCGACCCGCTGTGGCATCGATAACCGGCGAATCAAATCAGCGAACAAAACTAACGATCCAGTCATGATCGCAATCACGGTCAAGGGTCGACCTTCGTAGTGTTGATCAATCTCGTCGGCCAACCGGCTGACGCCCTGATTCAACTCATCCTCACTCAACAAAACCCTCATCTTTACTCCAACGACGGACAGGTGACTTGCAGGCCAAGGCGACTTAACGCTTCAGGCAAAATAGGGAACATAGGGACAGAATGCTTCTTGTTCGAGATGGATCGAATGTCCGGGTCGAATCGAGCCGAAACATGAATGGTCGTCAAAAAAGCGAAATCATCAACGCCGATTCGACGCCACTGACTCAACGGCCCCATCGTATCGCATTTCTTGGATGTACTCACGACATGACCAACTCGCAACGATTGGCAATGGTCAGGGACTGCTTGAAATGTTGGTTAAAAGCCCAGGATACCTATAAAGAGAACGACGAGTCCATCCTCCGGGAATCCATTCTAATCCGCAACGAATTCTTCTGTGGGCGGCAGTTTCACCTCCGCAACCACCACGCGATCTGGTTCATCGAAGAAGATGAACTAAAAATCTATGGCCCCGACCGGGAACTTGCCGCTACCTTCGACAGCCAACAAATCAGTGCGGCCGGCGAGGTAGAACCGAAGATTCTTCGGCTCCCCGAGCCGATTCAGGCAAGCGAAAGACGCCGAGCGGCCTGACCAATCTCCACCGAACGAAATTCACCCAGATTCGATTTCAGCCCTCGGGGCGAATTTTCACCCTGAGTATCGCATTTCTGGCTCGTTTCCACTGTATGGGCACGTTTTTAATCGTGATCGGCAGCGAGACGCCACTCGTCATTAAGACCGAAGACCCCACGCCAAGCGATTGGGCTGATCGCACTTCTTAGGCTCAGGGAATCTGGACGCCGAATCTGAACGCACAACCAACAGAAGCGGTTGCGGAACCAGGAAATCGCGTTGGAGCAGGATGGTATAGCCTGGCGTGTACGACTCGCCCCCCGAAGCGTTGCGACGAATTTTTGCCCGGCGATCAAAGTCGCGGCTATATTGTCGGGTTGATGTCCGCATCGACTTCCTGCCTCATTTCCACGATTTCTTCTACCGCCATTTGCCATGCGAACCTTTTTACTGCTAACGCTATTTTGGGCTTCTCTCATCACGACTCCGCTTCAGGCTCAGCCTGGCAGCGACGACCCTCACCTCGCCCACGGAACGCGGGCAATTGCGACTCTAGAACAAACAGCCAACTGGCAAAGCTTGTTCAATGGGAAAGATCTAAGCGGATGGTCGGGGGATACAGCCGGCTATGCTGCCCAGGAAGGCATCTTGATCTGCAAAAAGGGTGGAAAAAACTTGGTCAGTGATGGCCAATACAGCGACTTTGCTTTCCAATTCGAATTCAAATTGGAGGAGAGTGGAAACAATGGGATTGGCATCCGAGTTCCCGATGGGGGCCATCCTGCCTCGTCCAGTATGGAAATCCAAATTTTGGATCATCATGGCAGTCGTTACAACGGAATTGCCGACATGGGCGAAGGCCGTACTCGCAAGATGAGCTGGTTAAAGCCTTGGCAATATCATGGATCGATCTACGGAATCACGCCTGCACGAACCGGATATCTCAAGCCACCGGGTGAGTGGAACCGCGAAACGATCGTGGCCATCGAAGATCACATTATGGTGATTCTCAATGGCGCGGTCATCGTCGATGCGTTTCTTGACGAAACCACACCGGTCGATGGCACACCCCATCCCGGCATGAAGACGCCTCTCGGACATCTTGTGCTGGCGGGTCATAGTGACCGGGTCGAGTTTCGTGATCTTCGCATCGCTGACTATTCACCATCACCAAGTACACCGAATTCAAAAACAGACAATCAGCCGCCAAACGGGTTCGCCGCTCTGTTCAACGGTAAAAACCTCAACGGCTGGAAAGGTTTAGCGCACAAGAATGCCAACCAACGTCGTTCGCTTGCGGGCGAAGCCCTTGAAACAGCCCAGACCAAAGCTGATCAAACCATGAATGAACACTGGTCAATCGTGGACGGTGTCCTCACTTACGACGGTGCGGGCCAAAGCCTTTGCACCGCGAAAGATTATGGCGATTTCGAACTCTACCTCGACTGGAAAATCCCGCCTGGAGCCGATTCAGGCATCTATTTGCGTGGAACGCCACAAGTTCAAATATGGGACCCCTGGGATCCACGCGCCAAAAACGATGACCCGCCTTCGTCTGCCGAACAGTGGGTTGCCGCGTATAAGAACGGTCGCAATCTTGGCTCTGGTGGACTCTGGAATAATCGTCGGTCCCGAAACAGCCCGCTCGTCCTGGCTGATCGAAAACCAGGGGAGTGGAATACGTTCCTGATCCGAATGGTTGGCGACAAAGTCACGATCTGGCTGAACGACAAATTAATTGCGAATCGCGTCAAACTCGAAAACTTCTGGGATAAGAGCGGCAAGACACCCTTGGTGCGATCCGATCAAATTGAGCTTCAACATCACGGCAGCGAACTGTTCTTTAAAAATATCTACCTCAGAGAACTGCCATACTAAGCCGCCGCGGCGAAACCAATCTGACCGTCACAAATCGCCAATCGGCACCCCCATTACAGCGGTCAATTTCAGACTGGCGTTCATTTGCCAGTCTGCCGACACCAGTCTGCCGGCACCAGTCTGCCGGCACCAGTCTGCCGGCACCAGTCTGCCGACACCAGTCTGCCGGCACCAGTCTGCCGATCGCTGGCGCTGGCACGACCGCTGACAGTGCGCACCGCTTGTTGGTGCGATTACTCTAATTCAACAATCACTTTGCTAACCTTTCCTCGAATTGGAAAGGGCGATTCATAGTCTCCGACGTTTCCATTGGTATCTTGTCCGATTTGCAATCCGTCCAAAGGCTGACTTGATAGCGTCGATTGAACATCGCCGCGTTTCACCTCCTGCCCATCAACACAAATCCTCACCTTTCCCTGCGATGAGAGGGAAACACTTAACGACACCTCACCTGTCGGTTTTGCTCCGCTTTCGATGACCTGACGTTTTCCATTTTGGGTCTTGGCAAAACAAAGTGCGCCATTTTGCACATAAATCGCCCAACCGTGAGTGACTCCGCCTTGAGCCGCTATCACACCATCTCCCTCGATCTTCACATTGGCGATCAATTCAAAGGCTCGGTTTTGCACAAACGGTGCAACATCACGCGCCAGATCATCCCCCTGGCGGAGCACGAATCGGCGTTGTTTTTTGTTTACTTTATCTGCTTTTTGGGTCCCGCGAGGATTGATCGGCAACACATTGGCGCGAGCCGCGTAAACCATCCATTTTTCGGCTAGCTCTGCGGCCAAGTCTGGCATTTCTTCGCTCAGATCTGTTTGCTCACTTCGATCTTTGGAAATGTCATAGAGTTCCCAAGGACCTTTTTCGCCTTTGGCAACCAATTTGTAGTCACCAACGCGGATAGCACGATTTCCCTCGTGCTCCCAATAGATGGCATCACGCTCAAGTGGTTTCCCCAAGAACGCCGGGACCAAACTTTTCCCTTCCATCGGCTTAATCGCCTGGCCGTTATGGTATGCCGTTGGGTAAGTCGCATCAGCGATGTCAACGGCGGTCGCCATCAAATCAACCAGGTGGCCTGGGGTTCGCTCGAGTTCGCCTCTTCTCGTGATTTTGTTCGGCCAGTGCGCGATCAGGGGTGTTGATATACCACCCTCATGAACCCAGTGTTTGTACTCTCGAAAGGGAGTGTTCGATACGGTCGCCCATCCACGTCCATACCCGATTGCCGTGTCGGCAGGTCCGGCCATCGAACCTTTTCCCGTCCGCATTTTGAAACCGTCCCGAGATTGCTTTGGCGTCATGTCGGGTTGCAAATAATCACCGGCGAGCGGCGCAAGTTCTGGAGCCTCAGCACGTGGTCGCCCCGTTCCGCCACGCCCGTAATTTTCCGCACATCCTCCATTGTCTTGAAAAAAGCAAATCAGCGTATTCTCGAACTGACCGGTATCCTTCAAGGCTTCAACAATCCGTCCGATACCTTGATCCATGCTGTCAACCATCGCCGCATAAACTTCCATGTTGCGTTTATCCCATTCCCAGTGCGTTGTTTCCTTCCATTCGTTGGGAATCGCCCAGTTCACTGTGCTTGCTTTGTCTACTAAACCCAAACGCAGCATTTTTTCATAACGGGCATTTCGGATTGCGTCGTACCCGCCATCATACTTCCCTTCGTATTTTTTGATGTCTTTTGGCAGCGCATGCATCGGCCAGTGAGCGGCCGTAAAACTCACATACAAGAAAAACGGTTGGTCATCTGCCTGAACATGATGTTCAGTGATGAAACGGGTGGCGTGATCGGCGATCGCATCGGTGTAGTAATACTCACCATTGGCCATTTGGGCGGGTGTGTATTCGGCGTCCGCATAAGGAGAAATGTACTGATTCCCTCTGGTCAAGGTATTCGGGTCAAAGAAGCTGCCCGCGCCATGAATGGTGCCATAAAAACGATCAAACCCCCTTTGCATTGGCCAGTTGTGTTTGTCGCCTTCTTGCTGAGGATTGATCATTTTGGTGACATGCCACTTGCCGGACATGTATGACTTATACCCCGCAGGTTTCAATGCTTCTGCAATCGTGACGCAACTGCGATTCAAATCGCCGCGATATCCGTTGTGCCCGCGATCATTCATCATGTGCCCAACCCCCGCTTGATGCGGATAAAGACCAGACAAAAGACTCGCTCGCGTTGGGCAGCAGCGTGCCGTGTTATAGAACTGAGTAAAACGCACACCACCCGCTGCCAACGAATCCAAATGGGGTGTTTCGATTTCGCTGCCGTAACAGCCGATATCAGAAAACCCCATGTCATCCGACATGATGTAAATGATATTTGGCTTTTCAGCGGCAGGTAGCGCGATGGCAGATAGAAAGAAGAACGTCAAACAATAAACAATTCGGTGTTGCATCAAGATGAACCTCAGGAGAAAGAGAGCGATACGTAGGATACCAATTCCCCACGCCCATTGGTGAATCGGTCAACCGGCATTCATTTTTTTTGGAAGTCTCAGCTCGCACCGCACCAGAATCTGCAGCCTCTCTCCCCCAGACACGGCAAGCCTTCATCTAGAACGGTCCAACGCCGGGGGCCAGACGAACGGCTGCTCCGGTTGTACCGACGATGCAACGAATTCCCCTCTCCGATTTTGATGGTACCGGCTGCTTCTCCCTCGACTCCGACTAAGCTCAAGTTAGGCGGGCGGCTGATCGGATTGGATCAAACCTACTTGCATTGCCTTGATCCCACACCTGTCGGAGTGTCTCCATCGCCACTGCTCAGCAAGAGTCTGGGAACCGCCCGCTGCAACCAAAGTTCACTCAAACAGCGCAGTCCGATGAATCGAATCCGTCTCGCCATGTTGAACCTGCTTTTCACAGCCGGTTGCGTATGTGCCGTCGAGGGAACCTTGACTGTCTCCGTTACCGAGGAATCAAACGGTGAAGAAACAATTACACGAATGGAATTAGTCCGAGCAACGAAACCAGATAAGGCGATGCCGGTTCGCAAGACGGTGCCCGCAGGCATCGGGGTTGTTCTCGATCGCAATGTCGAAGTCTCACTGCCCGCATCTGCATATCAATTTCGGCTCATCCGTGGACCAGAGTATCGAATCATTACAGGAAATTTCACGCTCGACAAAACAAGCTTGGATGAGCATAACGTCGCCCTGCCGCGGATGATCAACATGCTTGAGCACGGCTGGACCAGTGGCGACTGCTGCGTACCAACGTCGCCATATAGCCTGCCACTGAGGATGGCGTCCGAAGACTTGCACGTTGCGGCAACGCTCGGTCACCAGCCAGCCAAACCTGTCGCCGGCCGTAAAAGTGACGAACCACTTCAGGGTGAACCCCATTGGATCCGTGAAGATGCAAGCCACCTCGGAGGGTTAACCATTTACGGATCAAGCGCAACTCCAGAATTGAAAAGCGGATCGCTACCCGTTCAGGCCTTGGTCCGCGCTGCCCGCGACGAGCAGATTCGCGTAGCGGTAGAGAACCCGTTCGCATGGGCCTTACCTGTCTGGTTAGCGAGTGGCCAAGTTGACGGTTTTTTTTTGATGGGCGATTGGTTAAGGCTCGATCGCAACGTCTCGCGTCTTCCCGATTCACGCGGTATCGAAGGATTAACCACCGGAGGCGGGACGGCATTGGGTCGTTGGGCGGAACGCGTTTATTGGAATCTGCTTGAAGCAGGATTACGGATTCCCCCATTGGCCGGCAGTGGCGACAACGCGGGGAAAACCCCCGTGGGCTACAACCGGATGTATGTAGCGATGCCAGAACCCAACGCTCAAGCCGATCCGCTCGCAGTGGCCAGGGTCAACTCTCCAGAACAATGGTGGGATGCGGCTTGGAAAGGGCACAGCCTGATCACGAACGGCCCGCTGATGCGGCCAAAACTGGCGGGCGAATTGCCGGGCCATGTATTCAATGCCAATCACGGTGAAGTTCTTCAATTGCAACCCGAGTTGGCACTCTCGGTCCGCGACCCCGTCGAGTACCTGGAGGTGATCTTGAATGGCCAAGTGTTTTACAGCGCGAGGTTGGACGAATTTGCTCGTGCAGGAGGCCGCATCCC
>JARGNK010000039.1:35374-47246 GCA_029213145.1 Rubripirellula sp. | reverse complement strand
CAGGTGACTTGAGGAAACGTACCGGAGCGGGTGCGGTGCTTAACATCAACGCCGTTTCCCGCGGCGTCTTCATGGTGCGTAAAGAAAGTAAGTTTCGTGATATTCTCGATGGTTTGGCAAATACCATCGCGATGGGTGAAATCATGACTGATATGGGCGATCGTGATGTTCGTACCGCTGCTTCTTGGGAACGTGACTCAAGCAACGATGTGAATAACAATCCTTCGCATTGTCGGGACGCCGGTCAGATCAGCAATGATCGGCCTACCAAGTGGTGTTCCG
This sequence comes from Rubripirellula sp., assembly GCA_029213145.1. Taxonomy (GTDB): domain Bacteria; phylum Planctomycetota; class Planctomycetia; order Pirellulales; family Pirellulaceae; genus Rubripirellula. Next base: position 46,964 of record JARGNK010000039.1, on the reverse strand, counting down.
TTGGATATACTGGTTGCACACCACCTAACCCGTTGCGCATTGATGTGTTCGATGGTCGCGGTTGCAGTTGGGCTAACTTCCGTTATCACAGTACAGCGATGTTCACGATTCTGCCACCTAACTCGGAAGTCTGCGCTGGCGTTTGGATTGATGCTGCGGGAACCATGCCTGCGAGTAGCCACCATCAAGGTGGAGCACATATTCTGATGTCCGATGGTGCGGTTGTCTTCATGACGGACTCTGTCGAGGCAGGTAATCGGCAAGCGGGTGCCGTTTGGCGAAGAGGCCAGGGTCCACGAGCACCTGGGTCTCCAAGTCCTTACGGATTGTGGGGCGCACTTGGAACTCGGGCCGGCAAGGAAACCATTGAAGAGCCACTGAACCAGTAGATCTGTCAATCTTTGAACCAGTTGACGGAACCTCGTTCATCTCACAGTGGGCGAGGTTTTTTTGCGCAGTGGGGGTAAAAATCTAACTCAGCAGAACGTGAACTTTTCCAAGTTAGCGGGGTCCTGCGTGGGTTGCTTTACGGCCACCGCTTTCCGGTCGTCAAGCATGATCGGTACCGCCGCTCTCCCTTCCTGGCTAGCCGCAGCCAGAATGTTTCTTGATCGGTCGCTTTGGCCCAACTTGATTCGCTCAGGCCAACACCTGGAATCCGATGGCCTGAGATTTACGCTTGGGATTAAGATTTGGTAGAGCTGCCCTTATGCGACCAGCAGCAGTTCTCGCTTGGCTGCTTGGCCGTGATTCAGCAATCGGGTGTGATTCAGCAATCGGCTAGAACTCCGCAATCAATCGGGTGAGTTCTAGTGTTGTGGCGTAGCGGTCGATTCAGCAACACGTTCAATCTTCGCCGAGGTTGGAATGACGGGTTTCAATTTCGTTGAAAGTGGTGGGCTAAGCATCCGCTGCTTCTTTTCTCCACAACGCTTGCCCGCTTTCAGCGGGCAAGCAGACACGGGCATTCCTGATCTCAATTGAGACATGACCGTTGGCGCGTGAAAACATCGTATAATGCCGACCGAATTTTAAAGGGGCACCGTTTACGATCGATCCATGGGGAAACCGTCATGATCTACCGCTCCTTTTGTTTTGCTGCTTTAGTTTCCTGTTTTCTGACGGTAACGCCGACGCTCGCGGATTGGACGTCCTACCTGAATGGGAATGATCGAGCTGGTTATACGTCGGAATCGGTTGTCGGTGATTTGACGCTGGCTTGGACCCGTCAAGCTCCTGCCAAGCCGCGGAAGGCGTGGGCTGGTCCACGTTCGGAGTTGATCGAAGGCCACGAGATGCGGCATCGAGTTGATTTCGATGCGGCGATGCAAGTTGTCGTATCGGATGGAAGAGTTTACTACGGTAGCAGCGTCGATCACACGCTCTATTGCGTTGATGCCGATACGGGTGAAACGATTTGGGATTTTTACACCGAGGCCGCGATTCGATTGGCGCCGACTTTGGCGCACGGCAATGTCTATGTTGGTTCAGATGATGGCTTCGTTTACTGCCTGAACAGAGAGGATGGCAAGGTCGTTTGGAAGATGCGGGTTGGGCCACGCGAAGACTTGCTGTTAGCGCGTGGCGAGATGATTGCGCGTTGGCCGGTGCGAACGGGTGTCTTGATTGACGGTGACACTGCTTACTTTGGTGCCGGGATCTTTCCGCATGAAAATGTTTATCTCTGCGCAGTGAACGCACATGACGGCAGCATTGTTTGGCGAAATGACGCGATCAGCCAACAAGACGCAGGTCGAAACGATTTGTCGCCGCAAGGTTATTTGTTGGCTAGTGAAGACCATTTATTTGTACCTTCGGGGCGATCGCTTCCAGTGGCGGTGTCGAAGAAAACGGGCGAGATCGTGTTCAAGCGATCCTATTCGTGGCGGACGACTGCGGGTGGTGTGGTTGGTGGTACCAAAGCACTGTTGGGAGATGGCCAAATATACGCCGGGGGCCCTCATCACTTTTTGGCAATGGATCAAGCTTCCGGAAATGTCGGGGAAGCCTATATCAATGGCCGACAGATGGTGTTGGCTGACGACATGGCTTACCTGGTTGATGGCGAGCGGGTTTTTTCAGTTAACCGAGCGGAGCATGCCCAGGCAAGCCAGGAAAAGCAGAAGTGGTTTCTCAAGCAGCGAGATGCTCGCCGTGACCCAGAGAAGTTAGCGGAAGCTCGTCGCAAAATCGAGGAGTTCACTCAGGTTGGTGTCCGGTGGCAATACAAAAGCGACTTGGATGATGTCCTGATCGCCACGGAAAATCTTGTCGTCGCAGGGGGTGAAAATCAGGTCGTAGCGTTGGATCGCAGCAGCGGTCGCTTGGTTTGGCAGAGCGAAGTGGATGGAAATGTTCGCGGGTTGGCTGCAGATCAATCCTTGTTAATGGTCAGCACAGACACCGGCACCATCTACGCGTTTCGTAGCGATCAGCCCGACCGTACGCCAATGGTCGCCACACCAAAGATTGACCCAAATCCTTTTCCTGCCGATCAATGGACGGAGCATTACAAATCGGCGGCGCAAGAAATTTTGCAGCAGAGCGGACAACGGACTGGCTACTGTTTGGTTGCTGGCAGCGAGCAGGGCCGTTTGGCCTACGAGTTGGCACGGCAAAGTGAGTTGCAGATAATTGGGGTCGAGCCAGATCCGAACAAGGCTGCGGCTTCGCGAGCATCACTGACTCGTGCAGGTCTGCATGGCACAAGGGTCACCATTTTTTGTCGGCCCCTTGGTGATCTCCCGTTCTCGAACTACTTCGCGAATTTGATCGTTTCAGATTCCATGTTGTTGACCGGACAAGTGCCCGACCGGCCAGAGCGACTGGCACGTCATCTGAAACCATGTGGTGGCGTAGCGATGGTTGGCCGACCGAAAGCGTTTTCGCCGGTCGTTGGAGAGCCGGTCGCTGGAGAGATCGACTCGCAGGCAACGATTGAATGGTTGTCGCAGTGGCTTGGCCAAGATGAAGGGGAGGTGATTTCGCAGACGCCTTGGTATCTGCTCCGCCGCGGCAAGCTTGCGGGCGCGGGAGACTGGTCACATCAATATGGCAATGTGGCGAATACTTCTTCGGTCGATGACTACCGTGTCCGTGATGGTTTGGGGGTGCTGTGGTATGGCGATCCTGGTCCAAGCGCAATGATCAATCGCCATGAAGCTGCCGGAGCGCCACTGTCGACCAATGGCAGAATGTTTATTCAAGGTACCGATCGGCTGATGGCTTACGATGCGTATAACGGGAATTTTCTTTGGGATCTGGAAAACCCAGGTGCGGTTCGGACTGGCGTCTTCAATAATCGCGAGACTCACAACTTGGCAGCGAGCGATGATGCACTTTACGTTGCCATCCACAACGAATGCATGGCGCTGGACGCGGCGACTGGCCAAGTCACTGCAACCTATCAAACGCCCGAATCACCAGACGGGATCGAGCGAGCGTGGGCGTATCTGGCATATGACAACGGCCAGCTTTTCGGAACCAGCACGATTCGGGAAGAGCTGGAAGCTCGAATGCGTCGTCGTGGGCTGAAGGTCAAGAGTCAAACAGATGCTGTTTTTGCCGTCGATACCGAAACTGGCAAACGGATGTGGACTTATCGTGGCGATAACATTCTGCACACGACAATCGCGATCGGGCCTAACCGAGTTTATTTCATTGATAGTTCGATCAGCCCGGAAGAACGGATGAAGTTCTATCTGCAGGATAAGGGTGATCTCAAGCAGCTTGAGGGAGAGGCAGCAGCAAAGGCAGAGGCAGAGGCAAAGGCGTACGATATTCGGCGGGCAGTCGCCATTGACCGGCGGACTGGCGAAAAGCTGTGGTCAAAGCCAGTGGATGTGACTGACACGACCAACATTAGTGCAGGTGGTGGAAGTTTGACGTTGATGTATGCCAAGGGGAACGTTGTACTCTGCGGAGCCAATGCCAACGGGCATTACTGGAAGCAATTTCTGGCAGGTGAATTTGATCGCCGAAAATTGATCGTGTTGGATGCAATCGATGGCAGTGAGCGATGGTCGAAAAATGCGAACTATATGAATCGGCCAGCAATCATCGGTAACGAAATATTTGCCGAGCCGTGGGCTTTCGAATTGACGACCGGTAAGCCAAAAATGCGGCCTCACCCATTGACCGGTGAAGAGAGTCAGTGGCGTTTTAGTCGTCCGGGGCACCACTGCGGCGTAATCACCGCAACACCCAATATGATGTTCTTTCGGTCAGGATTTATTGGTTACTACGACCTTTATCGTGACAGTGGAACACGGCACTTTGCGGGGCAACGCCTGGGATGTTGGATCAACGCAATTCCCGGGAATGGTTTGGTGATGATTCCGGAAGCAAGTGCTGGGTGTGTATGCCAGTTCTCGATTGCATCGACAGTTGTAATGGAACCGAAAGTTGAGAACAAATCTTGGGGCATTCTCAGTGCAGTTGGCCCCAAGACTCCTGTCAATCGAATCGGAATCAATTTTGGTGCACCAGGAGATCGTAAAGATCTGTCAGGCCGCGAGTGGTTCGGCTATCCACGTCCAGCGACGAGGAATCGGCTGGAGTTCGTATTTGACTTGAAGCCCACGCTAGCCAATGGGGGCGGTTGGTACAGCCGTAATGTCGAATCGGTGAACTTGGGGGATGTTGAATCACCATGGCTGCTCGCATCGGGTGGGCGAGCACTTCAACGTTTCGAAATTCCATTGCTTGGCAAGGGTGATGACGCGTCGAGCTATGACGTCAAGTTCTATTTTGCCAATCTGGAATCGAGCGATTCTGCCGCGTTTGAGATTCGAGTGCAATCGCAGACCGTACGATCCGGAGTCGTGCTGGCAGGAGCTTCCTCTGGGCGAGTCAACATCGACACGATTGAATTGCCCAACGTGCAGGTGGAAGAAAACCTTGTGGTTGAATTCCAATTTAATGAAGAGGGTCAGCCACCGGTTTTGTCCGCAATTGAAGTGACGCGGAGCGAACGCACCGCACGCTAAAAATTTTCCGCGAACACTATGAGCGAATACCTGTGTTTCGCTTCGGTGAATCCCTTGGTTGAGTCACGAGCCGGGATTGGAAGGAATATGGCAGACAAGTAAGCCGATCGTGTCGGACGCAGGCTTTCAAGCTTGTTGAGATTTGAAAGCCAGCCAGTTCGCTTGGTGGGGCTAACTTTGTCGCTTGACGGTTAACGAAAACGAAACGAATAGAGATTTCCGTCGTTGATTTTAAATACTAAGCGAATTGGTTTTCCCGACAGTGCTTGTAGATCTGTTTCACCATCCCACTTAACTTGCCGTGAAATTGAATCACCTGAGAGTGGTTGGCAGTTTGAACTCGTCAGGCCTGCGATCGGTGTACCGTCCAATTCCTGTAGTTCGATGTGAACGGAACCAGTTGGGCCTGTTTGATAATTCAGTTCTAAATGACTGCCGGTGAAAACGAGCGGTTTTGTAATCAGGTTTCCACCACGGGAATCTGAAGCCGCGGACATAAATCCATCCAAACGATACACAAACCGACGCAATCGACTGTCTGGTCCGGTGTAGTAAGCCTCGGTAGCATAGACGCTCAATTCGCGGTTTTGGTTTGGCAGCTGCAAAAGTCCCCAAGCCATGTAATTGCTGCGATTGCCGCTTCGGTCCGCTGGTGCATCTTCTGGGATTAAAGCTTCAGGCCGGCGTTGGAAGTGCAAACCGTCTCGGCTAGACATGAAAACTGGTTCCACTCGCTGACCTTCATTCGGTAGATAGCGTGTTGGAAAGCCGAGGAAAATGTGCGGAGCGCGTTTGTATTGACGAATCGCATTGGTGTAGAGATGTTCGCGGCTTGATTCAGTGTACTTCAACGCAACTGGCTTGGTCCACGTTAGAAAATCAGTGGACTGAGCTTGCATGATGTCGCGTTTGCCTTGGTTGAACCAGCGGTGGTAGTCACGATAGACCCCAGCAACTTGGTCATAGAAAGCAAGGTTTTGGGAATCGAATGCGCCCTCGGTAATGACTGGTTCATTGTGCATCAGTTTCCAATGAATGCCGTCCGGTGAACGAAATGCAAACAGTCCATGTTTTGAAGAGGTATCGTTCTTGTTGAGTGAACGACCTCTTGCCAACGCTTTGTAGCGTGCCTGCGGCTCACACTTCGGGTTGGTGTCTTTGAACGGTGTAAAGTTGTGGCTCCCAACACCATCCCAAACAATGTTGTTCTCCTTTGATCCCTCGAATTCGTAAAGGCCCAATTGGGGTTTAATCCAGTTCACACCATCGACACTCTCGGCGTAGCAGACCACTTCTCGATGCGTTGCCTGCTTGGTCTTTTCATTCCAGTGGGATCCCCGATAGTACATTCGATATTTGTCACCGTCTTGGAAAAGCGTGTAGTAGGCGGACGTGTTTCCCTCCCATGGTTTGTCAGTGACTAAAACCACCTCTCGAGGTTGTGGTCGCTCAATCTGAAGCTGGACATTGTCCATGCGATCAACCAAGAAATCGTCGACGAACAACTGTCGCTGCCCCCCAATCGTGATCGGTTCAATCGCGGTCGCGGTGATCGCCCACAATACGGCGAATGACGGTGTGAGCAAGGTAAAACGATTCATGATTTAGTTCCCCGACAAATCTGCAAACGCAAACGATGTGAGACGTGCTGGTGCGATCCGCTCTTGTTCAGTATTTACCGCTACGCTTTCCGATCACCCAAAGAATGTAAGACCGGCTGTTCGATCAACAAAAGCATTGCTTGTGGCAGCCGATCACAGGCGAGTTCAATTCGTAAGAAATAAATGGCATCCATGTTTCTGAACTTAGCCTGGCGCGCTGCCCGGTTTGTTTCCATGCAAGGGCGTTAAATCACTTATCTTTGTGATCAGGTAATCGTCGCCTTGTTTAGTGCCGGTGCCGACCAGTTTGATCGGTGTCCCGCAATGATACGCCAAATTGAAGTTGTGGAAGTCTCGGAATGCCACTTCAATCCGAATGGATTTGGTATTTTCAACATCGACATAGAAGACTCGTGCTTCGTCGAGATCATCCGAAAGTCGCAGTCGACCTTGGACTGTGATCGTATCGCTTTCATGGCGGACCCAGCTTGCAAAAGGGATCTCCCGGTAAGGTTGGAAATCAGAATCGCTCAAGCCTGGAAGTGGCTTGGATGTTTCTGCAAAAGATTCCATTGGGACATCAAACAGTTCCAAAAGTGACAAGTGCAGCCGACTCAATTGCTGGTTCTTTGCATAACGAACATAACGCCCCGTTTTTAATCGGCCGTTGGCTTGGCCAGCTAAGACGAGTGGGATTCGCGTCGCGGTGTGATTGTCACTGTGACCCATGCCAGATCCGAACAGCACCAGGCAATGTTCAAGGAGGCTGCCGTGTTGATCGCGATAAGATTTCAATCGGTTCAACAGTGAATCAAACTTCTCCATGTGCCACAGCGAAATTTTCAGCAGTGAATCGAGATTGCTGCGGGAGAAATTACGGAAGAAATGAGAAAGGTAATGGTGTTGTTCGGTAATGCCAAGAAAATCAAATACCATCCGGCTGTTGCTGTTGCCGAGCATATAGGTGATGCATCGTGTCGAATCGGTCCATAACGCTAATGCGATCAAGTCAAGCATCGACTCGACTTGTTCATTAAGGTTGGTTGGAGTTGTTGGGCGTTCGATGTTTTCGGCGACCTTAGGGATGGTCGAATTCTTGCTCTGCAGATTCTGCAATCGCTTTTCCGTTTCACGCACAACGCTCAAATATTGGTCGAGCGTTCGTCGGTCTTCTGCACCAGCTTTTCGCGACAATGACCGAGCATCGTCACCGACGCGATCTAACAAACTTGTCATCTCACTGCGACGAACTGGGTCACGTAAAGGGCTTCGAAAAAGACGATCGAATACTAACTGCGGATCGCTCTCGCGAGGTATTGGTGCCCCGTCCGTTCCGTAGGAAATATAGCTGCAGCCAATTTGGTTCGGGAACAAACCTTCAGTCGTCAATTCCAGGGACCGGTGGGCAGTATCGCCAGCGATTCGATTGGCGATCAATTGATCGACTGATGCCGATTTGGTGTTCCGATGGTGGCCGCTGAGAAAGCGTCGGGTGGAGTTGGCGTGTGATGAAAACCCAAAGTCGCCCATGTTGTCCAAAAATAGTAAATCGGACTTATGATGCGCGAAGGGCTTCATCAGTGGCGAGGTGCGAAAATCGAATTCGGAGCCACCGCTGATGTTCCAACTCGGCGGATGCACTCCATTGGGTTTGAACAGCGTGACAAATCGCGTTGGTGGTGCTGCGGCGGTTGCACCGCTCGCCGTTTGCTCCATCAGGTTCAGAAATGGCAGTGGTACCAGCGGGCCAGCGGCACCACGCAGGAAAGTCCGACGGTCGATTCGCCAAGTCATGGTCGTTCCTCAATACTCTGCCAGATGGTTTGTCGAAACGGCAAGCTTTCAACGATCGCGTGAATCAGCGTCCCGAATGTGCCGTCGCCTTGACTGACTTTTTGGACGATCGCATCGACTGTGATGCGGTCTGCGGGTTCGAGTTTACGGCATAGCGCGTAGCAAAGGAAACGTTGAACGACGTTCCGCAGAATCCTCTGTTTTTCGGAAGTCACAAGAATGGCTTGTAACTCAGCGAAATTCTGGAATGTCTCGCCGTTGGGCAGGCGTCCGCTGGTGTCAAATTCACCATCATTCGGTGGTTGTTGGTCAGCCTGACTCGCTCGAAGTTTCTGCTTCTTGGAAGCGTTTTTTGGTGATCGCCGAAAACCACCACCGGCATCGTATTGTTGTAATGCGAAACCAAGCGGGTCAATTTTGTCGTGACACGCCGCACAGTTGGGGTTTTTGCGATGCATTTCGAATCGCTGTCGGAACGTCAAATTCTCGCCACGGCGATTTGCGGGGATCTGACCGACATCTGCGGGCGGTTCTGGCAAGTCTTGGCCAAGGATTCGTTCCAAGACCCAAGTGCCACGCATGATCGGACCCTTATTCATCGCCAGAATTCCAGGCATGGTTAACAAACCACCTCGTTCTGGTGTCTTTCGCAACACGATTTTCGTGTTTGGCAAGCGTTCTACCTCGATGCCGGTCGGGCGTTTGTACTTGGGCAACTGTGAGCGATCGAGTGGATAGTACTTGGCGGTGTGGGCGTTGATGAAAGCCACGTCTGAATCGATCAGCTCGACAATGGGACGATTGGTGGTGAACAAGTAGTGCAGAAAGTCGATCGGTTGGATGCGTAAAGCGTCTGCAACAGGTGGATTGTTCGAAACATGTTCAATCTCATCGAGTGTTAGCCACTCCACACCAAGGTGGATCGCGAGAGATCGCGCCTTTGGTGATTCGAGCATGCGGTCCACCTGCTGATGCAAGGTGTCGGGTTTTTGCAATTCTTGTTTTTCCGCTAAGCCAAGTAACTCGGCGTCTGGCATGTCCGCCCACAAAAAGTAGCTCAAGCGTTCAGCGAGCTCAAAGTCGTCAACAGGCGAGATCCGATCCCGCGGTACATTCATCAATAGGCCGCGGTACAAAAAAGTAGGTGACATGAGCACAGCCTTTAACTCGGACTGTAGCACAGGCATCAAATCGTCCGTCGCCGCATTCTTGATTTTTCGAAGCGAAGCTTGAAGCTGCTGGTCACTGACGGATCGGCGGCGTGCGCGGAACGCAATCAATCGGATCAATTGTTCGGCTTGATCCCGTGTCAATTCTCCATCGAGCGGGCCAAGGTAAGATTCAAGTGTTTCGCGATGTGGCGCTGCGAAAAGTCGTTGCAAACCATTGTCAACAAGATAGGTGTATTGTTCCCAGGTTGTCGAAGTCAGTGGATTGGCTGAGGTGTCGTTCTTGAATCCACTCGGTCCGGGAGGATCTGTTGGCAGCAGCTTCATCACCAATGATTTTTCGGTGACCGTTTGTTCCGCTTCGCGAATCAAGACATCGAGCTCGAGACCCAAGACGGATTCTAGCGTGTTGCGGTATTCGTGGGCGGACAATCTGCGCGGGCGAAAGAATCCGGGGTGGGGTGCAATGTCATCGATAAATCGACTTTGGTACCAGCGTCGAATTCGGTCTCGCTCGATTGCGGTTGGTTGTGGTTCATCAGCTGGGGGCATGATGCCATCTTCGATCAGCTCCAAAGCAGACTGCCAAAGACCAAACGCAGCGTCGATTTCCCCTTCTGTCTTGACTAAACGGAGATTGATCTCGCCCTGAATCTCGTCCTTCTCGCCATGGCACCGCACGCAATATCGGTCTAGCAACGGACGGATATCTGATTCGAAGGTGATGTTTGGGTCGGAGGCAATGTCAGCGGTATTCTGGGCGAACGCACCCTCGGCGGCGGCGAACCCGATCACCAACAGCGATAAACGTACAATTACGACTCGATCTGAAATCTTCAAGGTATGGCCCGTCGGACGGTATGAACGTTCTACCATTCTAATACGAGTTAATACGGTTTGCGTGACCTTGTTGAGGCCGTTTGAACTGACGCGTCAGCAAGCAGATTTTGAAAAATCTGTTGTCAATTGGGTCGCACTTCTCCAGCGGTACACCCCGGATGACCGCCAGCAATCTATACTGCTTGCCCGAATGTGTTTGTTGTGTTCTTGATGTGGAGTTGCTGATGATAATTGTCCGACGCATATTTTTGGTTGGTTTTGTTTGCTTGGCCGTTTGTTTACCGACGATCGCCTTTGGGGATGTCAAGTTGGCATCCATTTTTGGCGACTCAATGGTATTGCAGCGTGAGATGGCGGTGCCAGTTTGGGGATGGGCCGATGCTGGCGAGCAGGTCACCGTCGAGTTTGCGGGCCAGTCCGTGCAGACTGTCGCCGATCCGGAAGGTCGATGGAAAGTTTCTCTCGATTCGCTCAAAGCGAATTCGGAAGGCCAATCGCTAAAAGTAACTGGTGAAAACACGGTTGAGATAAAGGATGTGTTGGTTGGTGAAGTTTGGATTTGTTCTGGCCAATCCAACATGGAATGGGCCGTCGCCAATTCAATGAATCCGAAAGAAGAGATCGCTGCGGCAAATCATCCAACCATTCGATTGTTTAACGTTCTGGGTCATCTGACGTCACCGGTTGCGAAGGACACATGTCCGGGCGAGTGGAAAGTCTGCCAGCCGGGTACGGTCAATGGCTTTTCCGCGGTCGGCTATTTCTTTGGTCGACGGCTGCAGGGAGAGTTAGATGTTCCTGTCGGCTTGGTGGGATCCAATTGGGGAGGAACACGGATCGAGCCATGGACATCGCCTGGCGGATTTCAAAGTGTTCCTGAACTGAAGTCCATCGCCGATCAGGTTGGTGCATATAACGAGAATACAAAAGTGCAGGGTGGTTCTCCATCAGCAATCTACAACGCCATGATTCACCCATTAGCCCCATTCGCGATGCGTGGTGCCATCTGGTATCAGGGTGAATCGAATGGTGGTGAAGGCGAATCGTACTATCACAAAAAGCAGGCACTCGTGAACGGTTGGCGCGAGATTTTTCAACCAGAACTCGCTTTCTATTGGGTTCAGCTCGCAAACTTTAGAGCACCAACAGACAATCCTGCAGGTGGCGATGGCTGGGCAAAAATTCGAGAGGCGCAACG
>JARGNK010000039.1:23739-35364 GCA_029213145.1 Rubripirellula sp. | reverse complement strand
CGCTCAAGATCGATCACACTGGTATGGCCGTGATCATCGATATTGGTCAAGCAGGTGATATCCATCCTCGCAATAAGCAGGATGTCGGTCAACGTTTGTCGCAGTGGGCGCTTAATCAGACCTACGGTCGCGAGGATCTTGTTGCCAGTGGTCCGATCTATAAGAGCCACCGCGTTGACGGCAACAGCATCCGTTTGTCATTTGATCATGTTGGCGAAGGGTTGATCGTTGGTGTGAAGCAAGGACTAGACGCAACTAAAGAAGCCGCCGATGGCAAGCTGGCGCGGTTCGCCGTCGCCGGTGCTGATAAAAAATGGCATTGGGCGGACGCTCGCATCGACGGCGATGAAGTTGTTGTTTCGTCACCGCAAGTGGCTGAGCCGGTAGCTGTTCGATACGCCTACTCGATGAATCCTGAAGGCGCGAATCTTTATAACCGCGATGGATTACCGGCTTCGCCGTTCCGAACCGACGACTGGTAGTCGAACCGACTTCGGTCTCGCTTGCAGCCCAGTGTTTTCGCGAAAACCAGTCTTTTCGCGAAAACCTGTTGTGCTTTGCAGTTGAATTCTCGATGATCCGCGGCCGATCGTGAACACGTTCGGCTTGCGAGTTCGTCGAGATTCACTTCGCGGTTCGAGTTGGGTAACGTTTTACCTTAACATCGTTCGCTTGATTGGGGCCTGCGGAACTGCGTCCATTGGTAATCACGGTTTCCAGTAAATCTTGCATCTTGGAAAGCTGAATAGGCTCTGCTGCGGCTAGGTTGTTGGATTCACTCAAGTCGGCTGCTAAGTCATAAAGCTGCACAGCCTGACTCTGATCTCCGCCGGTGCCCCAGCCGCCCGAGCCGGGTGCTGCAATGTATTTCCACTTGTGATAGCGGATGCTCGGGACACCGCGCATCGAGCAACTGACGGATGTTTCGCGGATTGGTTTTTGTCCGCCTCGCAGCAGTGGCATCATACTGAAGCTGTCTTCCGCAGCATTCGGAGGAAGCTCAATTCCAGTTAAGTCAGCAAGTGTGGCCACGAAGTCAGCTTGATGGACTAACGCATCGCAGGTTGTTGAAGGCTCAACGATTCCCGGCCAACGTACGATGAAGGGGACCCGATGGCCGCCTTCCCAAGCATCGGATTTGTACCCTCTCAGTGGGCCACTTGGGAAATGGCCCTGTTGTTCGAGATCACGCACTCCGATGTAAGGAGCGCAGCCATTATCACTCGTGAAAAGAACCATTGTTTGATCAGCGATGCCACTGGCTTCAATCGCGTTTAGAACTTGGCCGACAATGGCATCGGTCTCCATGACGAGGTCGGCGTAAAGATTCAAGCCGCTTTTGCCTTTCCATGGTTCATTCACGGCTAGTGGTGTGTGTGGAGTTGTTAGTGGCATGTAGATCAGGAACGGTTTTGATGAGTTTGATGAATCCTTGATGAACTCTGCTGTCCGGTCGCCCAGCGCGGGGAGCGTCGGTTCCAATGTCCAGTTCGGAAGTGCCGGACCTTGATTGCTTGCTTGGTTATTGCCAAGTCGTTTGGCGGAGAGAAATTCCGAAGGGATCCCGATCGTTCGATCTCCCTCGATAAAACAATAAGGCGGCCAATTCGGCACATCGACTCCAAAATAGAAATCAAACCCGCGGTCGATTGGGCCACCGCTGATCGGTTGTGAAAAGACGCTTCGCCAGACTTTGCGATGAGCATCTGTGGCAATCGCGTTCCCCTTCGGACGCTGCTTGAATATTTTGGATTCATCCGAGGGAATTGGCCAATCCCAGCCGAGATGCCATTTGCCGAAGCAGGCAGTTTGATAGCCGGCTTGCTGCGCCAGTGTACCCACGGTCATTCGGTTGGGAGCGATGAGGGGTGCGTCCCACAACCCAACGATTCCCGCTTGCAAACGAGACCTCCAGTGGTACCGTCCGGTCAAGAGTGTGTAGCGTGATGGCGAACATACACCTGAGGACGAGTGCGCGTCGGTGAATCGCATTCCCTCCTTGGCAAGGTGATCAATATTGGGTGTTGGTATCTTGCCTCGCTCTGGGTTGTAGCAATGCACGTCACCGTAGCCCAGGTCGTCGGCATAAATAATGACAATGTTCGGTCGCGTTGAATCCAAATCCCCGCCGTCCACGGTCAGAGAACATGTCATTAACAAGAGAAAGGGGATGATGCATGGCCGCTTCACGTCGGCAAGGGCTTGCCGTTGAACCGTGGTGTAGTCAAGTGATCTTATAAGCCTAGCCGGTTTCGCTTTGTGTTTCACCTCTTGCTGGTCGATTCGCGTTAGAGGAAAGAATCCAAGCTTGGAGATCAAGAATTTCTTTCGGATCCCACTGTATGCCAGTTGCGTGATCGAATGAGTTAAGCTGTTGCTCGCGATTCTGGTTGGCGAGGCAATGCGTATCGCGGGAACGTCGGTCGTGACGCTGTCCGGGTTTCTGAATGTCCATGTTTTTGGACATCCAGGTTCGTGGGTAGTAGCAATGATCGTTTGGTTCACAGAGGCACCCAAGTTTCTGGCACGAGTGATTCGTGGTCATCGTCCAAGCGAGCCGAATACTGGTTGCAAAGGGAGAAATAGGATGAATCGGTTGATGGGATTTTTGTTTGTGCTGGTTTCGGCGGGATCGATCGTGTCCGCTGAAGAAGGCAAGGTGTTCTTGCTCGGAAATTCGCTGACTTGGGATACGGTTCCAGCCAAGCTTGATGGTGATGTTCAGTGGCATGTCGACTGTGGAAAAAGTTTGCCTTACATCGTTGACAACCCGTCCGACCCATGTGTCAAGAGTTCGACGTTGTGGCCGAAAGCACTCCAAGAAAAACAGTACGACGTGATTTCGATCCAAGTGCATTATGGCTCGACACTGAAAGAAGATGTAGCTTCCGTTTTGAAGCTAATTGAGAATCAGCCCAACGCCAGGGTCGTAATTCATACTGGCTGGGCCCGGTCGATTGAGCGGTCGGCGGAGTGGTCCAATGGAAGTAATGCATCCTCTGTCACAATGAAGCATCATCGCGGCTACTTCGACGCGTTGCTGACAAATTTACGATCGTCTCGACCCGAACAAGAGTTTTCGCGATCCTATGCGATGGATCTGCTGCAAGTTGTTGCGACTGATATTCAATCAGGCGAATCTCGTATCGGGAGCGTAAATGAGTTGTATCGGGATGCGATCCATATGAATGTGGTCACGGGGCGATACTTGATGCACAACGCGATGAGGGACGCTCTTGGGCAGCAACGGTCAGCGTCGGGGTTTGAAAAATTGAAACCACAGATCAAAAGCTATTTGGACAGTGTGCTTGATCGTGGTTTGAACCAAGAAAAGACATCGTCAGGAAATTGAAAAAGAAAGATTCGATGGAATCAGCGATAGGGGCATGCATGAACAGCAAGGTTGTCGGCCGCTGCTATTGATGTTTCTGATGTTGGTTCCGGATGCCGTTGCGGTAGCGGATTCTCCACTCGTGATGGTGAAGTCGTGCCAAGAGGAAAAGGTAAGCGGGACGATATTGGGACGCGTGTTTCTCCGATCGCAAGTTGGCCAAGAAGCATCTCAGCGGGAAGTCATTCCGATGCACTTGTCGAAATGACAGATCAGTTGCCAACGCTGGCTGAGATTGGTGACGAGCAATCGCTTGCTTCGAAGTCCTGTTGCAGACTTTGCTTGGCCCCTCACCGGTAGTCAACTCGCGTGCGAGACAAATTATTACCGCTTGATGTTCGTGAACTCTTTGACTCGTTCGGTCATTGCGATCTCGGTTGGTAGTCGTTCCATCGAGCTTGCACCGTAGAAGCCATCGACAGATGGCAGTTGTCGCAGGATGAAGGTGGCATCTTCGGGCATGGCGATTGGCCCCCCGTGACAGAGAATGATGACGTTTTCACGCACCTCACGAGCCGCATCGGCAATGGCGGCGATTCGCGGCACGCAATCCTCGAGCCTTAGAGCGGTATCAGCTCCAATCGTGCCACTTGTAGTCAAACCCATGTGCGCAACGATGATGTCGGCGCCAGCCTTGGTGAGCTGCCTTGCTTGCTCGGCATTAAAGGCATAGGGAGTTGTGAGCATATTCATTGCGTGCGCGGCAGCGATGCAATCGATTTCCAGGGAAAATCCCATGCCCGTTTCTTCAAGATTCGCACGGAAGACTCCGTCGATCAATCCAACGGTTGGGAAGTTTTGAATTCCTGCGAACCCGATCTCCTTGAGTTCGGCAAGAAACGAGTCCCGCAACATAAATGGGTCCGTTCCGCAGACGCCCGCCAGCACTGGGGTGCGTTTGACCGCCGTGATCACCTCGTGCGCCATTTCGCGGACGATCGCATTTGCGTTTCCATACGGCATCAATCCCGCCAACGATCCGCGACCCGCCATTCGGTAACGGCCAGAGTTGTAGATCACAATCAAGTCGATCCCGCCCGCTTCTTCGCACTTCGCACTGATCCCTGTTCCGGCTCCACCTCCAATGATCGGGATCTTTTGATCAATTTTGTGTCGGAGCCTTTCCAGAATTGCTTCTCGTGTCTGGGTCACTGACTTTTCTCGTCGGGGTTTGGAATGTAGTGCGGTGGAAGATGCTTGATTCTTGGCGTCGCGTTGGATTCTTATTCTCTCGCTATCGTCGATCCATATCTGTTAAAGATCAACATGACCGCCGATGGTTTCGAATTGCTCGACCAGCAGTTGCGAAAACTCGGGAGCATTGATGTGGTGGGGAGAGCGGATGACATGGCGATCCTTGCTTACGTTGATTTCTGATTCGAGTGTTTCGAACAAAGCTGAATCGGCGTCCGGATCGTAGAAAGCAGCGTCTGGTGCGTCGAGCATTGAAACACCTCCTTCGGGTAGGACGACACGCAGTGGAGCAGAGGAGCGGTTCAATTTCTTTGCGATCCACTTTGCGATAGCCACATTCTCGTCCGCCGTTGTTCGCATAAGTGTGATCTGATCATTGTGGACATGTAAATTTCGATCGCGAAATTTGGAGGGTACTGTCTCAAGGCCTCCAAAATTGACCATGTCTACTGCGCCTACACTCAAAACGAGCGGGATCTGCATGTTGACGGTGGCATCGAACCGACTTGGCCCAGCGGGAAAGAGTCCACCCACAACTTCGTCGGCAACTTCTGTTGTGGTGATGTCGAGGACACCTTGAATCAAGCCACTTCGAACGAGTCCTTCCATTGCGCGACCACCCACGCCCGTGGCATGGAAAACGAAACACTCGAATCCTTTGCGTTCCAGGGACTCGCGTACAGCAGTGACGCAGGGCGTCGTCACACCGAACATCGTCATGCCGAGGGATTTTGTTCGATATTCGGTCGGCAATCGATGTCGGACCATCCCAGCCATGGCGTGCGCTGCGTTGGATAGAACTGCTCGCGATACGCCATTCAAGCCCGCGACGTCTACCACCGAGTGCATCATGGTGATATCGGTGCAGTCGACGTAAGCCGCGGTATTGCCGCTAGCGACTGTCGAGACTATCAGTTTTGGTAACCCAACAGGAAGCGACCGCATCGCTGCCGTAATGAGTGCTGTGCCACCACTACCCCCGATTCCGATCACACCCGCGATGGCCTCGTTTTCATTCTGCTTAGTCAGGAAGTCGACTAGAGAACGGCTCATTTCGGAGATTGCTTCGCTGCGTCCAGCGTTCTCTGGAAGAGTGTGTTCGCCAAGGACGGTCTCCCGTGTCACATCCGGTGCAGTAATGGGAGGTGTATCGGTCCCGACATCGACTGTTTGAACTTCAATCCCTGCATTCCGCAGGCAGTCTGCTACGAAGATGTTCTCCTCCGCTTTCGTATCCATTGTTGCGATGGCGTATACGACTTTTTCGGGGGCGTTATTCATAGCGATCCAATGTTCTCCGAGGATTCTGCAACGTTTTAGCAGAATCACCCTGCGTCCGCGTAACCCGGATGACCAGACCCGGGTGATCGCCCCACCGGGAACCGTAAATCGCCCAGATCGCGGCAGGTAATTTCGGAAAGAAGCGGCGAACAAGAGGCCAGTCGGGAAAAACACGGATATTTGAATCGAGCACTTGCCATCGCTGCATAATCAGAAGTTCAGATTTTGGAATTGCAACGACCGACCCCAAATAAAAGGAACCTTGGTCATGAAATGGTTTGTAAGAAGTAGTTTGGCGTTCGTGATGGCAATTTCATTGACCGTCCCGTCCCAAGCCGCTGATATCGTCGAAACTGCCGTTGGTGCTGGGAAATTCAACACGCTGGCTGCCGCATTGAAGGCTGCCGGACTTGTCGAGACACTTCAGGGCAAAGGCCCATTCACGGTCTTCGCTCCAACGGATGAAGCATTTGCGAAGCTTCCTGAGGGCACGATAGCAACGCTTCTCAAGCCCGAGAACAAGGACGCGTTGACCGGGATCCTGACCTATCACGTCGTCGGGGGCAAAGTTCTCGCAAAAGATGTCGTCGGCCTGAGCGGTGCAACCACCGTGAACGGTCAGCGAGTCGACATCAAAGTGGACGGATCAACGGTAATGGTTGATGGTGCCAAAGTTGTTGCAACCGACATCGAGTGCGACAACGGTGTGATCCATGTCATCGATTCGGTAATTTTGCCATCCGATAAATCGATCGTTGCAACCGCTAGCGAAGCTGGCAGCTTTGGTACTCTGCTGGCCGCTGCGAAGGCTGCGGGTTTGGCTGGAGTCTTGGACAAAGATGGCCCATTCACTGTGTTTGCACCGACTGACGAAGCATTCGCAAAGCTGCCGGAGGGAACCGTCGAAGCACTGCTGAAGCCTGAGAATCTCGACAAGCTCGCGAACATCCTCAAGTATCACGTTGTTTCCGGCCGGGTTTATTCGGACCAAGCAGTCAAGGCGAAGTCGGCAAAAACGCTGGAAGGATCGGCGATCCAGATCCGTGTCACGGACGCTGGAGCAATGATTAATGATTCGAAGCTGATCACGACTGACTTGGACGCGTCGAATGGCGTCATTCACGTCATCGATGCCGTCTTGCTGCCGCCTGCAAAGCAAGCGAGTGCTCGAGACGTTTTGTACGGAGCCGTTTCAGAGGGCGTTGTTATGTTCAACGCCGGTCACCACGCCGCCTGTGCAGACCTGTATCAGCAAACTTTACAAGGCTTGATGTCCACCAACATGGACGTGTCGATGAAGCTGCACATGCACAGCGTCTTGACCTCGGCGAAGAACCAGCAGTGTCCGACTGAGCGTGCATGGACTTTGCGACGCGGCATCGACCAAATGTTCGTTTCACTGCCACGCTAGTCAACTCTACGCCACCTGCTCATTCGACCTAGGTCGCTTGCAGGGGGGTGTAGTGAAAAAAGACTTCGGAGCCCAGTCGAGTAAATCGGCTGGGTTTTTTTATGGCTGGACCGCAGTGCTTGTCCGAGCATTTCGACTTGGCAAGCTCGTCTTGGCGAACTTACAGGCACACTTGGGAAGATGCCCTTCAAGCTTCTTTTTCCGCCATCGACCAATGGTTGACTTGCTTATGTGCTGCGATGAAAAAGTTCTCATACGCGGCATCACACCAAAGTCCATGAATGTGAGCTGGGTGTTGCTCTTGATGAAACATCTCACCCGATTCTGGGTTGTAGAAGGAGGTGAAACCCTTGTTGTCGCCACCTGCGGTGAGCAGCCATGCATCGTCCGGCCCCCAAACGATCTGTTCGATCAGCCCTTTCAGCTTGTTGTCCTCAAGTTCGAGTTGTCTCTCCCCTGTTTGACAGTTGAAGACTTCTAGGCGTGCTGGCCCACCCAAGTGATCAATATTTCCAATCTTGCCAATTCCGCCAACGGCGAGTCGCTGACTATCACCGGAAAACGCCAGTGATCGGATCCCGCCGATTGAATGTCGGCGTTTCTGCGGATCCCAGGTGTACATCACTGGAGTTTCGATCTCCGCAATCGTTTCGAAGCTCTTACTATCCCAGATTGCTACGTGCCCAACCCGATCGCCGGTGGCAATTTTGCTGCCGTCAGGCGAAACTGCAACCGCATAAAGCATGGAGGGATAGTGGTGTGGTGTCATTGGCGGATGGTCACTGAATTCAGCGATCATCGTTCCTGATGCGAGGTCCCACACACGGCACTGCATATCATCAGCAACACTAATTACGCGGGAGTGGTCCGGGGTCGATATGATTTTTCGAATCCACTTGTCGTGAGCTTTGATTTGGCGAATTTGCTGACCTGTTTCAGTATCCCACCAAATAAGTTTTCGATCGTAACTTCCGGTGACCAGCGTTGATCCACAGCGGGTAAGGCAAGTGACGTAACTGGAATGGCCTTCGCCGGAAAGTTTCATTCTTTGCGGCTTTTCCTCCGCGACGTCCATTTGATAGACGCCAGCATCGGACGAACCGATCCAAAGTCGCCGGGAATCATCGCTTGCTGCGGCACAGAAGACGATGTCTTGGCAAGGCCATTTGGCCAGCTCGTGAAGATTGGAAGGTTGCATATCACTTTCCTAGGCCAAGATGTCAAAACATGGTTCGCTATCGAAGTCAGCGATGGGGATTGGTCGGCTCCCCACCATAAATTCCTTGTGATGATCAATTCCCAAGGCGGCGAAGATGGTTGCGAATAAATCACCGGCATTCATTTCGCCTTCGATCACTGTCTTGCCGTCCTCGTCGCTTTTGCCAAACACGGATCCACCGCGGATGCCGCATCCACTGAGCGTGCAGCTCCAAGCACTGGCAAAATGATCGCGTCCTAAACTGCCGTTGATATCGGGTGTGCGTCCAAACTCACCCAACGTGATAACCAGAGTTGAATCGAGCATTCCCCGGGCTTTCAAATCATCCAGAAGAGCTGACATGCAATGATCGAGGTCGGCGCAGAGTTCTTGGTGAGTTTCGAAGTTTTGGCCGTGGCTGTCCCACCATGCACGTGCGACCTTGATAAAGGGAACACCAGCTTCGGCCAAGCGACGAGCAATCAGGCATTGCTGGCCGAATTGAGTCGGGCCGTAATGGTTGCGAACGGATTGTGGTTCTCGTTCGATGTCGAAGAGATGATCAGACGCCATCAATCCACGTACCCGGTCGTACGCACTGTTGTGTGCGTCATACATCGGATGCGACTGTTTGCGATCAAAAATGTTTGCCATCAGGTCACGCAGATCGGCGCGATCTCGGTGATCGATCTCGGTGATCGAATCGAGCCGTTTGATGTTTGCTGGCATCATTTGGTCGGTCAAAAACATTGGGTTGTAACGGCCACCCAAAAAACCCGCTGTACCTTGCCGGCGACCTTCGGTTGACGTGTACATGGTCACATAATCGGGCACTTGGCTATCGCGTTGGCCGAGTTCGTGTGCAATCGTCGCTCCTAAATGCGGAAACTTAAGGCTTGGTTCGGGCGTTCGACCTGTATCCATCAATTGATAGGCATTGCCATGATCCGCAATTTTCGTGTTCAGCGAGCGAATGATTGCAGTCTCTTTAAGACGCGACGACATCTTGGGGAGCAACTCGGAGATTTCGATTCCCGGAACACAGGTTTGAATCTTGCTGAATGGACCGCCGGTCAATCGGCCCGGTTTTGGATCCCAAGTTTCGAGTTGACTGGCACCGCCAGCTAACCAAAGCAGGATGACCCGTTTACCTGATTGTTTGAGTGATTCAGTGAGCGCTGGCGAGGCCAACGCTTCGATGCTTGACATGTCAGCAGCTAACGTCGCCGTTGATGCGGCACCAGCGAGTCGTAACAGCGAACGCCGGTTCAGGCTAGAACGCCGGTTCAGGCTAGGTTGGGCATTGAGATTCATTTCACGAGGATCCAATTCGCTAGTGGTTGAATCGAAATTCGGGTGAGGACATTAAAGCCCAGACGATTTGGCCGATTGCATCGGTCCGTCGTTCTGTTTTGTTTTGAAGGTACTGCAGCATCGCGGTCATTTCATCGGGATCAGGATCACGACAAAGTACGGCCTGGATCGCTTCCCGAATGAGTTCTTCGTCCGATTCAAACCTCAAAAGTGAACCAACCAAGCGGTTGCCTCCGGACTGCAGATACTCGTTTTGGATTTGAGGATGATTGCTAAACCAGAGAGATTCGGTTACCGAGACCTGAAATCCGTCGTCCGGGATCTCCAGTTGTCTCGCAACACTTTCACTCTTCTGCTCCAGTTCTTCCCGCTGCTGATTCCACTCTTGTTTTGAGGACAGACCTTGCATCTCCGTTGGATTTGCACTGGCGATCAATAGGGATAGCGAAAATTGATGTGGCGTGAGTGGTCGTGGAATTGCTCCGGCGAAGAGTTCGTCTGGTGGAGGGTCCTTTGCATGGGCTTTTCGGGCATAGGTATCCGTTAATGCAATCGCGTGCAGTGTGCGACGTAGGTCAAATTCGTGCTCGCGCAGATCACGGGCAAGCAAGTCGAGCAGTGCGGGATGACTGGGGGGATTCTCCGAATGGGCTTGATCGAGCGGATGAATCAAGCCGCGGCCAAACATGCGGGCCCACAATCGATTTGCGATGTTGCGAGCAAAGAAATTCTGCTCCGTATCGGCTAATGCGATTCTCACCAAGTTTGAGCGTGGTCGAAATTGAGGTTGTGGAGGTGGTGGAGCCTTGGCATCGCTTTCCGATTTCTTGATGGCTTCGTTAATTTCTTTTTGCTTGGCTTCTTCCAACTCCGAATCTGGTTCCACCAGTTTGGTGCCGGTCAGAAACATGAATTCTGATTTTCGCGAATCACCATCAGTGGTGGTGTAGCCGATGGATCCATCGAAACGCTCTCCAACTGATCCAGCGCGGGTCTGAAAGGTGCGCTTGAAGAATGAGGCCATTCCGTAGTAATGTGCTTGAGTCCAATCCATGACAAGCGGATGGTCGTGGCACTTCGCACAACCAATATTGACACCAAACCAAGCGATGCTGGAATCGTTTGTGGCCGAGTCCAAGTCGCTTATGCGTTTGCGCAGGAACGCAGCGGAGCGATGATCTTCGTCGTCTTCCGGGACCATGATCTGTCGGAACAATTCGTCCCACTTACGATTCTCGCGAGTCGCTTCCAGTAAATAAGCACGCCAATTGTCGTTGTGTTCTAAACGACGCAAAAGAAGCGTGTCCAATTCGTTACGTTGGTGAAATGCGAAGTCTGCCGAACTGACCAATTGTTGAATCAGGTCTTGGCGTTTCGTCAGACTTTCGGAGTTGCGAAAATCCTGGAGTTCGGCAACCGTGGGAATACGGCCAGCAAGATCCAGGGTTGCGCGGCGGATGTATTGTGATTCACCAACAAGTTCGGCTCGTAACTCGGGTGCGCATTGCTGATTGATTAATCGATCGATTTCCCGCGCGAGTTGCATCGGCGAGGAAGCTGTGCTGGCCGTCGCGACGGCGGAGAACAGCAGGCACAGTAAGACTGGATGAAATCGAGTTCGCATGGCGGGGCGGGGCAGGGGGTGGGACGCACCACTGGTGGCAGCGGCCTTCTATGATAGCGGGAAACCATCGCGTTTTGCAATTTTCGTCGCAGTGGTGTAGCCGCTTGCCATGACCCGAGCCGAACGCTGTTTTGGAAACCGGACCCTGTGTGGGGAGTGAACCCGCGAAAATGAACCGGAGCAGAGGCGTTTGAGGGAGCTGGTCGATGGGT
>JARGNK010000039.1:0-23639 GCA_029213145.1 Rubripirellula sp. | reverse complement strand
TGAACCCGCGAAAATGAACCGGAGCAGAGGCGTTTGAGGGAGCTGGTCGATGGGTTGTCAGGTCGATGGGTTGTCAGGCAATTACGTTGCGCACGACTTCGCCCTGCACGTCGGTCAAGCGAAAATCGCGGCCAGCGTAGCGGTAAGTGAATCGTTCGTGATCGAAGCCCAGCAGATGCAGCATGGTGGCGTGTAGATCATGCACCGAGACTCGATTTTCGACTGCTCGAAAGCCAAACTCATCCGTTGCTCCGTGTACCGTTCCACCTTTGATTCCCCCGCCTGCCAACCAAAGTGAAAAACCCCAATGGTTGTGGTCGCGTCCTTGCGAAGCGCCACCACCGTTTTGTCCCAATTCAACCGAGGGTGTGCGGCCAAATTCCCCAGTGCAGAGAATCAGTGTCTGATCGAGCATACCGCGCTGTTTCAAGTCAGTGATCAATGCGGCCAAGCCTTGGTCGCATGCATTAGCCACGGTGCGGTGCGTGTTTTTTATGTTGTCGTGACTGTCCCAAGGTTGGCCGGCTCCGTGCCAAGCCTGGACAAAGCGAACGCCCCGTTCAACCAATCGGCGTGCGATCAGCAACTGTCGATTCTGTGGACCCTCTCCATAGAGATCCAAGATAGATTGCGGTTCATCCGAAACATCAAATGCATCCGTCGCTTCGGTTTGCATTCGATAGGCAAGTTCAAACGATCGGATTCTGGCTTCGATCTCTGATTCCTGCGGGCGTTGATTTAAGTGACGGGCGTTGATTTCCTGCAGTAGTTCGAATTGTTGCTCTTGCTGTTTGGTCGTCAATCGTTGATTGCGAACATTTTGAATTAACTGAGTGGGGTCTTCTTTTGCGGTGTCAATCAGCGTTCCTTGATATACACCCGGCAAAAAAGCCGAACGCCAGTTTCCGGCACCGCCGACGGGCAAGCCGCCCGGGCAAAGGGCGACAAAGCCAGGCAAGTTTTCGTTCTCACTTCCCATTCCCCACGTGAGCCATGAACCAAAACTTGGTCGTACCGATCGCTGGTCACCACTGTTCATCAACATAAGTGACATTTCGTGGCTTGGCAGTTCCGCGTGCATGGAGCGGATCACAGCCATCTCATCGACACATTTTGATAGATGCGGAAACAGGTCACTGACCGGTGTGCCACATTCACCGTGTTGTTTGAATTTGAAGGGTGACGGCAAAGCCACGCCGGTGCGGCGTTCAGTTTTAAAGTTTTCGAACGGCAAAAGTTGACCGCCCCGCCGTGTCAATTCAGGCTTTGGATCAAAGGTGTCGACTTGCGACATGCCGCCATTCAAGAAAACATGAATGACCTGCTTTGCGCGGCCGGGGAAGTGGGTTTTTAAATCGCTTGCACTCGCTTGATTGCGCAACAAGTTCCCCAACGCCAGGGCCCCAAATCCGAGTCCACTACGCTGCAGAAATTGTCGTCGCGGTGTTAACCAATGGTTCATTGAATCAGTCCAGGAAAACAAACTCGTTTGAAGCCAGCAGCACGTGGGCGAATTGTGTCCAGCGATCGGCGTCGTCTTGGCCTGCTTGAATAAACTGCAATGCCGAGTCTACCTCTTCGGTAGTTGGATTGCGGGAGTAGGCGACTTGGATCATCCATTGGACGCGCAACTTGGAGTCACCCTGAATGCTTGATTGTTGTGCAAAGACCGCAGCGCGATCTTGGATAAAATCTGAATTCAGTGCGAAGAGGGTTTGCTGTGGAACGGTGGTCTTTGGCCGTTGCGCGGTGCAGGCACTTGGGTTTGCCGCATCGAAGGTTGTCGCGAGTGGAGACAGGATGTCTCGATTTACCAGGGCATAGACGCTTCGTCTGGGAACGACCGGTTTGCCTAGAAAATCAAACGGTCGGCCACCGATCTGATCGGTGTTCAATTCCCCCGCGACAGCCAGCATGGCATCTCGCATCGATTCGAGATCCAATCGTCGCCGAGGCATCCGCCACAGTAATCTGTTGTCGGGGTCCAACATTCGGGATGCTGCAGATTCAATTGCTCCTTGTTGGTATACCGCTGAGAGCATGATCTGACGATGTAACTGCTTGAGGGACCAGTTTTGATCGAACAGGGTTGATGCCAAATGATCCAACAATTCGGGGTGGGTTGGGCTTTCTCCGCGAGTTCCGAAATCATCTGGTGTTCGGACCAGTCCTTCGCCGAAGTGGTGTTGCCATACCCAGTTGACGATAACGCGCCGTGTCAATGGATTCGATTCCGCCACGATTGCTTTGGCTAATCCGAGTCGGCGCTGACCGTCGGCAAACGAAGGCGGAATTGGCTCCGAGAGTGCCGACAGAAAACGGGCCGTGACCTGTTCTCCTCGATTGATGGGATTACCGCGGAGCATGACATGAAACGGATCGGTTGATTTGCGTTCCCGCAATACCATGGCCCTCGGTGGTGATCCCGGGGATTGGAGGTCCAGGTTGTGAATCGCACCAGCCTTTCCACTCAAGTTGTCACGCACCGTTCGATTGAGAAGTTTGCGCGCCAATTCTTCGGGAAGCGCCGTTGGTGTATCGGCGTTGTAAAGGTGCCGTCGCAATTGTTGGGCTGTCGCGCTGTTGATGGTTGTGTGTCGCGCGTCTTGATCTGGAATGATCTCACCTTCAACGCTTGCCTCGAGTGATGCCTCCAGCAGACCGCTTAACCATTCCCGATGCGTTTGCGCGAATACCGTTCCGTAGACCTCGGCTAACTGGGCGAGATTCGCGGGCATCGCCTTTTCAATAGCAGCGAGGATCTGCGGGTTCCAGCTTGGCGTTTGGGTTGCAAGTTGGTGTTGCGATTTAAATTTCTGGGGGTCTCCATTCGCCGCTTTTGCCGTCTCGATCAACTGTTGAAGAGCGGTCGCAAATTGTGCTTCATCTGTTTCTCGCAATTGGACCCAGAATCTGAACACCGGGTCATCATTCGGTATCGCCGCCAAGTACCTTTGCCATCGATTTATCACGTGTGGGCGGATGTCATCCGTTCGATAAGAGAAGACAGCTTGCGCTAAATCCTGTTCCCCGATTCCTTCGGCAATCCTTCGTAGGTATTTGCCGACTTGCATTCTCAGTCGGCCGCGTAGAACCGCTGTTTGGTCACGGGCCATGTCGTCATGGATCAACTGGCGCTTGGTCAATTCCGTTTCATATTGACGAAAGGCCTCTGTTTCGGGCAAGACGCCGACGACGGGCAGTCTTGTTGGTGGATCACTGCTGGCAAGTGTTGCATACAGCGAGTAATAGTCAGTCGTGGGAATGGGATCAAATTTGTGGTCGTGACATCTCGCACAACTGACGGTGAGTCCCATTAATCCTCGGGTAACGACATCAATTTGATCATCGATCACATCGTGTGGGCTGCGATATTGACGACCGACAGTCAGAAAACCAAGCGCCGCGAGTGCAGGATCATTCGCGGGCAAGGATAATTGATCTGCCGCGATTTGTTGCTGCACAAATTGATCGTACGGGAGGTCACGATTGAATGCCGCAATGACATAATCACGGTAGGCATACGAGAATGGAAATTTCTTGAATCCGATTGCACTCCCGCCATGGGTATCGGCATACCTCGCTAAGTCCAACCAGTGCCGTCCCCAGCGTTCACCATATTGGGGTGATTGCAGCAGACGATCGACTACCTTTGCAAATGCATCTTCGGATAAATCTGAAATGAACGCTTGAACTTCTTCCCAGGTCGGCGGTAATCCGGTCAAATCAAAGGTCGCGCGGCGAATCAAGCGTTCGCGGCTAACCGTTGGTGAGAGATCCAAGCCTGCGTCCTGCAAACGCTTCAAAATAAAACGATCGATTTCGGTACGAGCATTTGGATGTGGGTTGGGAACCTCGGGGCGTTGAATTGGTTCAAGTGACCAGTGACGCTGATAGGTGGCACCGGCATCAATCCATTGTCGTAGCTTTTTAATTTGTTCGTTGTTGAGGCCCTCTCCTGATTGCGGCGGTGGCATCCGCAAGTCTGGATCATCCGTCGTGACACGGTGGATGAGATCGCTCGCATCCGGTTGAAAGGGGACGATGACGGTTTGGTCCCCATCATTGGGGACATCAAGTCGCAAGTCCGCATGCCGTTGATCTTTATCAGGGCCGTGGCATTCCAAGCAATGTTCCGCGAGTAGCGGCCGAATATCTCGGTTGAACTGTGCCAATTGAGCGGAGCACTGATTGGCAACGAGCACCAAACTTACAGTGGCTACCAAGCGAATACTGGCAAAAACGAATGACGGCAGGAATGGGCGAGGCGGGAACATGGCTCCATGATAATAAATACTCATCCGTTTGACGCGGTTGAGTATGCTACATACCAAAAGCCTTCCTTTTGCTGTTGGTGGTGAGCCAAATAACGCCCCAGATTCCCTCGAGGTGGGGTCTGGAGTAGTGAGGTGGGGTCTGGAGTAGTGAGGCGTAATCGCCGCGTTTGTTGGGATACGAGCGGTCCGACGACGGAAGCTTGGCGGGGATTCGTCCAAGCTATCCTTTAATGGTCATGGCTTCGAGTGACTTTGCCAACTTGACCAACGGAGCCACGGCCTGAGGATCAGCAGGGCGTTTCATTGAAACGGTATGGATTTCATCGGGATTTCGATGTTGCAGCGCTTTACCGTAACTCTTGTCGTAGTAATCCAGCGTTAGGTTGGCAAACTCGTGCCGATTCCCGGTCTGGATGGCGTCAATCGCTTGTTGTAGCCGTAAGCCACCGAGCCGTTTTTTTAGTCGCTGGACTGCTTCGATCAGATTTTCCGTGCTCACTGCCTCATAGTCTTTTAACAGGAACTTGAGTCGCGATTCTCGGTCTGCTTCGACTAATGCAATCGGAGCCGCCACCATTTGCTTGAACAGATGTTGAGGCACGTGCACACGGCCGATCGCTTGATTCTCACCCTCGATCCAAACAGGCCGCAGCGGGTTGAGCTGCTGCCATAGTGGGAACAACTGATTTTCGAATTGTTCGGTGGTGGGCTGCTGACGGCCAGGAATTGCACCGAAAACACTTCCGCGATGAACAGCCAGTCCTTCAAGATCGATTGTTTGTTCGCCGGCATCACTTAGCTTTTTCAGCAAGATTGTCTTGCCAGTCCCTGTTTTGCCGGCGAGCAGAATGATGAATCGAGGCTGTTCAAAGCTTTTCAAAACCGATTGTCGAAAAGCCTTGTATCCACCATTGAGTAGTTTGGGTTTTAAGTTTCGTTGATCACAAAGTCTGGCTACGCCGCGGCTTCGCATGCCACCGCGCCAGCAGTGGATGACAAATGGTGACTCACCGGCAGCATCCGAAATCGCGTTTGCTAATGCATCAGCTTTTTTAGTTGCAAATTCCAAGCCGCGTTCAATCGCTATTGTGCGACCTTGCTGCTTGTACAAAGTTCCGACGATCGCACGTTCTTCATCACTAAACAGGGGGACACTGATCGCACCAGGAATGTGCCCTTGCGCATATTCACCGGGCGATCGTACATCAACCACAGAAGTGTCGGGATGGTCCAATAGCCAGGGGACATCAACTGTCCCGTCGCTTGGTCGATAGGTTTGGAGTTCGTCCAACGCTACGTGAGCTCGCGGATAGAATGGGAGGATTACAAGAAAACGGCTAGCCCCATTCGGAAACTTGACTCGGTAGCATGAATCGTTGACTAACAAATTGCAATGCGAAATGCTTTTGGTGACTGACACCACAACTTGCTTTCGGGGGATGGATCACCGCCCCTTTGATCTTTGGTGACCGGTGGCTTGTGGAAGAGATCTTCGGCGGTGGTGCCGTGGTGTCGATTCACGACGCGGGTTGACAGGGTTGTTTTTCCTGAGGTTTAGTGGGACGTGTTGACGTGTCGATCAGGGCTGGTTTGCTGCTAGGGTAGAATCGGAGCCAAATTCGCTTGAGCCTTGTGTGATCGCGAATTCAAATAGCGGTTCAGAGACTTGCAATTCTCCGCAATGTAGCGGCGAACTGGCTTAAGCTGGCGATTCCAGTCTGATGCCAATTAGATTTTCCATCGATGGGTGCCCGATTACGGGCGTGCTGCCTTGTCCAAAAAAACGTCAGGCCAGCAGAATTCGCAGTCGAGTAAATTCGGCACGTTTGGTGGTGTCTTTACGCCCTGCACGCTCACAATCTTGGGCGTCATCATGTTTCTGCGTTTTGGGCAGGTGGTGGGGCAGGCAGGGATTTGGGGTTCGGTCGCGATCGTTTTGGTCGCGACTTTGATCACGACGCTCACTACGTTGTCCTTGTCTGCGATTGCTACGAACACCAGGGTGCGGGGTGGCGGCGCCTACTTTCTGATCAGCCGGTCATTGGGGGTCGAATTTGGTGGTGCGATCGGCATTCTTTTTTTTCTGGCCCAAGCGATCTCGGTCGCGTTGTACATCCTGGGTTTCACCGAGGCACTCTCCGCGACATTTCCAGTGCTCGCGTCTCAATCAGTGATGATTGCAAGTCTGGTGAATCTGGCGGTCTTTGCTTGTGTCTATGTGGGGGCTGGTTGGACGATCAAGGTGCAGTATGGAATTTTGGGGGTGTTGGTAGCCTCGCTGGCATCGTTTTATGGCGGTGCTTTCACTGATTTCCGGATCGAATCGTTTCAGGATAATCTGTCGCCGCGTTTTCTCGACGGCGCGAACGTGTTTACGATGTTCGCTTTGTTCTTTCCCGCTGTCACCGGGATTATGGCGGGTGCGAATATGTCGGGGGATTTGGCGAATCCTTCTAAATCGATTCCCCGTGGGACGTTAGCGGCTGTGGGTGCAACGGCACTCGTATACTTGTCGATGGCGGTGCTTCTCGGATCGTCAAGGTCGGCCGATGAATTAGTCGGTAACCGGATGGTCATCCGAGATATCGCGGTGTGGCCTGTTCTGATCACGTTGGGAGTGTTCGCTGCGACATTGTCCTCGGCGTTGGGCAGCATGATGGGCGCGCCTCGCATTCTGCAAGCGTTCGCACGCGACGAAGTCTTTAGTTCACTCCGTTTCTTTTCCTCAGGAGACGGACTTGCGAACGAGCCCCGGCGTGCTTGCGTTTTGACGTTCGGTATCGCGCAGGTGTGCATTCTGCTGGGCGATCTCGATGCGATCGCACCGATCATCACGATGTTTTTTATGATCACTTATGGTTTGTTGAATCTTGCGACCTTTTATGAAGCAGTCACGAAAAATCCTAGCTACCGTCCGACGTTTAAGTTTTGTCATTGGAGTAGTTCGCTGTTGGGTGCTGCAAGTTGTCTTGCCGTGATGTTTTTGATTAATTGGACCTGGGCAGCGACTTCGATTGTGGTGATTGGATTGTTGCATTGGTTTATCCGCTACCGGGAAATCGAATCGCGCTGGGGAGATTTGCAAAGTGGAATTATTTTTGAACGAACTCGAAAATCGTTACTGAAGTTGGAAGAAGAGGTTTACCACCCTAAAAATTGGCGGCCGATCGTGATGGCGCTGAGTGGTACTGGTTGGACGCGCCCCCACATCCCAATCTACGGCTATTGGTTGACGTCAGGTCACGGGATCTTGACTCTTGCACATGTTGTCTCAGGTGATCTGGAGGACCATGCGGAGCGACGTGACCAATATGAGAAGACGTTGCGAAACTTCATTGCGAATGAACATCTTGAAGCGTTTCCTGTGGTTACGTGCAACGAGTTTTTGTCAGACGGAATCGAGGCGTTGGTGCAATGTCACGGGATTGGTGGCTTACGTCCCAATACCATCTTGCTTGGTTGGCCAGGGGCTGAATCGAAAGCGGAAGCGTTCGGTGCGAATATTCGATTGTTGGCACGCATGCGGCGGAGCATCGTGGCGGCGCGGTTTTTAGCACAGCGAACCGATGAATCCGATGCAATGGATGGAGAAGGGCACTGGTCCATTCCCACAGGCACGATTGACGTGTGGTGGCGTGGGATGGACAACGGAGCGTTGATGTTATTGCTCGCCCACTTGTTGCACCGGAATGAGCGTTGGCGGGGAAACCCGATTCGCGTGCTTCGCGTGGTTGAAAATGCGCAGGCCGAGGCGGAGGTGAAGCAGCACCTGATTGAACTGGGGACTTCCAGCCGAATCGACCTTGAACCAAAAGTGATTGTGTCGAATGAATCGGCTGCCAAGGTGATTCAAACCGCGTCTGCGGATGCTGCTTTGGTACTGCTCGGTTTCCAGACTCCAGATCCAGGGGAGGAAGTCGACCTCTACCAACGGATGGAAGTCATTGCAGGCAATTTACCGCGGGTTCTGTTGATTGATAGCGCCGGCGGAATGACGCTGGAAAGTTGAAGGACAGTTATGGGCATTCGCATTGCGGTTCAGCCGTCGATCGGGCAATACGGCAAGATCGTCGAAATGTTGAGATGCGTTCGTGGCGTGGAATGCATTGCCGACGTCGCCGCGGCGGACGGTTTGATCACTGATGACCCTGTGGTGTTGAAGCAGTCGGATGGTAGCGATCAGTTCGCCTTGCTGTTGTCACCCTTCCAGGTGGACGCAGGTTGTCTTGGCGACCTCGCGGCAAGCGAGAAAGTGGTCCCGGCGCTACATGCACGCTCTCAACCAGCCGTGCGTCAAATCAAGTCGGAAATTGATGCGGGAAATCTTGGACAGCCAGGTTTATTAAGGTCTCATGATTGGGATCGATCATACGCGTTGGACGACCAAAGGTTGGCGGCACACCTCGATGTTGCGGTCTGGTGTTTTGATCAATGGCCATCGGTGGTTTACGCCGTGTCACGACGTGACTATGTCCAGATGCACCTCGGTTTTGAAGGTGATGGAATGGCGATTTTAGATGTCGATGCAGGAGATTCCCTCGGTGGTTCCTATCAGTCACTGCATTTGATCGGTTCGCGCGGAGCGGCCTACGCCGACGACCACGAGAATGTACAGCTGGCAATCGACGCGAGAGGAATCGAAGCAGTCCCGACACCGCAGGGTGATGCTACTTTGGTAAATATGTTGCGAGCGTTTTATGAAGTGATTCGATCCGGCGATTCACAGCAAGCGGAATGGCGGCATGTCATGGAGATCAATCGGTTGGTTGGGGCCGTGCACCAAAGTGTCGCTCAGCAGCGTCCAATTACGCTGGAGAGTAGCAATGGATGAATCGCGGCGGTTTCGTGTGTTGGTTTTGAGCGTTGTCAAGCACGCTTACATTCCCGAAGCAGTTGCTGCTCATCGGCAGTTTGAATTGGTTGCGGTTGCGGACCAGTTGGGTGTGCCTGAGTGGATTCACGCGCGGAACCAGGATTTCGCGGAACGATTTTCCATCCCTTATCTTTCAGATATTACCGGAGCGATCAAAAAGTATCGCCCGGATGTTGCCGTGATCAGTTCTGAAGCTGAGCGTCATTGTGAATTAGCCGTGGAGGCGGCCAAGGCCGGATTGCACATCATTGTTGATAAGCCGCTGTCGAATCAACTTCACGAATGCGATCGTCTGGTTAATGTTGTGCGAGCGGCTGATGTGCGAACGCTGGTATGGAACCGTAATTTCATGCCAGCTTTGCAACAGACGCTTTCCGCTGTGCATGCAGGTCGTATCGGCAAGCTTCGCGCGATTCATTGTGACTTCTACTTTGCCAAAGATGCTGGCCCACCCAAAGGCAGTCGATCAGGAAACGATCCACCGATCAATTGGTTGAAGCGACAGATCGATTCGCACGCAGATGGATCTGATGGTGCAGTTGGGATCCAGCCAATGGGTGAGTTGGAGGTCGAGGGGATCTATCCGCTGGCTTACATACATGCGTTGTGCGGTGCTTCCATCAAAAGTGTGTTTGCAAGAACGGCGTCCCATTTTCATCAAGCGCACGTCGACCATTCCATTGATGACTTGGCGACCGTGACACTCGAAATGGAGGGAGGGATCGTTGGTTCCCTGTGTATCGGTCGAATTGGTGCTGCCAGCCATCCCGATTTGGGGGCGATCAAGCTTCATCTGATCGGCACCGAGGGATCATTGGTTGTTCATGAATCTCGTCCTGAAGTCGCATCCTTCTACCGCGGCCAACCGGCGAGCGAATTCCCTCACCGCCGGGTTGCCGATCAGTACGAGTACTTGCTGATGGAAGAGTTTGCCAAAGCGATTGAAACTGGGTCGGAAACGAGTTTGGATGTGACGGCGGGACGAGAGATTTGCCGAATCATCGATGCTTGTCTGCGTTCGGCCCGCTCAGGCAGCGTGATCAAGCTTTGATTTGTCGGCGATGAGTCCGGGAACGATCAGCGAAAAATGGCCGATCTTTTGGGCGGATTTTTGGGGACAGCGACTGTTCTAAGAAGAATTTGGCGGTTGGGAGCCCTAAATTGCCTCGGGAAAGTGGAGTTGCGCTTGATTTTCCGGGGAACCAAGGGAAATTAGAGTGGTTCCAACCTAGACAAGTAGCCTACCCCCCAAGCGATCGCTTGAACGCCGGCAATCATACGGATGGTCGTTCAATCCCACCTCGGTCGCACGTCGAACCCCTGAAATTGATTATGAATCGATATTACTTGCCGTTGTTGGCCTTGGCAGTTTTTGCTGCCTTGACGATTGCTCCTACGCGATCTTACGGCCAGGCAGGGCTCCGCGAATCGCTGGAACGATTAGACAAGAATAAGAATGGTGAGATCGATCCAGAGGAAGTGACGGCCCTCGCCCGCCCCTACCTGGAACGTATTACTGCGAATCGGATGGCCATTGGGCGAAGGTCGGTCGAGATCGAAGAGATTCAGGAAGCCGCTCGGCGTTTCTATTCTCAGCGTAATGGGGCATCTGGTGAAGACATTCGTCCTGATCCCGACCGAGGCATTCGGAGGTTCGGGCCGTCCGATGATGAGCCGATGGTTCCAGAGTTTGGAATCACTGAGGTCAAGTATCCGTACACAAAAGACGATTTAGATTTCGCCGA
This sequence comes from Rubripirellula sp., assembly GCA_029213145.1. Taxonomy (GTDB): domain Bacteria; phylum Planctomycetota; class Planctomycetia; order Pirellulales; family Pirellulaceae; genus Rubripirellula. The sequence goes on along the minus strand of JARGNK010000039.1, from coordinate 12,744 downwards.
TCGGACGATGCGGCGGTGCGATCGGGATCGAGATGGCTATATCGATCGAAGAGAGGCCTTGAGGGAACGCTGGACCCATCGCGATCCATTTGATGATGACCTTAACGAAGACGGCAAGATCAGTCGGCTCGAACTGGCTCAACGTTACGCCCGTCGCCGCATGCTTGATCAGTCTTCTGATGAATTGCGTCGCAAAGCGTGGCGGGGTGGAAGTGAAATTCGATCGTTCGAACGTGAAAATGAATCACGCTCAGATTCGATGTGGTGGCGCCGTGGCGGTAATAGCTACTGGTTGACCGCCAGCATCTTGGGGCGATTTGACGCAAACAAGAATGGTCGCCTAGAAGCGGCGGAAGCTGCTGAAACGGGTTTGCAGACGACCCAGATTGACCTCGACCGCGATGGCGAACTGACGCGCGAAGAGTTATTCGCTCACCTGTCTGAATTGCAGGACCAAACCGGAGCGATGGTTGAGGGAATTCCCGGTTGGTTTTACGAACTAGATGTGGACCGGGACCGACAAGTTTCTATGTCTGAATTCGCTACCGAGTGGACAGATGCGAAACTCGAGGAGTTCACCGCATTTGACCTCAATCGCGATGGACTGCTGACCGCACCCGAGGTGATGCGATCCAAGGCTTTGGTTGGAGGCAGCTATCAAAATACCGAGGCTGAGGTTTTGCCGCCCGGCCGAACGGTGCTTTCCGAAATTGAAGTCGAGGATGATTTTTTGATTGGGGATTTAAATCTCCAGCTTTCGATTACGCATACCCGCGCCTCTCACCTCGACGTTTTCCTGACGGGGCCTGATGGCCAACGGATTGAGCTGTTCACTGCGGTGGGCGGCAGCGATGACCATTTCGATAAGACCATTCTTGACGACCAGTCGTCTGTTCCAATTGTGAAAGCAAGGCCGCCTTTCAAAGGCACTTTTCAGCCTGAGGCGGTCACGAAACGACAGCCAAGTTTGAGTTACTTCAACGGAAAAAGCATCAAAGGCGTCTGGCAATTGGTTGTCCAGGGTACTCGGAGTGACCGTTTCGGGATGTTGCACAGCTGGAATCTACAGGTGACACCCATTGATGACATGCTGAGCCAACCAGCCGTCCCGGAAAACGACGGTCCGCAAACAGAATCAGCCGGCGAAGCAATAAGCAGACAAGCTGCCGAAGAAAAAGCGAAAGCGGAAGCGATGGCGAAGGCAAAGGCTGATATGCAAGCCAAGCAAGCTTTCTCGGGTGCTGGCGACCGGGGCAAAGTCGATTACCGAGCGATCAACGAACGTTTTCAGGCGGCAGTGAAAGAAGGGAAAATGACGGAAGATCAAGTCCGCCAGGCTTGGATCAAGATTAAGGGTGGCGGCGGGAAGAGTCGCGGTGACAAAGATGAGTCACGCGGTAAATTCGATCAACAAAAGTAAGGGCTGGGATGGATCCTCCTCCAAATCGGAGCAGTCTGGATCCAACCCGCTGAAATCTCTTCGCTCAGGGGAACGCTGAAATCACCCGGTTCGTCTTCTTAGCTTGGCCCAGGTTGTTTGGCCCAGGTTGTTTGGCCCAGATTGCTTGACGCAGATTGCTTGAAAACGTTTGTTCGGTGCACCGCCGGCGCAATACGGCACCGGCTCACGTTGGTGAAGTTGATTTGATGAATCTGGCGATCGCGACTGCTGACCGCCCAGACCTTCAGATCGTTGACGACCCGGCACTTGTTGCTTGGGTGTGGGCCGATTGGCAGACTCGAATCAATTTTGGTCGGTCGCGCCCATCGCCTCCGCGTAGTTGATTTCGATCGGCGGTTTCTCCGCACCCTTCTTTTGCAGAAACTGCTCCATCCAACGGAGCATTCGCAGGTTGTAATCGAGCCTAGCCGCTGCCTTTCGATTCCCGTGGCCTTCTCCTTCGTAGAGTACCAGGCGGGCCGGTGCTTGATCGAGCGTTTTCAGGTGTCTGAAGAACTCAAGAGATTGGGAAGGGTGAACGCGAGGGTCCTCTTTGCCGTGCAAGATCAGGGTGGGCGTTTGGTTCTTTTCGATGTGCCGAATCGGACTTCGTTCTAGAAAATAATCCCAATCTTCCCAGAGCCGTTTGCGGTGGTGAACGAGATACATCTCCTCGGGAATATCGGTCGTGCCGACCTTCGACAGATTGTCGCTGATGCCGACGAACATCACGCTGGCGGCAAATCGATCGGAGTAATACGTCGAGCACCAAGCGGATGCGAATCCACCGTAGGAACCCCCGGTGACACCAACCGACTCGGGCGCGGTTAGTCCCATCTCGATCAGGTGATCGACCCCATCGACTAGGTCGTCGAATTCTTTACCTGCTGCATCGGCTTGACCCATTTTAGAAAACTCAACGCCACGTCCGGTGCTGCCGCGGTAGTTCGGATAGAAAACGGCAAAACCTTTGGCTGCGGCGACTTGGCCGGGACGCGAATAGCTGGTCAACCATCCATTCGTTTCGTGGGATTCAGGACCACCGTGCACGTACATGATCGTGGGGTATCGGCGTCCTTCGACATAGTGCAGCGGATAGATCAGGACCCCTTGGATTTTCACTCCATCGCGGGCCTCGTATTCGACGGGCGTTTGTCGGGCGAGGCTGATTTCTGCGAGCCACGGATTGGTATCTGTTGTCCGCTGTGGCTCAGATTGACCATCAGCTTGGACGAACAATTCACCTGGATGGCTCGCAGTATTGCCGATTAGTGCGATCGTCTCGTTGCTGGTTGCCGCGGAGAGAGAAGTGAAAATCGTCTCGCCTGGTTGAATCCGATCGCTTGTTTTTCCATCAAGCGTTACGGTACCGATTCGGGTATGCAGTCCCTCCGCGGCGAGCCAGATAAGGGTTGAATCATTTAACCATGCGATCGAGTTGACCTGTCCCATCAGCCCAGGCAACAAGTCCTTGAGTGGTTGTTCTCCATCGATCGACGTCACCATCAATCGGCCTTCATGCGGATCGTGGATGTCCTCACCTGAGATCAAAGCCAGGTGTCGCCCGTCGGGACTCCAGGCCACCTGACCAAGTTTTCCAGGATTTCCCAATGATCGGATGACCCGGCCTGATTCGCTATCGACGACATGGGCGCGAGCAAACATGTAGCTATCATCAACCGAGGGTGTCGGTGCCGACACGACCATCAAGTCTTGCCCATTGGGGCTCCAAGCCACTTCCAAGGCCGAACCGTCAAGTTCCAGCATGCGGGATTTTCGATCTAGGTTAGGCTTTGCGTGGGGGGGATCGATATCCGCAATCCAGATGCGGGTTGGCATTGAGTCCTCTTCGTAGATCTCTTGATCGAATCCCTGTTCCTGAACTTGCTGCTGTTCTTTCGCGATTTCTTCGGTTGCCAGAAATGCGACGCTCTGTCCATCGGGCGAGAGATCGAAGCCGCCGATTGAGTTGGCGTGAGTCACAACCCGCACCGATTCGCCACCATCGATGGGGATGCGATAGAGCACCTTTCCCGAATCACCCGGTCGTTTCGCTGTGTAATACAGGAATTTGCTGTCGGGTGACCATTGGGGAGTACCAATGGATACTTCGCCGGTGATGAATGGCCGTTTCGATGATTCAGCTCCGATTTCGGCGACGTGTAGTTCCGACCAGGCGGGCCCATCGGTGTCTTGCATTGGCGCTCGCGGCACAGAAACGGTGTACGCCACCCGATTTCCGTCGGGTGATAGAACCGCCGATGTGACCGATTGAATCCTCGTCACGTGCTTCGATTCCATATGCTGGTCACACCATGCCGGCGGCGCGGTCATGGCGATTAACAAACCAGTTAGTGATAGCCAAGTCATCTTCACGTCTGCAGGCATGATGAATTCTCCAGGTGATGGTTAGTGAACCCGGCAATCGTATCACAAGCCTGCTGCTTTCGCGGATGCTCCGACTTGGTTGAGCTGACTTTGCCCATGAATCGCAAACGAGCAAAATCTGTTACTCTAACTTCGAGCGGTAAAAACTGATTGAATCTTGATGAATGAGCATTTCCTTGTCCCAAACCCTTCACCCCAGTAGTGCCAATTTTCGCGATGATGTGATTGAGGGTCTGGGAAAGTCACCACGCTGGATCCCGTGCAAATACTTTTATGACGAGCGGGGATCCCAACTGTTCGATCAGATTTGTGAGCTCGACGAGTACTACCTAACTCGTACAGAGCTGGCGATCATGGAGCGGTACGCTGGGGAGATGGCCGATCAGATTGGTCGTGGCGTGATGCTGGTGGAATTCGGCAGCGGCAGCAGTATCAAAACACGGATTCTGTTAGACCATTTGCATAAACCGGTTGCGTACGTCCCAGTCGACATCTCGCAGGATCATTTGCGAAAAACGGCTGAGGGGCTGCGACTCCGTTATCCAGAAATCGAAATCTTGCCAGTTTGTGCAGATTTCACCGAGGATTTTGGTCTGCCGACAACCTCGCGACCGCCCACTCATGATGCAGTTTATTTCCCTGGCTCGACGATTGGAAATTTCCAGCCTGACCAGGCATTGGCGTTGCTGAAACAGATTGTTCGCCTGTGCGGATGTGGTGGTGGATTATTAATTGGAATCGATCTTCAAAAAGATCCGAAAGTGATTGAGGCTGCCTACAACGACACGGAAGGGATCACCGCAGCATTCAATTTGAATCTTGTCGACCGGCTTCGCACGGAGCTCGGCGTAAATCTGCAGCAAGCCGATTTCGAGCATCATGCCGCTTACAATTCGAAGGACCATCGCGTCGAGATTGGCTTGATCAGTCGTGTCGACCAAGAAGTGAAGATCGGCGACCATTCTTTTCAATTCGCTGCGGGCGAGTTGATTCACACCGAGTATTCACACAAGTACACCATCGACGGATTTGCGGAGTTGGCGGCACAGGCTGGGTTGACGTTGCACGAGCACTGGACCGATCCCGATGGTTTATTTGCTGTGCTGCACCTCGTCATTGTGGAGTAAGGCTTGCTCGAACTCTGTAATGTTTCGAAGCGATACGGCGGCGTGGTGGCTCTTGAACCCACGACGCTGCAGTTGTCGAGCGGTCGTACCTATGTGTTGCTGGGGACGAGCGGTTGTGGCAAATCAACGCTCTTGAAAATCGCTTTGGGTCTGACAGAACCCGACTCCGGAACGGTTCGCTTTGAAGGGCAAACGCTTCAGCCCGATAACGTTTTGCAGATTCGAAAGCGGATTGGATACGTGATTCAGAGTGGTGGTCTGTTTCCTCATTTAACAGCTCGCAAAAATGTGTCGCTGATCGCCGACTTTCTGAACTGGTCCACAACGAAAATTCGAAATCGCATCGAGGAATTGTCGGCTTTGACACAGTTGCCGGAGTCGACACTGGACCGTTATCCGGCACAACTCTCCGGCGGCCAGCAGCAACGGGTTGCGTTGATGCGTGCTCTAATGTTGGATCCCGATTGGATGTTATTGGATGAGCCGCTCGGAGCACTCGATCCGATGATTCGGAGTGATTTGCAAAATGATCTAAGCGGAATCTTTCGATCGCTACAAAAGTCCGTCGTCTTGGTAACGCATGATTTGCATGAAGCTGCCCACTTTGGCGATGAAATTATCTTGCTTCGAGAAGGGCGGCTCGTCCAAGCCGGTACGATGCAGGAATTGATCGATCACCCCAGCGATCCCTTTGTTACACGCTTCATCCAGGCACAACAGGGTATCTCGCCATCCGATCATTCTAATTCCAATTTCGATAGGCCTGAATTCACCAGACCTGATGACTCGCAGCCCGAACGTGGCGAGCGGGGTGTACAGTGATTCGAACAATCGCGATCGTTGGCGTTCTGGTTCTGTTGGCATTCGCGCCTTTGTCGATGCGTTCGGCAGGTATTCGAATTGGATCGAAGAAATTCACCGAATCGGTCGTCTTAGGCGAGATGATCAACATCTTGTGTGCCGACACAGGGATCGACTCGGTCCATTATCGCGAGTTGGGTGGCACCCAATTGGTTTACCAAGCCTTGTTGCAGGGAGAAATCGATGCTTATCCGGAATACACCGGAACAATCACTGAGGAAATCTTGTCGGGCCGAAAGGTAGGTTCGCTGGAGGAGATGCGGCTAGCGCTGGCCGAGCAAGGCGTCGGGGTCAGTAAACCAATTGGATTCAACAACACGTACGCCTTAGCGATGAATCGTGCGCGAGCGAGAGAACTCGGGATCGAGCGGGTTTCAGATCTCAGTCGTTATCCAGATTTAGCATTTGGCTTTAGCAGCGAGTTTCTGAACCGCGAAGATGGATGGCCGAATTTGCGTAAGCATTACGATTTGCCTCAGCAACGCGTTGCAGGATTGGATCACGATATCGCCTACCGTCAGCTCAAGAACGGTTCAATTGATGTGATGGAGGCTTACTCGACGGATGCGAAGATCGACGTTTATGACCTCAAGCTGCTGGAGGATGATCGGGCATTCTTTCCTCGGTACGATGCGGTGGTGCTCTATCGTCAGAATCTAAAAACACGAGCCCCGGAAGTCATTGAATCGATTTTGCGACTGGAGAATTTGGTGAACGCCGAAGCGATGATCTCGTCGAACAGCCGAGTCGAAGTCGATCGGATCAGCGAAGGTCGCGCGGCCGCCGAATTTCTTGAAAACACGCTGGGGATCGAGTCGGAGGTGGCGGACACGAGTCGATGGCAGCGAATTGCCACCCGAACGGGCGAGCATTTGGATCTTGTTCGGCGGTCGCTGATTCCCGCGATTCTGTTGGCGATTCCACTTGGGATTGTGGCTGCCAAGCGGCCTCGGTTTGGGCAAGGCATTCTCGGAATCGTCGGTGTGGTTCAGACGATCCCCTCACTTGCGTTGCTTGTGATTTTGATGCCGTTGGTGGCATGGCTTGGATTGAACAGCATTGGGCTCGGTTCAACCACCGCTGTCACCGCGTTGTTGCTTTACAGCTTGCTGCCGATTGTGCGAAACACACACACAGGACTGCGAGGAATTTCGCCAGAGTACAGCGAAGCAGCTTTGGCCATCGGTTTGCCGCCGTGGGATCGGTTAGTGCGGATTGAATTACCGCTTGCAGCGCCTAGTATTCTGTCCGGTGTGAAGACGGCGGCGGTGCTGAATGTCGGCTTTGCGACCTTGGGAGCCCTGATTGGGGCAGGTGGCTATGGGCAACCGATCATCACCGGAATCCGCTTGAACGATACGGCGCTGATCCTGGAAGGTGCTGTCCCCGCCGCCGTTTTGGCTCTGCTGGTGCAGGCAGGATTTGACCTCGGTGAAAAATGGGTCGTGCCAAGAGGACTTCGGCTCCAAGCGAATTCCTAGCGGCTGAGGCGATTTTTTCAATTTCCACAATCAATTACGACGAACCCGCACGCGAAGCGAGTTTTCCAGCCCTGCCTGAGGTTGGGAGATTTTTTATTAGCTTTCCGGAAGGTAGTCGAAATCAGAAAGGTGATTTCAATGGCAAAGGCAATCTGGAACGACAAGGTATTGGCCGAAAGTGACCAAACCGAAATGGTCGACGGCAATCACTATTTTCCACCCAATTCACTTCAACAGGAGTACTTTCAACCGAGCGAAGCGACCACGGTTTGTGGCTGGAAGGGAACCGCCAACTATTACGATGTCACGGTTGACGGCAAAGTGAATCAACAAGCCGCTTGGTACTATGCCACGCCGAAGCAGGCGGCTGAAAATATCAAGGGCTACGTTGCGTTTTGGAAGGGTGTCACGGTCACCTCGTGATCACTATTCTCAATTGCCAACCAAGTAGCGGTTGCGATTGATTAGGGGTTCGTGATGATAGAGCAGATCGGTGAATCATCAGCCGATTGGCAGGACTATCGAAAGTGTGAAGAGGAATTGGTTATGAGTTTGGTATCGATTGACCAGTGTCGTGACTTGTTGCGACGTTTTATCGAGGTCCGAAGATTCTCGGAACGGTTGGTCGAACCTCTCTCGTCAGAGGACTGTTTGGTTCAATCGATGCCAGACGTGAGTCCGACAAAGTGGCACTTGGCGCACACGACTTGGTTTTTCGAAACGTTTGTTCTTTCAAAGTGTCCTGATTATCGAGTGCATGATGAGCGTTACGCGCATCTGTTCAATTCCTATTACAACACGATCGGGGAACAATACCCGCGATCTCGACGAGGAATGATTTCCCGGCCGACCTTGGCCGACGTGATGGAGTATCGGCGTTCCGTCGATGAGTCACTGGGGAAATGGTTGGAAGCTGATTCAGACGCTGCCACAAAACTTGCGTCGGTTGTTGAAATTGGTTTGCAGCATGAGCAACAGCATCAGGAACTGATACTGACAGACATCAAGCATGTGCTCTCGCAGAATCCGTGCTGGCCAGTTTTCCAAGCAGGAAAGATGGACTCGATCGTGCGGCCGACGAAGCAATGGATCGACCATCAGGAAAATATCTGCGAAATTGGTTTTGATGGAGACGGGTTTTGTTACGACAACGAACAACCGCGACATCGTATGTTCGTGGAGTCTTATCAGATTTGTGATTCGCTCGTGAGTTGTGGTGAGTATCTGCAATTCATCGAGGATGGCGGTTACACGCGTCCCGAACATTGGTTGTCACTCGGCTGGCAAGCGGTGCAAGACCACGGTTGGACTGCGCCTCTTTACTGGCAAAGGGACGGTGACTCGTGGCTGGAATTCACACTTGCCGGACTGAAGCGGGTCGAATTGGATCGCCCCGTCACTCACGTCAGCTATTTCGAGGCCGATGCATTTGCTCGTTGGAGTGAAGCTCGTTTGCCAACCGAAGCGGAATGGGAAATTGCCGCTGTTGATTCGTCGCGGAGCGGTAACTTTGTCGATACGTTGCTGAATCAAGGGATGGCGATTCATCCCGGTGCCGCCCAACGCGATCACACACTCTTCGGAGATGTTTGGCAATGGACGTCGAGTCCCTACGTTGCCTATCCGGGATACCGTCCACCCGCGGGCGCTCTGGGGGAATACAACGGTAAATTCATGTGCAACCAATTCGTGTTGCGTGGTGGTTCGGTCGCAACTTCCTCGAGCCACATTCGACCCACCTACCGCAATTTCTTTCCCGCTGACACGCGCTGGCAGTTCAGCGGAATTCGCCTCTGTCGTTAGTAGCCAGTTTCGCTGGCAGTCTATTTCGCTGGCAGTCTGTTTCGCTGGCAGTCTGTTTCGCTGGCAGTCGGGTGCATTGGCAGTTAGGTGCATTAGCAGTTAGGTGCATTAGCAGTTAGGGTCGCGAGTGGGGCGTGTCGCTAGCCGGGGCGTCGCTAGCGACGGTTGCAAATTGACGGCTGAAAAGAAATCTGCAGACACGCAAGATTCTGGCAGCTTCGAGCCCAATCTGTGTTTTGGCACTCTTATACTGGCGTAGTGGTCAATCACTCAGAATTGAGGGACATGATGGGCAAGACAAACCGCTGGGTACTGGTGTTTGCTGGGCTGCTGTGGGCGATCCCGATCTGGGCCGCTTCGAGCGAAGAAGATCTCAGGCGTCTCGATTTGAATCGTGGGATTGTCGGTGTCGTGGGACTTGATGAGGACGATCCGTCCTATTTGATCGATCTTTGTGAACAATCCGAGCTAACGGTTTACTTTCAAACCGATGACCCATCTTTTGCTGCAACGGTGCGTCAGGCTGCATCCGCTCGTGGGATTTTGGGGAGACGATTATTCGTGCAATCAGGATCGTTGTCTTCGATCCATCTCGGCGACAACGTCGCAGACCGAATTTTGGTTGCGGAAAGCGCGACGGCCGATGTTTCTCGTTCAGAAGTAATGAGAGCGTTGCGGCCGCGGGGTATTGGTTGGGTCGCGGATGAATCGATGACGAAGCCGGTCCCGGATGGCGTTGATGATTGGAGCCATCCCTATCACGGTCCCGATAACAACCCAAATTCGGACGACCAGCTCGTGCGAGGTTCACTGCGCACACAATTTATTGGCTATCCAAAATTTAGCCCGATGCCCGAGCAGTCGGTAATCGCCGGGGGCAGGATTTACAAAGCGATGGGCCACATTGCTCACAAAGCAAATCAGAACGAAATGCTGAACACACTTTTGTGTGTGAATGCCTATAACGGAACGATCTTGTGGCGACGGCCCTTACCGGCCGGATTTATGATTCATCGCAATACGATGGTTGCGACCGAGGATGCGCTGTACATGGGAGATCATGAATCGTGCAAGATCTTCGACGGCGAGACCGGTGAATTGCGCGATGAGATTCGCGTCGACAAGGACATTAGTGATGGGCCGGTTTGGAAATGGATGGCGATACGCGATGGTGTGTTGTACGGGCTGGTTGGAAATCCCGAAATTGAAATTGAAACCCAGCGAGCCGTCCGTCGAGGGCTGGGGCATTGGCCTTGGGGGATGTGGGAGGGGCACGATTATTCGGATCCGCGAACCTCTTTTGGCTTCGGAAGGACATTGGTCGCAATCGATCTGAAGTCCAAAGATCGTATCTGGCATTATCGCGATGCTGAGTTTCTGGATGCCCGTGCCGTATGCATGAATGACACGCAGATCTTTTGCTATTGCCCGGGGAAATTTCTCACTTCGATTGATCGATACACTGGAAAGGTACAGTGGAAAACAGACAACACCGATTTGATGCAGGCGATCGGGGACAACGAAAAAGCGCAGCATTACATTACAGGTTACGCGACCACCTGTTACATCAAATGTGATGACAATTATCTCTTCTTCGCTGGGCCGCAACGCGCTCAGATGGTGGTTGCTTCAGCCAAGGATGGGAGCTTGGCATGGACACACCCCACTGGGAATTTGCAACTGGTGCTTCGCGATGATGGCATCTGGGCAGCTGGACCGCAGAAGTCTGAAAATGGAATGAAGTTTGATTATCGCACTGGCGAGGTGCTGGCGACGTTTCCCGCTCGCCGCGCTTGTACTCGTGCGACAGGATGTGCCGACAGTATTTTTTATCGGGCCAGTGGTGGGACGGTTCGCGTGTTAACCGAATCGAACCAAGCCCAGCACATTGATCCCATGCGGCCCCCATGCCAGGACGGTGTGCTTATTGCGGGAGGACATCTTTATTGGGGGCCTTGGATGTGTGGTTGCCAGCTATCGCTCTACGGCAATATTGCTTTAAGACCAACACCTGACGATGCGAAACCTCGGCTTACCAGCGATCGGTTGATTACCGGGGATCTTGACGCAGCGATCCTGTCGATTGATGCGAAGGATCGAGATTGGACTAGCTATCGCGGCAGTAATGCACGCTCGGATGTTTCTGACGTTCCAATCCCATCGAATGTTCAATTGGCTTGGTCCAGCAAGGTTTCGCGTGGCGTGCTTCCGACGGCACCGGTCACCGCTGGTGGTCAAGTTTTCATTGCTGACCGTGGCGGCGCCGTTCGTTCGCTAGATTCCGAAGGGAATTTGATTTGGGAGTATTTCACTGGTGGCCCGATTTATTACTCGCCCACGATCGCGCACGACCGTGTGTACGTTGGTTCGGCAGACGGGCGGGTCTACGCGTTGGCGGCGAAGGATGGACGATTTCTCTGGTCATTCCGAGTTGGGCCCGAAGATTACTGGGTTCCGGTATACGACCACTTGGTTTCTGCGTGGCCAGTTGCCGGCGGTGTGGTGGTGGAGGGCGATACGGTTTATGCCGCAGGAGGAATTGCTCATTACGATGGCACCCACGTTGTTGCGCTCGATGCGATCACTGGTCAATTGCAGGTGTCCAATGATCGGTCGGGAAGATTGGAAGACGACGTTAACAATGGAATCAGTCTGCAAGGAAACCTGACCATTGTGGATGGCGAGCTTCGGTTTTTGGCTGGGGGCGTGTATGAAACCGCACGTTACGATCTGGAAACATTGGACTGCTTGAACACACCCAAGAATCAGGTTTCATCTCAATTTCGCACCGCTTTTTATGCTTACTACCCCGATTATGGGAAATATGTTTCGCTTGATTTTCAATGTAGCGATGGATGCCAATTGACTCATGATGCCAGCTATGAAGGCAGTCAATTCGTCAATCTAGCGCGGTTGTCGCCTTTACCGAGTGGTGCTCCAAAACCAGTCAAGGAAGCAGCGCGTTGGGTGCGTCGCGGTGGGAAGCCACCGGAAAATCTTTGGCAAGACCGCGCCAGTCGCCGGTTCACTAGTTTTGTTGCGACAGACAAAATGCTGCTGGCAACTGGGCATCCAGATGGGGCCGAGAATGAGAACTTTTTAGTCGCGATTCGAACGTCCGATGGTCAGGATCAGTGGATCGCAAAAACACCAGCTGGCGTAGTAAAAGGTGGCACAGCGATGGGTGACAATGGTCGACTCTATGTTGCATTAGAGGATGGTTCATTGTTGTGCTTTGATCCACGTGTCACTCCCTGATTCGAGCCAGGCCAGCTGTAGTCGCAGATACGTCGCGTGCTGGCAGGCGGCGTTTGTGGACCCCGCCAAACGCAGGGTAGGTTGCGTCTGAATTGGGCCGTGTGGTTGCTATTCGCTGGGTTAGCCTGGTTGCAGACGCTGCCTGGTTGCAGACGCTGCCTGGTTGCTGGGGATGTGGCAGCTGACGACGGCAACTTCACCGTATCTTCACAGGTATCCCGGAAAAGCGTTAAAGCGTTTTCGGTGCCCAGATCGAAGCGCCCTGAGCGGCCAGATCATGTGCCTTGTTCTTTGGAACCGCTGGCGCTGTTACGATATGGTTTCCGTTGGGCGGTTTTAATTCGAGATTTGGAGCAAAAAGCATGATTTGGATTGTGTTAGCCGT
>JARGNK010000286.1 GCA_029213145.1 Rubripirellula sp. | reverse complement strand
CGGCGGAAATCTCGCAGGTGTCAACTTGCACGAGTTTGATCTGACCAGTGCCGGAGAGACCAGGATCACCATGGACGCGGCCGGAGTAGTGGCACTCTCACCAGATAACTCAACCGTCACCGTACGTTTGGAAGCGAACGATTCGATCCGCTTTACTGACAATCCCGATTGGCGAATGGGGGCGCCGCGAGTCACCGACGGCGAATTCTTGCTAGTCATTGAAAGTCAAACCAGTGCCGCGCAAGTTGAAGTAGCGACAACACAACCGTGGCAGAATCCGCTCGATCCGTCGGACATTGATAATGGGGGTTCCGTCACAGCGGGCGACGCCCTTTTGATCATTAACGAATTGGGACGTCGCGCATTTTCAGATCGCGTGACGCAGGAATTGGTCAATCCTCTGGACGTTGTTTCCTGGCCAGGATCCTATTACGACCAAAACGGCAGCAACTCGGTAACGTCGCTCGACGCACTGCGCGTCATCAACCGTTTGGCAAGAGATGTGGCGGAAGGGGAAGGTGAGGCGATTGTATTTGTTGATCGCAACGAAGACTTGAGTCGCACTGATTCGACTCGCCGACTTGAGGATCAGCAAGAACTGCTCGGCTTGACGGCACCTAAACCGTCCAAGCTCCAATTCGTTTCTGAACCGACCGGTGTAGCCTCTAAAGCAGAGGCCACTCAAATTTTGATAACCGAGTCAACCGAAACGGATGATTCCTGGGCAGATCAAGTTGACGATTTATTTTCGCAGGACGCTTCACTGTAAATACCAACCCCGTGATTCGCGTCATCGCACGATAGACTTGCGAATCTGACGGGCCGAAGAAGGCTGTGTGCTTCCGTTGAGCGATTACCAGAGCAGTGTGGGCAAGAACGGCTGATAGCGTCTGCTTTCGTTCGGCGGTTTGTGGCCGGCTAGTGTCGCTCGGCGATGATTCGCCTGCTGTTTTATCGCACAACTGCTCAGGGGAGTGATGCCTCGATCCGGCATCTCGATCTTCGAGACGCCCAATTGCTGGTGTATTGAGGTCCTTTTGGCCAAAAGAAAACCGCCGTTCGCCGACCTGACCGATGAAAGTGACCACCCCTGCGTGTCGGAAGACGTTTCGCATGCTCTGGCTAAAACGGAAACGCTTCATCGATACTTTATGTCGGGAGTAACCCGCATCGGATTGAGAACGTGGTGGTCTCGGTTGCTTCGATCGACAACACCACCATTCAAACGCGGTATGCGGCGTCTTCACCAGCTGTGACGATGACAACAACGTTTCATCTCACGCGCATCGGCTGAATCCTCCAATAACTCAATGAACGCCAAAGCCACTCGAAGGGGCCAAAACGGAAATGTTTGAGCCAAAGGGGGGACAGAATTAGCTGCAAAGCCCAGATAGCAACGACGACAGACAGTTGACCCAGACGAGAAACTGAATCAAAAAACCAAGCCCATGGCCGTAGAAAATGAGCGTGCAAAGGAACGTTTGCGTCAGGTAGTTGGTCAACGCCATGCGGCCAACGGCGGCGAGCGGATTCAGCTTTGCCAAAATCTGCGTGTGCTTGCAAACAAGCATCACGAGCCCGATATAACCGAGACTGACCAGGATGCTGCCCCAGTAATTAAATTGTGTCCCTTGAAACATCGAATAATCGACACTCCAGTTTTCTTCAAAGTTCCGGTAGGCACCGTATAGAGTCATCAGGGCACCGGGCAGTCCAGCCATTGCCAGCAACCCGTAGAATCGCCAAGAACGTTGCGCCGTCAGTATTTTCCATTTCCAAAAAGCCATGCCGATGAGCATGAGCCCTCCGGCTCGCCAAGCTAACTGAAATAAGAAAAGAAACGTCTGCATCACAAAAGCGGCCTCCGCGCGATGAGGCAACTGAGCAAGCCATGGCCCGCGATAGCTTGCCCGTTCGGCCTCGAGCATCTCCAGGTTGGGCGACCAACTACCTGAATCAAGTTCCCTTATCACGTCCGCGGGCCAGTACGGTAGCGACAACTGGAAAGCGAGAATGATTAGGGAGGGAACGGCGAGCGACAAAACTCCACGCGGCAGCAGAAACCTTGGCGACAAGTTGTTAAACCAAACGACAATCATTCCACACAACGCATACGTCACCAAAATATCGCCATACCAAAACAGGTAAGCGTGGATTAGGCCGATCAGTAACAACCATCCCATCCGACGATAATGGAGACCCAAGAAAGGCAAGCCTTTTTCTCGTTGGCGGCCGGCAATCATCGCGATACCAGCACCAAAGAGGATCGAAAAAATCGTCATGAATTTCTGGTCCGCCAACAAATGCGACGCGAGCCAAATCCAGCAGTCGGGCCCCTCCAGTCGATCGCCTACTGTCGGATTCATATATGCGGCACTAACCATCGAAAACGACTGAATGTTCATCACAAGGATGCCCAGCAGCGCGATTCCCCGCAGCACATCGAGTGAACCAACTCTCTCTGATTCAATCGTCGGTGCGACGGCCTCTGCGTTCGCATTCGTTTGGTCCGTCGTCTGATTCAGATCATCATTCAAACTGGATCTCTCAATCACTGTCGGGTTATTTATGCAGGTAAATCGCAACCGCCGTCTTGCATCACAACGAGTGAGCCCGACCCGACGCGTCGAAAACATCCGGTCTAGAGGCCCAAGCAAACGTCCGTCAATCGGAATGCGAAGGAAGCTTGGGCGACGCCAATGAAGTCAACGATACAAAGCGGCTCGCAATTTGGCGGCGTCCCCACTCCGATGAAACCAACGTTTGCTCAACCCACGGAGGAGGTACGCCACGCTGAGATGATGTGCAGGGAGCTCGTCAAATGCTTCTTGCTTCTGCGTGCTACCGGGAGTTCCCGCCATGCGATGAGCAGCCTCTTGAACCTCACCGGAGCGGGTTGCTAGGATAAGTGGATCAGGAGTTCGAAGTACCGGCAAGTGATCGTTACAAGACGGTACCAAGCGGTACAAACGAATTCACACGGGGCGTGGCTCAGCCTGGTAGAGCGCTACGTTCGGGACGTAGAGGTCGCTGGTTCAAATCCAGTCGCCCCGACTCGTAAGTCCTTTCTGAGCATGGACTTATGGCGATCCGTTTTCAGCCCCTTTCGGCTCCTTCTGAGCAGCCCCTTTACCAGCCCCCGCCTGAGACGCCTGCAGACCCACTGCAAGCCACGCGGCCAGCGACTTGGGTAACTTACCGAGGGGGCCACGTGCAGCCGACTGTAGGGGCGGTACAGCGGCCACACGAAGCGACCCTCGCCCTGTGGCTAGGAGACAACGCTCGGTGGCTTAGGCGACGGGCAGGGGCTCAGGCTACAGCGGGTTGGCCCACACACGCAGCGGTACGAAGCAGCGGCATGCCTACCGACCTGGCTTCCGTACGAACAACCACGTGTGCGGGACGCAACGCTCGCTCCCCGCAAACATGCCTCGCCTTCTGAAGAGACCTCAGCGGAACTTCCTTTCTGTCCCGGCACGTGACAGTCAATGACGACATCACTCACACACGCTTCCGAAACCGACTAAGACAACGACAAACCCATGGGCAACAGTCATAACCATCACATGCACAGGACAGAAGGAAGAACACGAAGTCTCTAGAAGTCCATCGTTGGAGAGGGCAGGACTTCAGCCTGCGAGACGGACGTCCGACGGTTGGACACCTTTGCCGGTCGAACGTCAGGCGGAGAACCAACTGTCGAGGTTGGTGATCCATCATCAGAACCGAAGTTCATCACTGGAGTCGGCAGGACGTCAGCGTTGTCAACACGCTTGGTTCTCCGCTTGCCGCAGCTGCATTCCTGAGAGAAACCAGAGTTCATCAGCACGCCGCAACCATCGTTGCGTGAACAAGCTCCCTTCTGACCCGCCAGGATTGCCAAGTGGTCCGGTCGATAGTTTGTGGCCACCGAGTCGTACGACCGACCATTGTAAGTTTGCTTCGAGTGCATTCGTTTGTTCTCCGTATAAAGTCCGGTACTAAGTTCCAGCGGTCTTCCCTTGTGCAACGCATCCAGTACGCTGGAAGCCACCGCACGAACAGCCTCTACATCGAAGTCGTGGGGTCAAAAAACTCAGCCGAGCCACAGAAATCGCGAAAACCGGGCTTTCAAGCGATGGCCATCGGTCGATCTCAGCCGAACTAATGTGCTGACGACGTCGACAATGTTTCCGCGGTCGTTCTAACCGGAACGCAGGCAAGCTCCGATTGCTTTCATGCTTACCCGCGCAGGTTTACATTTCGGCTCACACCAATGATCGTCTCGGATTTGCCGAACCAGCGAGACGCCGATGAAATTCGTTGCGCAACCTTGGCAGTTGATGCTGATCATCCTTGCCGGCTGGATCCATCGACAACAACAACAAGAAGTCATCGAGTACCTTCGCACCGAGAATGCCGTTCTCAAAGAGAAGCTCGGCAAGAAGCGAATCTTACTGAGCGATGAACAGCGACGTCGCTTGGCCGTCAAAGGCAAAGTGCTGGGACGCGAGCAGCTCGCACAGGTTGGAACCCTGTTCACGCCGGACACAATCCTGCGGTGGCATCGTCAACTTATCGCCAATAAGTGGGACTACTCCGACCGAAAAGAGAAGAGAACAGGTCGACCAAGGACGCGACAAGTGATCGTTGATTTGACCGTCAAGTTCGCGAAAGAGAACCCGACCTGGGGCTACGACCGTATCAGCGGTGCGTTATCGAACGTTGGCTACAACATCTGCGATTCTACCATTGGAAACATCCTCAAAGCCCAAGGCATTGAGCCCGCACCGGACCGTGAACGCACAGGATCCTGGGAAACATTTCTGAAGGCGCACTGGGACGTCATCGCATCCATCGACTTCACGACCGTTGAAGTCTGGACTAAAGGTGGCCTGACCACTTTCTATCTCCTCTTTGCCATGGAGTTGAAAACGCGCTGCGTCAACTTCGCGGGCTGCACCACCAATCCGAATGAAGAGTGGATCAAAACAGTTGCCCGTGAGCTGACCAACAGCGAAGACGGTTTCCTGAAGAGCAAGAAGTACTTGATCATGGATCGCGATGCGACTTTCAGCAAGTCGTTCCGTGCATGTCTGCGACGCGAAGGCGTGAAGCCAGTGCGATTACCTCCGCGAAGCCCCAACTTAAACGCACACCTGGAAAGATTCTTTGGATCATTGAAATCCGAATGCCTCTACAAATTGATTCTCTTCGGCGAGACCGCGACGCGCAGAGCTGTGAGTGCTTTCGTCACGCATTATCACACAGAACGAAACCATCAGGGTTTGGACAACGAGCTCATCGTGCCAATGGTCAGACCGCCTGATATGGATGCTGAGATCGAAACGACCGAGCGTCTTGGTGGTTTGCTTCGATCGTATCGACGGGCTGCTTAGCTCGGCTCGTTTTCCTTTGCGTTCCCCACGCCGATCTAGGGCCAATCCGTTGGGTAAATGCTGCGCACTGCGCTCGTTTCGGCACGCTTTTTCGTCGCCGTCGTCCAAATTGGACTCAACTTCGACCCAAAACCCGACCTCCTATCAGGACGTAAACTCGAGATTCATCGGACAAAATATTCGGTCCATTTTTTTGACCCCACGGTGCGCCGGCGCAAACCGGTGAGTAACAGAGAGTGAAAGT
>JARGNK010000285.1 GCA_029213145.1 Rubripirellula sp. | reverse complement strand
CTTGGGATGCGGTTTTTGCAATTAAGAGCCTACAGCACTGTGGCTGGACGTTTGCCCTTCCGGCCTTTACGTTCACATTTTGCAAAACCGGTCAGTTCCACTTGCATGATACGCGATCTGAGACCGGCATCTTCTCTGACTGGCTCCTTGAGCATCTCCCTGATGCTTACCGCACGTCGCACCCCATATACTCGTTCGCCGTGATTGGCCAAAAGGCGGAAATGATCGCCGACTGCCCTTCATCTACAACATTTGGTGATGATTCGCCCTTCGGGCTATTTGAGAGGGAAAATGCAAGACTGGTGATGCTGGGGTGCGGTTGGGACTCTTGCACACAAATCCACCGTTACGAGGAGTTGGCAAAAGTTCCGTATCGCTATTTCAAGGATTTCAAGGGAACAACTGAGAGCCAGCAGAGATGCAACCATGTTATTGCCCGCATGTTCGTCCGAGACCTCGAGTTAGACCCTAGAGTTGACACTGACCGTGTAATGCCGCAGTTGCGTAAGAATGGACGTATTGCGTCACGTTCATTATTCCGCGGCGTAGTTGAAGCGGTCGATGCTGTGGATCTAGCAGACGAGTCGATCCGTATCCTGAACGAAAACCCGCTCCATCTCCTGAAGAACGCGGAGCAGGTCGCAACGGCAGTTGCAGCAAGAAGGGAATTGCAATCGCAGCCTAGCTTACGATTGGTTGTGCTAGGCAGGTTCAATTTGCAAAGCCTCGAAAAAGCATGGGAACAGAATCTGTCCGAGTTTTTGCCGGAACGCCACGTCGAGTTCTATTCGCTGCCCTTCGGTCAATTACATGGTGAGATCTTAAACCCATCCTCGCAGCTACGTGAATTCAATGCAGATATTCGCGTGTTCTGTGATCGTTGGGAGGATCTAACGCCCTCGCGGGATCGGGAAGCGTTGGTCGTGGCGGTAAAGGAATATGCTGAATTAATTGCGAGTTTGCACGAAACCGGTCGGGGGTGGACCATCGTGCACAGGTTTGCGGTGTTGACCGCCAATCGACAAAGCGGAGCAGCACGCGAAGTGGCAGGTATCGTAGCTGAGCTCAACGAGTTGCTTGATGAACACCTTTCGCATTTGGAGCAGGTGATATGGTTGGATCTCGCCGCGGAGGCAGCATCACATCCAGGTGTTGTGCTCGATCCACGTCTGTGGTCCCTCGGACGATTTGTATTTACTGAAGGTTTTTGCAGGCAAGTGGCTCGCGGTTGGGTCGGATTCATTCTTGCCGCCGTTGGTAAGACCTCCAGGCTCGTAGTCGTTGACCTCGACAACACGCTTTGGGGAGGAGTGCTTGGGGAAGATGGACTGGAGGGCATTAGGATTGGCGGAGACTACCCCGGAAACGCTTTTGCCGATTTTCAGAGTGAGATTAAGGCGTTAACAAAACGCGGGATTGCGGTTGCCATTGCCAGTAAGAACGACGAGGACTTGGCACTAAAGGCCTTTAATGAGCTGCCATCTATGATTCTCCGATCTGAGGACGTCAGTACTTGGCGGATAAATTGGCAGGCCAAATATCAAAACATCAAGGAAATGGCCGAGGAGCTCAACCTCGGACTCGGGTCGGTTCTCTTCATAGATGACAATCCAATCGAGCGTGAACAAGTTCGTCTCAACCTACCAGCAGTAAAGGTACTCGATCTCCCGAACGACCCCGCACATTACCCAGCCGCTCTCGCCGACAGTCCATTCCTTGCCGCCGCTTCGGCAGCTACAGCCGAAGATCTCAAACGAGTTCAGAGCTTCAAGAACCTGAAAGAGTTTAAGTCTTCAGCCACGGATGCTGCAAATTTCCACGAGTACCTCGCCAGTCTTGAGTTTAAAGTTCATTTCCAGAGGCTCAATACAGGGAATTCCCAGCGTGCCGCTCAGTTGTGCCAAAAGACCAATCAGTTCAATTCGACAACAAAACGTTACAGCTTGCATGATTTGCAACAATTAGAACAGCATGGATCGGATGTAATTGTTATCGGCATGGAAGACAAAATGTCTTCGTTCGAGAATATCGGCCTGGTTGTCCTTAAGCCAATCAGCGAGAGTTCGGGGCTCATCGATCTTTTTCTACTGTCATGTCGGGTGCTTGGGCGGGGACTCGAAAAAGCCGTGCCCTGCTGGGTAGTCAAACGGGCAGCCTCACGCGGTTGGTCAACTCTATCAGCGACGATCATTGAAACAGAACGTAACACACCGGTACGTTCTGTGTTTACCGACGCTGGCTATCAAAGCTCAGGGCCGGGGCAATGGATAGCAAACACGGACGATGTCTTTGAGCCCCCCGCCTGGATAGAGTTAATCGACGCAATGAAAACATGGGTAGATGTTCAATGAGTAAGCAATCCAGTCAGCTCGCCACTGCTGCGGCAACAGACTTCAGTAATTTTTCAATCGGCGATGTCGCAACATTTGAGAGAACGTTTACCGAAAAGGACTTTGCGTCCTTCTCGAACCTGAGTGGTGATTACAATCCGCTGCACCATGACTCAGTTCATGCTGCGAAAACAGACTTCGGAAAGCCAATCGTACCGCTTCACCTTACAATTGCACCGTTCTCGATGATTGCGGGCATGGTATTTCCGGGCGAACCGTCTCTTTATCTTGGTCATGAAGTCCGTGCCGCAAAACCAGTCTTCTATGGAGATTGCCTTCATTACAGTGCGCGCATTACGTCGATCAGTGCGTCACATCGCATTTTGACCATTCGCGTGTTAGCGATTCGTGATAGCGACGTCGTCCTTGACGCAGAGATGCGAGTTCAGGCAACCACCGAGCGATGGGAAACCGAACCTTCGTTGCCAATAATTTGCACTTCCCGACCATCCAAGGCCCTTGTTACGGGGGCATCCGGAGAAATCGGTCGCGCCATTGCATTTGCCTTAGCGTCTCGCGGATGGTCATTGCTGCTGCACGACCGTAAACCGGACGAGCAGCGCAGATCAAGTCTGAGCAATCTGCTCGATCGGCAGGACTGCGATTACACGTTCATCGATGCTGACTTGGCTATTCAATCAGGAATCGACAAAGTCAATGCATTGATTCGGAAGCACGTGGACATCGAAGTGATTGTTCACACGGCGTCAGCAGGAGTTGCGGCAAGCTTAGAAGAGCTTGTGGCAACAAACTACGCTGCAGTTAAGGGGCTGAGTGAATCCGCCGTACCGCAAATGCTTGCTAGGCAACAAGGAAGATTTCTATTTATCAGCAGCACAGCAATGATTCGGGGCGTACCGGGCTGGGATGACTATGTGGCAGCGAAAACCATGGCAACGGGATTTGTTAGTGGATTAGATAAGCGTTTGGCGCAGTATGGTGTTCGCTTCATGTCTTTGCTCCCTGGAATTGTCGCGACGCCTTTCTCGGCACCGTATCGCGGTGATCAGGCTGCACTTCTTCCAGAAGAAGTCGCGGAAGCTGCGGTCGAGATGATCGAAAGCCCATCCGAAAGCGCGTTGGTGCTGGAAGTCGGACGAAAGCAATTTGGCAGCTATGGTCTTTCATTTGCAAACAAGAAAGCAAGCCAAGTAGTTTCCGACAACACAATGACGCCGATAGAACATGTCCAAAAGAGCCATAATGCTACGAAAACACCAGACGCAATCAGCGAGTCGCTCGCTAATCTGGTTCGGAAGAAGTTCAGACTGAATCAAAATGAGGATATTGCAGACGGAGGCCTCGGTGTAACTCCGGGCTGGGATTCATTGTCACAGATTGAACTTGTATTGGAGATTGAGAGAGCATTCGGGCTTTCGTTCACGTCTCAAGAGATAGCTTCATTAAGTACGTACACTGACCTGGAAAAAACCTTATCAACAAAGATGGAGTCATGATGAACGTCGGGCAGGAGATGCATGATTTGTTACACGATCATTTCCAAGTTATGGTAGCCTTACGGGTGAAGGGTGAAGGGTGAAGGGGCGGGAAAATAATTCAACGCAGCGCCGTATTCGAAAAGCCGTGTTGAGCTAGAGGAGTAGGAACTTGACTGAATACGACATGATCGAATGGGCAAGAGACCTTTTTCCATTACCGAGGTCACTTACCGGTGATGGGGTGAGGGAGACATTTGCTTATCTCCAAAAGATTAATCCAGAAATCAGACTACATTCATTTGCGACTGGCGAGGCAGTATTCGATTGGAACATTCCGCAGGAATGGAGGATCCGAGACGCTTATATTGAACACCTGGAGAGCGGGCAACGCTTTGCTGATTTTTCTAAGTGCAACTTGCATGTAGTGGGCTATTCGGAGCCTATCGACAAAGTAATGCCCAGGGATGAACTCCTAGGTCATGTATACACCCAAAAAGACCAGCCCGATTTGATTCCCTATGTGACGAGCTACTATAAACGCCGATTCGGCTTCTGCATGGCAGAGCGGGAAAAGGTCGCTTTGCCAGAGGGCGATTACAGGGTCTTGATCGACAGTGATCTTTTCGACGGAGAACTGCTCGTTGGTGACATGCTCATTCAGGGTGAAAGTGATCAGGAGCTCATGTTCTCGTCCTATATCTGTCATCCTTCGATGGCAAACAATGAGCTATCCGGCCCAGTACTATCCAGCGCATTGATGAAGTTTGTGAAGGACAACTTCCCGAAGCCCAAGTTTTCGTACCGTTTCATTCTAGTGCCTGAGACGATTGGTTCTCTCGCCTATATGTCACGAAACTTGGATGTCATGAGGTCGCGTGTTGTGTGTGGCTTCAACCTCTCTTGCGTGGGAGACGAGCGTTGTTTTAGCCACGTCCAGAGTCGCTATGGCAATAACATGGCGGACAAGGCGCTTCGTGCAGCGTTGATTGGGCGTGATAACGTTAAAAGTTATTCATTTCTGGATCGGGGCTCTGATGAGCGGCAATATTGTGCGCCAGGAATCGACTTGCCTGTTGCAGGATTCTCCCGGTCTAAATACGGAGAGTACCCCGAGTATCACACCAATGCTGACGATTTCAATGTTGTGACAGCTGAGGGTCTTGAAGGCTCATTCGACGTCATGAGCGAGGTGATACGCTCCTTCGAAACAGGGCTTTATCCCGTCTCTAAGATCAAAGGCGAGCCGCAACTGGGCAAGCGAGACCTCTATCCTACAATCAGTCAAAAAGGAACTAATTCGGCTATCCGTGTACGAATGGACTTCTTGGCTTACGCCGATGGTGGCAATTCATTGTTCGAGATTGCCGAGATCATTGGTGTCCCCCTGAAACACGTGCTAGACGAAGCTATGCTAATGCATGAGCACGGCATTGTGGGCATTGTTTCGCTGCCGAGGAAATGCCCTGAAGAGATCAGTTAATTTTAGGACGGCCGGAGTTTGCAGACGACACTTTTCATCGGATGGCTAGCTCTAGTGCCCCAAACTTTCTTTTGAGGGGGCGTAGCTCGGAAGTAAATATTCTTTAATAGTTAATCAGCGACCATTCTCTCGTCGGATGCACCGCGTGAGTGATAATTTTTTCCGCACCTAAAAACTCGAAGATCTTTAGTAAAGCGTTGGATGTTATCTCCATCTCCCACGCATCGCACATCCGGGTAATTACCGGATTGCGTTCTTGTCTACCGCGATACTCCGCGATTAATCAACATGTAAAAAGAGTCATTGCAAATTGGGGCTTTACGCGTAAA
>JARGNK010000038.1:41022-47888 GCA_029213145.1 Rubripirellula sp. | reverse complement strand
GGACGGGTTCACCAGGAAATTCGTCGATCAATTTAACGATGATGTCCGCTGCCTCACCGGTGGTGCTTACGAACAATTCGGCAAGCAGTGGGCCCGCGATCGTCAGGTCTTCTTTCAGGGTTTCGGTTCTCAGCACGACGACATCGGGGCGGCGGGCAGCGAACCGTTGATCCTCCGCCATGTAATTCCTAGCCCAACCAGTCGTAAGCTCTTGCGTGTAAGGGACTGGTTTGGCGGGGTCGCTAACCCAAGGTGTTTGGTCGGCGGTGGCAGCGAGAGCTTGCGGTAGCGTTGCGGCTTGCTTGTTAAGTTGTCTTATCGGCTTCGACGGTGGAAGTGCGGTTGCATCATTCGACGCGCCGAATTGATTTAGCAATCGACCTTCGCTGGCAAGTTGCAAGCTGGATTCCTTGGATGATAACGGAGGCCATTGTTCGTATGAACGCCACCGATTAGCGCCGGTCTCAAAGACAAATGCCTCTGGAAGATCCGGTGGTCCATCCCCCTTTAGTGTGTCGCGAAAGAAGGGGAATTGAATTTTGTCGCGAAAGATGTTGGCCGTATCAAACCCAAAGTCAGCATCACCTAAAGTGCGACCGGTGCCTGAATTCCAGCCACCGTGATGCCAGGGGCCCATCACCAGTGTGTTTTGAATTGACGGGTTCTTTTGTTCGATCGATTCGTAGGTTTTTAGTGGTCCATACAAGTCTTCCGTGTCAAACCAACCACCAACAACCAACACGGATGCTGAAACATTTTTGAGATGAGGCAGAATGTTTCGAGACTGCCAGAACTCGTCGTAGTTAGGGTGCTTGGTAATCTCGTTCCAAAAAGGAATTTCGCCTTTGAAATAACGATCGTTGACGTTAGATAGCGGGCCCAAGCCGAGGAAGAATTGATAACCGTCACGTGTGTGGTGATCAAATCGTTTCGGTCCGACTGCCGTTGGTTCAGGGCGTGGGACTCCAAAGCGACTGAAGAAATTGAACCCCATCGGCAAGACGAAGGCACCGTTGCGGTGGAAGTCGTCGAAAAACCAATCGGCGATCGGCGCTTGTGGTGAGACAGCTTTTAAAGCGGGATGGGAATCAATGCAGCCAGCCGAGCTGTAAAAGCCGGGATACGAAATTCCCCATAATCCGACGCGGCCGTTGTTATGGGCCACGTTGTCGAGCAGCCACTGAATCGTATCGTAGGTGTCAGTGCTTTCATCAAAGTCCGTTCCTGATTTTTGTTCGCGGTGCGGACGCATGTTGACAAATTTTCCCTCGGAAAGATTTCGTCCTCGAACATCCTGGAACACGAAAATGAATCCTTCCTTCTCGAAATCAGCCGAGGGGCCGAGTCTCGTCCGGTACTGGTCGGCACCGTAGGGCCCCGAACCATAAGGCGTTCGCACCATCAAAATGGGATAACGGTTTGTGGCCGATGCGTCGTAAGGGACGTAGGCCACGGTGAAAAGTCGTGTGCCATCCCGCATCGGAACCATCGTCTCGAATTTGGCGAATCCGGACCGAATCATCTCGGCTCGTGATTCTTGTTCTTCATCCGCGTGACAAACGTCACTGAGGGAGAGGCACGACAACATCGCAACAAGCAAAATTCGAAAGGCGAACAAGAGGACACTCCGTGGAAAATATTCTTGGTGGTGGTTTATCGCGATGACTTTTAAGATGACTTTTAAGTGGTTTAGACACCAGGCACCCGTATCTTAACCGATCGCGTACACGGCTAGCTCCCCCTGCCGATTGGCCCGTCTCAATTCCCTCCCAAACGCAATCGGCCAATACCTCTGTCAGGCTTTGCAAGGCGGAATTGGATGTTTGCAGGCGATCGCCTCTTTGGCAAATGCTCCCACGGCAAGTACGTCGCTTGGTTTGTGAAGTTGTCTTTCTGAGACGACTGTTCTGTACGGCATCCCGACGACTTGGCTCATCACGCCCAACGGAAAATTGGTGTGGAGCCATGTTGGTTGTTTGCCATGTCGCTATCGGGTGCTAAATGAGTTGGTCTGAAAGGTCCAGCATTTTCCTTGGTCGTTGGTGATCAAGCAGCGGTAGTAATACGTGGTCGCCGGTTTCAAGCCAGTGAGCGTGATTTGGTTCAAACCGTCTTTCAAAGCAATGCGTTGACTGTTGTTGGACCAGGAGCGTTTGTCAGCCTGGGTCGATTGACTGACCTCTGATTTCCGCTCGGTTCCGTGGAGCTGCCGCTTGGCAAATGTCAGACAGTCCGTTTCGCCGTAAAAGATTCTTGCATGAGCGTTGGTGCCTGCAGGAGCCATTGCAAGTTGGATGGTTGCCGAGTTGCGGGTGACGCTGGTGGCCGTGAACTCTTTGATTCCGGCGGGAAGTCGGGTGAGTTGTGCGGTGGCTTCAGGCGTCAGGAATTCCGGCAGTTGATTTTCATTGATCGGCGCTGAAGGTTGCTTGAATTCGTAGTAACGCATGCCGCCGGTTCCCATTGCGAACTCGCCCTCATCGGTCGTGTACCAAAATTTGTTGGCGGGATCTTTTGATCTGCAATTAAACGTATCCATCGGGTGCCATTTCTTATCTTCTCCATAATGCCAGCCGCGGCGCCGTACCTCACGCACCAAGTCTCCTGTTCGCTGAACCTGTGGTGGTCCTGGTATCTCGCAAAACGAACCAGGCGTTAGATGCTCTTTCACTTTTTGGCCATTCCATTTACGACCGACTGCATAAAGTTTCCATCGGCGGGTTGGATGATCCCAGAAGTAGCCTGAGTAGGTATCGTACTTCTCATTCGATTCGACTCTTAATGCCTGGATGCACAGCTCGGGGCGATCGGGCATCGGAATCCATTCGCGTAATTTCACACCGGAGCCTTCATGTCCGAATCCACTGAATTCAGCTTCCGGAGAGCCAGCGGCCAGCAGGTGCGGCATTTGCTCGAGTGGTGGTATGGTTCCGCGGGCGCCGGCCGCCCACATCGAAAAATTGAAGTTGCCGTTGCTGCGGCGGTCTGATCCAAATGATGTGCCGTAGTATCCAAACGGGGTCGTGATGGGTGAGTAACTGCTAAAGTCACAAATGCTACGGGTTGTCATGACCCAGACGCGGCTGCGTTCAAGTTTTGAGCAAGAATAACTGCCGTGAACGGCGGCCGGTCGCCAGCGAGCACGTAGGAGTTGCGAATCTTGAATTCCATCCCCGAAGGCATCGATGGTATACAGCTTGCCGACCCCCGAATTGGAATTGCGAATCGTTTCGGCGGAAAGTGAAACCGTTTGCTCACCCGGTTCGGTAATTCGAAAATCAAGATTCCAAGGTTGTGGCGTGTCAGCTGTAGAGGCGACGGTTGTGACCGTTCGCGATTTTCCCGCGAGGGAAACGGTCAGTCGTGAACCCGCTTCACGCGCGGAAACTTGCAGATGGACATTTAGCCGAACGGTTCCAGGTTGGCCGCACCAGAGGTGCCAGCGAATCGAACCGTTGATCGTTTTCCATTGATCAAGAAAAGCGTAATTCGGTTTGATCAGTGAATCGTCACCAACCTTTGGCAGCGCAGACTGACCACCCGCACGACACGTTCCGTGATCAAAGAATCCATTACTCGCCGTCAAAATCAGCTTGTTATTCTGGGCGGGTTGGCCGTTGAAAAAATAACGTCTTCCTTGAGGATCGACTCCACCGCCAAATAAAGCGGGTGGTGTTTCGAGCTGGCCGTAGCCAGCGGGCGATGTGAAGCCGGTGTTCGGCTGTTGCCCCCACGCGTCGCACGATAGATCGCTGATGCATGGCAAAAGCAGATGGCACAGTAAGAGGATTGCTGCTGGCAGCATCATGGCTGGCAAACGTGGCATTAAAATTCTCGCGGAAATGTTCACCGGAACGAAGGATGTGTGGTCGGTGTGGACAAAGGATTCGGATCGTCAAGCGATTGGCCGATTGTTTTTCAGTTGATTACGTTTTGATGCGACGAGCTTAGAGCCAATCCGAAATCCCATTCGATCATGGATAAGCGCGAAGTGTCGTAGCGGAATTCGTCAAGAATTTCGGTGGTTTCCGGTGAGGGCCGAAAGCCTCCACGGCTTCCGCTACTAGTTTTCGGATAGGCTATTGGTTTTGATGCGACTTGCTTATCGCAATCGTGTTGGCAATTCACAGCGAACGGGAGTCAATTCCAAATGATTGCCAAACGAGCCGTCAAGCCGCTGGTCGATCATCGATGCGCAGTGAAGGGGCGGTTGTAATCGGAGCGTCGGCGGTGGGTGTAAACGAGTGATTCAAATTCGTCTGCAATGCCGCTTTACAACAGATCTTTGGTGCGAAGGGACATCGTTTGCCGATGTTGAAATGTGACCGTTTCTACAGGTCATCAACACCGGTTTCGATCCGTAATCGCAGTCGTTCACGATCAATTTTTCCCGCGCCTTTACGGGGTAATTCATCGGTAAAGTGGATGCTCTTGGGAATCATGTACTCGGCCAAGTGTTCGGAGGCGAATTTTATGAGTTCCTCCTCCGAAACAGGGTCGTCTTTTGCGTGCAAAGTCACGAATGCATGGATTTCTTGCATGTCATTCAATTCTGTCACGCCAAAAACGCAGGCCTCTGAAACGGAGGGATGATTCAAGAGAATCGATTCAACCTCCAGTGGAGAAACGTTGCTGCCGCCACAAACGATGATGTCCTTTTTTCGTCCCATGAACCAAAGGTATCCATCATCGTCAAATCGCCCCAGGTCACCGGTTCGTACCCAGCCGTCTTGCAGGGTCTTGCGTGTGAGTGCTGTGTCATTCCAGTAGCCATCCATCATCAAGGGGCTGCTGACAACGATTTCACCAATTTCGCCAACTCCGATATCGCCGCCTGCTTCATCGACAACGCAAACTTGGGCACCATACATGGGCAAGCCAATGGAGCCTTGCTTCTTTCTGCCGAATGGTGGGTTGAGCGCATAGGCACCTACCTCCGAAGATCCGCACTGTTCGGTCAAGGCAACTCCCGTGAGTTCATGAAAAGACTCGTGTAGTTTGTGCGGAACTTTGTCCCCACCGGCGATGCACATCCTGAGTGCACTGAAATCACAGTTTTTGATGTCGGGATGTGATATCAATTGCACCAGCGCACCTGGCAGTAAGGCCATAAATGTCTTCGCGGGTGGACGTTGCAGTGCTGATACATAATTGTCGACCTGGAATCGCTCGATCAGCGAAACGCAGCCGCCTTCGTATAAGACTGGCAGCAATTGGCAACGCAAAGCCATCGGGCGTGTGATTGGCGCGGCGATCAAGGCGACATCTTCGGACGTGATCCGAACTCTTGCTAAATACTTTTTAATGCCAGCCATAATCGCGGTTCGGGTCAGCGTGACCCCTTTGGGACGCGAGGTTGTTCCCGAGGTGTAGATCATGACACACAAATCATCGCCTTCGAATTCATCGGGAAAGGCGTGCTTTGTTTCTTGAGAAAGTAACTCGCTGACGTCGCGGTAAGGTAGGTCTGGCGAACCATCAACAACGAGTATGGTTTGGACCCCTGCGAGGACGCCCTCTTTCTCAAGTTCGTCGATACGTTCTCGGTGAACAATCAGCACGTCGGCGCCACTGTGGTTCAGCGAGTAACGGATTTGTGCGGCGTGATGACGGTAGTCCAACGGCACCATGACGAAGTTGCCCTTGAAGCACGCCAAGTAGGCGAAGACGGTTTCGGGGCGGTTGGGCAGCAACACGGCGACGCGATCGATCGGCTGAAGGCCTAGTTGAATCAAGCCACTGGCGAGACGGTTCGATGACTCCTCAAGTTGCGCTGCAGACCATTGCTTTTCATGGAATTCGAGCAAAACTCGATCGGGATCTGCTTGTAATGTCCGTTCGAGAAGCTGGTGGAGCATTGAGAGTCAACTGGTGGAAGGAGGGAGCTTGCAAGCGGAAGTGGGTGGGGCGAGTCGCTCACAGCACAGCGTACAGAATCGACCCCTGAAAGGGGAGCGAAAAAAGGAAAGCCGGGAGCGGTAATTTACGCTATTTGCTTCACACTATTCGCATCGCGTCTTGTATCGCGCAGAGAATTTGTCGGTAGCGGCCTACCGTCATTTGACAGGCCCTCGCGTCGCGGTGAAGGGACCGTTGTGATCTTGGCAGTAAGCAATAAGAAGGGCGAAGGCCTGGTCGCGAGCCCGATGCGGCATGAGCGAGTTTACCCGGAACTCTCAGGAATTGGCGTTTTTCATTCGCTTATCGGTGCTGCTTGGTTGATTGGTGGCGAAAATGCCGTAACACGCTCGCGAATCACTTCAGCCCTGGTCCAAGATTCCAGCCTACGATGGTGGTTCTTGCTGGGGCGTGTATGATTCGAAAGTCGGCTTGTTCATCCTCCAGCCTCGACCCCCGCCATCATGAAGTCCCCGCCATCATGAAGTCCTGCCTCCTTGCGTTCATCGAATTTATCCTCGTTTTATTTTCCGCGACCGCTGCTGCACAGATCACGGTGGCTGAAACCCGTCTCATCGCCCCGGATGCGGAACCGGCGATCGAGGGAAAGGAGGTGGATTGGATCTATGGCGACTATCTGCTGAAAAACGATCAGATCTCATTGACGATTGCGTCACCAGTATCGACGCGTGATGCCAATATGACGATTCGTAATATTGGTGGATCGATTCTCGATCTCACGCTGAACGAGCCATCCAACGATCAGTTGAGCGTCTACACTCCCACGGCCGGACGCTACCTGTTTCATGATCCGTCTCTCGTCACGACCGGCCGTGAGGGTGACAGCGTCTTTTGGCAATGTCTTTCGACTAGGGCGACGGCCAATGATGGCACCAAAGCCACCATCCGCTATCGCTTGAGGGATGGCGACGCGTTCGTCGAATCTACCATTTTGATTGAAGGGGAAG
>JARGNK010000038.1:35379-41012 GCA_029213145.1 Rubripirellula sp. | reverse complement strand
GTTCGAGCTGATGGTTGGTTCACATTTGAAAAAACTGAGAGCGTTGCCTACTGCGCCGATTCTTTCTTTCGGCAGACGATCGGGTTCCAAAGCCCTCGACTAAAACAGCCACCGCGCTGGATCCGAGGAAGGCCTTATCGATTGCAGTACTCCGACGGGCATGTCGAGCGATCTGCTGGAAAACTGCAATGGACGATCCGCCTTTACCCAGCAACAAGTTTGATCGATTTGATCTCCGTGGCAGAGCGGGCGGATGAGCCATCTCAAATGCATAAGTTTTTGGTCCGCCGCGACGTCGATCCGGCTGATGGTGTTGATTCGGTCAATCGCGCTAAATTGACCCTGCGACCGACTAGCAAGGACAACGAAAGTAATGACGCCGACGCGGCTACTGTAGAAGCATTCACCATTCAGACGGATGATCAGGGGATTGCCCATGCTCGTCTGACACCCGGTAACTACGTCGCAATCGCTTCAGCCATCGGCTATGAAAGTGCGGAGGTAGAGTTTCAGTCAGGCCGCACAAGTCAAGCAGCTGATGGAAATATCGGCGAAGACGCACTCGTGACAATGAACTTGGTAAACGCGAGCGGTTTTGTTGCCGAAGTCAAAGATGGTCGGGGGCAACTCATCCCAGTGAAAGCGACCATCTACGCGGTTGATGGAAACGATCCAAATTATGGTCTGAGCAGCGCAAGGACTTTCGTGGAGAACCTTGTGTATTCGGTGCACGGTCGCATGAGTTGCCCGCTAGATCCGGGAGAATACGAAATCTATTTCAGTCGTGGTCCGGAATACAATAGCGTCAAGAAGGACGTTGAAATCATTACCGGTCAAATGCAACAGATATCCGTGCAGTTGGAACGCGTTGTTGATACACCTGGGTGGGTCAGTGCTGATTTGCACAGTCACAGCAGTCCGTCGGGTGACAATACGTCAGATCAGTTTGGTCGAGTTGAAAATTTGCTGTGTGAGAACGTCGAGTTTGCGCCCTGCACCGAGCACAATCGCATCGACAGCTATCTGCCGCATTTGCAGCAGATGAAACTCACACATTTGATAGCGACCTGTACCGGGATCGAACTGACCGGATCGCCAACCCCTGTGAATCACCAAAACTCTTTTCCATTGCATTGGCATCCACACACGCAAAACGGTGGTGGACCTCGCTCTTCATCCAATCCCGTCGTGCAGATTGAACGGCTGGCGATGTGGGATCAAGGTTCTGACAAACTTGTGCAGATGAATCATCCAAACTTGCATCAGATCTACGGAGATGTGAATACGGATGGTGTGCCCGATCAAGGATTTCGCGGCATGTTGGAATGGACCGATGTTGTTGAAGTTCATCCGTTGGAAACAATTTTCAAAGACATTCCCAACAATCCACCGAGTACGCGGCGGATGCGAATTCCAATGTTCCAGTGGTTGCAATTGTTGAATCAGGGGCGGCGAATTCCAGCTGTGATCAATACTGATTCGCACTACAACCACCATGGCAGTGGTTGGCGAAGGAATTGGATAGCCAGCAGCACTGATGATCCAGCGGAGATTTCAACCGAGGAAATGGTTCGGCAGGCGGAAGCGGGACACATCATTCTGTCGACGGGCCCTTTCTTGTCGGTCGTGGGACAAACAAGCTCCACATCGACCGCCGTGTTGCCTGGAGACGATTTATCAGCGGTTGACAAGGAGGTAGCATTGAAGGTCAGCGTTCAGTGTCCGAATTGGTTAGATGTTAATCGCGTTCAGGTTTTCATTAACGGTCGTCCGAGCGATGAGCATAACTACACACGAAAGAATTCACCGGAAATGTTTGGGGCGTTGAAAGACGTGCGGAAGTTTGACTCCACGATCCGTCTCCAACTGGACCAGGATGCACATTTAATTGTTGCGACAATCGGCGAGGGCATGACGATGGAAAAAATCATGGGGACGCGGTACGGAAGACGCCCGCCAATCGCCGTTAGTAATCCAATCTTTGTCGATGTGGATGGAAACGGTTTTCAACCCAACGGCGATGACCTTGGGCTGCCACTCCCCAGTGCTTCCCTGCCAGCCACGCCGAAAAAATCGGTGACTCCCTGATTCCTCTGTGATTCATTGTTTTTCGGTGATCCCGGAATAAGAAAACCCACAGCCTCGAAATACGCAAGCTTTCTGCGAAAGCCATTATGAAACGTCTTGGATTGCAAATTGGTTTTTGGATCGCCTGGTGCCTGATTAGCGATTCTGCGCTATCGCAGGAAACGACGGTTGATTTGCCTAAAGGCTATCGAGCAATCGGTGGTGACAAAGAGCTTGCGTTGCGTGAACTGTGTCAAGCGACTGCTGATGCTGGCCTCTTCTCTGGCGCGGTTCTGGTCGCGGATGATGGCAAAGTGATCTACAAGGAAGCGTTCGGCTTGGCGAACCGCGAATGGAGTGTTCCAAACACAACCGACACGCGTTTTCGGCTGGCTTCTGTCAGTAAGCAGTTTTGCAGCATGTTGATCATGCAACTGGTGCAGGAGGGAAAAGTTCGGCTTGATGATCCCATCGTCAAACATCTGCCTTATTATCGCAAAGACACAGGGGAGAAGATCACGCTGCATCATTTGATGTCGCATCAATCTGGGATTCGCGACTTTACGTCCAGCTTTGATTACCGGGGAACGATCTCTCGTTTGTCTTTTGGAAAAGATGATTTCATCAAGTTGCATTGCAGTGCTGATTTAGAGAACGAGCCGGGCACGATCTACAGTTATTGCAACGCGGGCTATTGCATTCTGGGCAGGATCATCGAGAGGGTGACGCGAAAGAGCTTCGAGCAGAATCTTGAGGAGCGGATTTTTGAACCATTGGGGATGATGCACAGCGGCTATGACCGAAATGAAACGGTGATTGAAAAAAGAGCCAGCGGGTACACGAACGGGCCGTTCGGTTTCGAGAATGCGGCGTACATGAATCTTGATTCGTCACCTGGAGCTGCCGGTGCTCTGTATTCGACGGTGGAGGATATGTTTCTTTGGGACCGAGCCTTATACACCGACAAATTATTGGACCAGGAATATCGTGATTTGATGTTCACGCCGAATCGGGATGTGCCCGAGGTCAAAGCGGCGGGCGGTCGACCGCAGAGTAATTATGGCTACGGTTGGCAGATTTATACTCGCACGCATCCAGTGACCAAACGCCGAACCAAGGTGATCAATCACGGTGGAGCCATCAACGGGTTCAGGGCAATGGAGAATCGATTAGTTGACGATGATGCCTTTGTGATCGTGCTGTGTAATCAAGCAGACCCGTTGGGTTCTAGTGACGTGTGGAATGCGGTTCAACGCTTGAGCACCGAATTGATCCACGTGGTTACTGATCAGCCGTTCCGCATGCCGGGGAAAAAACGCCTTACCCAAGAGCAGCGAATGTATGCGCTCGTGAAATCCGAGGGGGTCGAAGCCGCGATCGAATGGTTTGAAACGCAAGGCCGCAAAGCAGGCTGGGGTGGAGCGAATTTCGCGTTGGCGACGCGGTTGGTGCAGGAAGGGCGTATCGAGGCGGGGCTGCGATTAATGGAATTTGACGTCGAGACAACACCTGGAAAGGCATGGTTGTTACGCAAAACGGCCCAAGCCTGTTTGGACAACGGTCGTCCCAAGAAAGCTTTGGCCTACGCAGAGAAAGGGTTACTGCTGAAGCCGGAAGATGAAGCCTTCAAGATGATCAAGGCCGAAGCAGCTCAGGATTTGAGCCGCGAAAAGTGACGTTGCCCTCGACAGGCGGGCGAGACACAGATGCTTGATTCCTTTTGCTGCAGGTTCCCTTAATCGGTGCTCAGTTCAGATTAAATGCCAAGCGTATAAAGAAACCCGCCGCCGCCCCCAGCACGCACTTCGATGCCAAACAGTTCGACCAGCAACGTGTAGGTCGATAGCGAGTCCTGATCTCGCTCGTCGATGTAGAACCAGTAGTCGCGGTATTGCACCGCGACGGCCGCGTGCTCTGGGCAGTGCTTGCAGCAGTGAATCGTGAAGAGGTCATGCATCATATCGGTCCAGTCGAATGCTGCGCCAGTCTGGTCCGTCGTCAGCGTAACGAGCCCTTGGGATTGATGTTCTGCCGGAACAATCACCCCGTGTGACAGGTAGTACATGACTTCAAGTAAAGAACGCGTGCTCACCACGATATCGTCACGCAGCAACTCGTCGGGGTGATCGTCTAAATGAATCGGCAAAATCTCCGTTTCATCCGCACAGGCGAATTCCATCTCTGATTGAAATCCTGTGACGTCAGCAAACGTTGATTGGATCCATCCTTCTTTGGCTGATTCCACCGCAAAGACGGCCGGTTTCGGTGACTCAAAGTCAACGTTTAGATCGAGGATCTCGGCTAGCTCTTTCAGCTCACCTGACAGTTTTGCTTTTGGGTGAACGACGAAGGCGAGATATGATTCCTTCTTCACGAGGGAGATTCCTTCTTCTGTCTCCTTGATCGCGAATCCCTCTTTGATTGCGTTGATTGCGAAATCGCCATCGAGCTGTTCTCGGGTCAGTAAGACCGGCTTTGGGGTTCCCTCGCGATCCGCCGTGGAAAGCTCAATGGCTCGTTGGATCTGGAGTTGCCGCATGACTTGTGCAACGTACCGAAACTCCTCAAAGTCTGGTTTCAGTCTTGGCGTTGGCCCTCCAGCGCTCGTGGCGTTATCTACCTGGTTCATGTATTGAACGGTGGTACGCAGGATTCGCTCCCAACTCCATCCTGTTCGCCCGAGTAACTCAAGCGATTCTAAGTCAATCGGAGCGAGTAGTCCTTTCTGAAAGGCTTCGCCTCGCGCGGGGACATAGCTGATCGTTGGTCGTTCGGTGCGCGAAACACCACCACTTAAACCACCGACTTTGGTGCCGCCATCGGGCAGAGCCAAGTTTCCGCTCGCCCGTCCGTCAAAGGTGTATTGGGCTGCAATCCCGCCGACGGATAGGAACTCCGGTGTTTCGCGGTATCGGAGTCGCACGAGGTTCAACAGCATTTCTTCGCGAAACGACTTTTGAACAGCCTGGTTATATTCCAGCCGGCCTTTCGGGATTTGGCGAGGCCCTAGCGTGCAGCCAGCCAGCAGCAGGCAGCAAATGGAACTCAGTATGGCTGTTCGGGTCGGCAAGGACTCTTACTCTCCGTGGAATGCTTCTAGTCCCTCCTTTCGGCATAATCGCTTCGATCGGAATCGGAATCTCTGGGATTGGCGATCAATTCGGGAATCGGAATTCGAAAAGGTAATGCAATCGTTACAAACTTCCATCGAGCGGTTGGTGAACGGTCAGGAATTACCGTTTTTTGCGACGCCCCAAGTCACTTCGGCTTGTCGATTCAAGCGGAGATGTTTTGCAGAGCGGTTTCGCCGAGTCGGTCGGTTTGAGACCTTGCTCAGGCAAGAGATGAGGGAATCTTCACCCCACTCAAAAAAACTGCTCGGAAACGCTCTCTGCAGTTCGTTTCAGCCTGTATTGGGGGGGATGCCATCGACTTGAGGTTGGCAACGCATTCGGGTCGAAAATTTGTGGGCAGGCCTGCTAAACTATGGGGAGTGAACGGGACATTCCAGGATCTGGTCTTGGCCGCTGCGACCTGTTCACCCGCCCGCTTGTTCACCCGCCCGC
>JARGNK010000038.1:24452-35279 GCA_029213145.1 Rubripirellula sp. | reverse complement strand
TGTTCACCCGCCCGCTTGTTCACCCGCCCGCCTGTGACCTACCCGCCTGTGACCTGCCTGGCCCGACCCCATCGGACCCCGGGTTCCTGATTTCAGCCTCCCCGATTCCCGCTCCTGCCTTCCTGATCAATGTTCTCGATGAGACGAAAAATCGTTGGGTTTCTTCGGATGATCTGTTTGATCGCCGTGGCATGCTTTCCGTTCGCGGGCTTACTGTGCGCCGATGATTCTGGCGGCACAGCGGAGCAGTCCGACTCGGAGTCCTTATCCCCTGAAACTTTATCAACCGAGTCGGTTGAGTTTTTCGAGGAAAAAATCCGCCCGGTGTTGGTACAGCATTGTTTGGAGTGTCACGGCTCGGACGAAAAAAATCTAAAGGGGGGACTGCGACTCGATACGAAAGCGACGGCTCGAAAGGGTGGCGATTCGGGGCCGGCTGTTGTGCCCGGGAACCTTCAGGAAAGTTTGTTGCTGGGGGCGTTGAGATACGAAGACTTCGAAATGCCGCCGCAGGGCAAGCTGTCCGATGAGGTCATTGCCGATTTTACGAAGTGGATCGAGATGGGTGCTCCCGATCCAAGAGGGCAAGACCCAAGCCAGACCGCGGAAGTCATCGACACGGAAATCGACTTTGAAGCGGCGAGGCAGTTTTGGTCGTTTCAGCCGGTGCAAAAACCAGAGACCCCGGCAGTCAAACAAGCGGACTGGACATCGGGTGAAATCGATTTCTTTACGTTGGCAAAGATAGAAGAAATCGGCTTGGCACCTGTTGCAACAACCAGTAAGCGAACGCTGATTCGTCGAGCAACGTTCGACTTGATCGGATTGCCGCCAACGCCGGCTGAAGTGGAAGCATTCTTGCAAGATGATTCACCGAACGCTTTCGAAACAGTGATCGACCGATTGCTGCAGTCAAAGCACTATGGTGAACGTTGGGGACGTTATTGGCTCGACGTTGCTCGTTATGCCGAAGATCAAGCCCACACGTTTGCTGTCAGAGCCAACTCGAGTGGATACCGATACCGAGATTGGGTGATCGACGCTTTCAATTCCGATTTGCCTTACGACCAGTTTGTCCGTCTTCAGATCGCGGGCGACCTGATTGGACCTCAATCTGACGACTTGGTGGACTCCACCGGGAATCCATCGGTCGCGGATAACTACGACCACTTGATCGCATTAGGCTTCTTCGGACTCGGGGCGCAGTACTACAAAAATAGCGACAAAGCCAAAGCAGCCGCGGATGAGCTGGATGATCGCGTGGACACGCTGACCCGTGGGTTTTTGGGGCTGACTGTTTCTTGTGCTCGTTGTCATGACCACAAGTTCGATCCAATTCCCACCCAAGATTATTATTCGCTAGCTGGCATCTTTAGCAGTTCAAAATTGCACAACGCGTCCCTTTGCACCGCGGAGGACATCAGTGAATACAACGAAGGGCAGAAGCAAATCAAGCAGGCGGAAGAGGAGGTCAAGAAATTCCTCGCCAATGTGAAAACGTCCGCTGCAGAATCAAAGGTCGATCAGATCGCCAGCTACATGCGAGCCGTTTGGAAAATTCGGTCTGCCAGGCGAAGTGGCGAATCAGTCAAAGAAGCTGAATTTGCAGAAGCTGAAGGATTGAACCCTTTTTTCCTGAAACGGTGGGACGCATTTCTCGATCGGCAACAGCAGGACAAGATTCCTGCACTTGCCGGATGGTTTGCTTTGGAGCAGGCAGAGAGCGGGCCCGGCAATGCAGAGGATTCGAAGGTGCTGACAGGCTCAGATCGGGTTGGGCACGTTGCCAGCGAGTTTCAGGCTCGCGTGCAGCGCGATATCCGAATTCGCGATGGCATCACTGATGAACAGTTCGACGATGCGATTGTGGAGCATACGGCGGGGAGCCCTCGATTCGTCACACCACTGGTGACGAAATCGCGACCGACAGCAAAGATCAAGGCGAACATTCGCGGCGCGAAACAACTGATCCTCGTTGTCAGTGACGGAGGAAACGGACGCAGTTGTGATCATGCCGACTGGATAGCGCCAAAGATTATCGGGGAGCAGGGGGAGCTGAAACTTACTGAATTGAAGTGGGTAAAACACGAAGGTGATTCGGGCATCCGCGTGAACACCAACTTCCATGGAAAACCGATTCGCGTTGGTGGCAAAGAGTATCCCGAAGGAATCGGAGTCCACGCAACCTCGACCATCACGTTTGACTTGCCCGCTGGTTATGATCGATTCGAAGCCATCGGTGGCCTCGATAATAGCGGGTCGGATCAAGGTGGCTGCGGCGATCAAGCCAGCGTGCAGTTCAGCGTCTATACGGAAACGCCGACCTCCGAACCGCTATTGAGTTTTGTGCTCGGGGAAGATGGGCCGTTTGCGGTTCCCGAAAAGGAAATGGAGAAATATTTAGAGGGGCAGCAACGCGAGGATTTACTCAAGCTGCGGGACGCGGTGGAGTCCGCCAAGCAAGACGCGCCGCCAATGTATGCAATCGCCCATTCATACACCGAGAGCAGGCCTGCGGACATGAAAGTTTTTGTCCGTGGCAATCCGGCTCGTCAACGCGAGGTTGCACCACGTCGCTTTTTACGCATTCTCGCCGGGGAAGATCGTATCAACTACACCTCGGGGAGTGGTCGGCGTGAATTGGCTGATGCGATCGCGGATCCCGAAAATCCTCTGACGGCGAGGGTGATGGTGAATCGCATTTGGCAACACCATTTCGGTCGTGGCATTGTTGGGACGCCGAGCAATTTTGGCAGGCTTGGGGAAGCACCGACGCACCCAGAGTTGTTGGATTACTTGGCAGCGAGGTTCATCGAAAGTGGTTGGTCGATCAAGACTTTGCACCGCGAAATCATGCTCTCGACGACCTATCGCTTAAGTTCGAATTGGAATCAGGGAAATGCAGAGATTGATGCCGACAACCGCTACTTGTGGAAAGCCAATCGCCGGCGACTGGATATCGAATCATGGCGGGATGCGTTGCTGAATGTTGCAGGAACTCTCGATCGCACCTTTGGCGGTCCATCAACCAATTTGTCGGACCAAAACAATGTCCGTCGAACGGTTTACGCGAAAATTAGCCGGCATCAACTTGATGATCTACTGCGATTGTTCGATTTCCCTGACGCGAATATCACCAGTTCGAAACGAACTGAAACAACCGTCCCGCAGCAGCAATTGTTTGTCCTGAACAGTCCATTCATGATCAAGCAGGCAAAAGCGTTCTCGGCGAGGCTGCATCAAGATGCTCCCGAGAACGATAGCGAACGTATTCAGCTTGCCTTCCGGCTTGCCTACGGCCGAACGCCATCCGAGGCAGAAGCCGAACTGGGACTGGCCTATTTGCAAGGGACTCATGACCCTGACAATCAATTGACCCGTTGGGAGAGCTATGCCCAGGTTCTGCTTGGTAGCAACGAATTGATGTATGTTGATTGAGTGAAATGCTTGGGCAGTGTTTACGTCAGTGAATGAGAGCAGGCGTTGAGAAACGCGGTTCAGAACAGTGGTATTGAAACACGACGCGAAATTGAAATTGCATGAAAGCCAATTCATCACAGTACAGTCTGAATCGCCGCGATTCACTCCATCGGATGGGAACAGGGATGGGCGTGCTTGGGCTGGCAGGGATCTTAGCCCAAGACGGTACGCTTGCAGCCGCGGATCCGACCCAGGGTAACGAGGGTAATTCCAGCAAAGCTGGTGTCCTGGCCCCTAAGCCGACCCATTTCGCACCCCGTGCCAAGCACATCATTCACCTGTTCATGAACGGTGGTCCGTCACAAGTCGACACGTTTGACCCCAAGCCGGCACTCGAGAAGTACAACGGTCAACGTCCTCCCTCTGCCGATCTAAAAACGGAGCGAAAGACCGGTGGACTGTTGCAGTCGCCTTTTAAGTTTCGGAAATACGGCGAATCTGGCTTGGAGGTGAGTGATCTGTTTCCCCAGGTTGGCGGCTGCATCGATGACATCTGCGTCATCCGTTCCATGCACACCAATATTCCCAACCACGAACCATCGTTGCTGATGATGAACAGTGGTGAAACGCAGCCGACGCGACCCGCGATGGGATCATGGCTGCTGTATGGATTGGGTACTGAAAATCAAAACTTGCCTGGTTTTGTGGTGTTGTGCCCTGGCAAGCCTGTGGTGGGCCCGCAGTTGTGGAGCAATAGTTTTTTGCCGGGGGTTTATCAGGGAACGCACATCAATCATGCCAATAGCGTCGATCCCAAGAAGGTGATCGAACATATCAGTAATTCGCACCTAACGAAGCCGGCGCAGCGAGAGCAACTCGATTTGTTGACGAAGATGAATCAACTGCACCTTGCCGAGCGAGGTGGGGCTGATAATCGATTGGAAGCGCGGATTGAATCGCTCGAAATGGCGTTCCGAATGCAATCTGAAGCTCAGGAAGTCTTTGACCTGAGTCGCGAGACCAAGCAGACGCGTGACGCTTATGGCTCTGGGCAATTTGCCAACGGCTGTTTGGCAGCCAGGCGGTTGGTGGAAAATGGTGTTCGCATGGTTCAGGTTTACTACGGCAATGGACAGCCGTGGGACGATCATGGTGACATCAAGTCGCATGCCAGCAAGGCCAAGAACGTCGACCAACCGGTGGCGGCGTTGATCAAGGATCTGAAGCAACGCGGTTTGTTCAAGGACACCTTAATCGTCTGGGGTGGCGAATTTGGACGAACGCCGGTTGCCGAAAATGGCAATGGTCGGGATCACAACCATCATGGTTTCTCAATATGGCTGGCCGGCGGCGGAGTGAAGGGCGGCATGGCATATGGCGCCACCGATGAATTTGGCTTTGCTGCAATGGAGAACAAAGTCCATGTGCATGATCTGCATGCCACCATGTTGCACTTGATGGGACTGGATCATGAAAAACTGACCTATCGCTACAGTGGACGCGATTTCCGATTAACCGATGTGCATGGTCGCGTGGTCCACGATATCATCGCCTGAGGTCTTTCAAACAGTGTTGTCGACGTTGGGCACGGCGTTCACCACTGGGCTGATTGATGCGTCGGTGGATTTTGAGCTCCACGTGGATCTTTGTTTCTCGTAGATCTTTGTGCCACGTCGCTCTTTGTGGTGGGACTTGTTTGCCTTACGGCCGCGTGGTTGGATGAGCACGGAAACGCTTGATGTGATCGAGCTCGCGATCGCGATTCGGATAACAGACCACAGGATCCATTGAAATCAGGTGAGGCAATCATCCAATGGCAGACACTCCAGAAGAAGTTGAAGATCTGTTTCTCACCTTTTTGGGTGACGATTACAAATCACCGAAGCAAATTCGCACCAAGATGACGAAAAAGCTTGCCAAAGATCCGGGGTCCGCGAAGGCTTTGGCAGCGCGTGCTTGGGCGTATTGCGAATTGGAAGAATTTGACGACGCCATTGGCGATGCAACGAAAGCAATCGAGCTGTGTCCCGGGGCGTACCTTCCCTGGCATGTACGCGGGACTTGCTTCTGGCGAACGGATCAATCCGAAAAAGCTGAGCCCGACTTGACCGAGGCGATTCGCTTGGCCGATAGCGTCAAATTGTTCTTGGAAGACACGTATCTGTTTCGCGGGGGACTCCGCTGCAACGACAAACGACCGGAAGAGGCGATTGAGGATCTGAATCAGTGTTTAAAACTCCATCCCGAACATTCGTGGGGATATGTATTTCGTGGAAACGCTTATTGCCTGCAACAAAAATATCGCAAAGCGATCAAGGATTTTGAGAAAGCAATCGAATTAGAGGGAGAGGATGCGTACGCTCTTTCAACACTCGCCTGTTTACTGGCAACTTGTCCGGAGTCAAAGATCCGTGATGGCCAGCGAGCGTTGGAGCTGGCGGAACTCGCCAACGATTATTCCGAGAACGAATACCTGAGTGACTTGGCTGCCGCGCGGGCTGAATTGGGAGATTTCAAGCAGGCGGTGAAGATACAGAAGCGGGCGATCAAAAAATGTCAGGAGACTGAGGAGCGAGCGAAGCTTGAAAGACGACTGAAGCTGTTTGAATCAGGGCAACCGTATCATGCACTTTGGGACGAATGAACGCCGTCGCAGTGCTTTATGAATAGGCGTGCCGAACAATTGCCTGTAGCGGATTTACAGCACTCATTGACTCTCGCTTGGTTCCGCATCGCTTTCCGCTTTTTCGGCGGCAGACTGGACCGCATCTGACTGGACCGCATCTGCTTGCTCCGCGGTTTCTTCCGGAGCTTCTACGTTCATTGGTTGTTCAGGAAGAAATTGGCACTTGATGCGAAGTTCGACTTCGGCAAGCTCAGTGTCAATTGGTACCCCCTTTCGCGTCAGGATTCCTTCCAGGTTTAGCAGTTTTCCCATTCTTTGCTCATAAAGTATCCGTACTTTATCTGTTTGGGGTAGGGTGCCAAAATTCGTAGACGTTTGTGTTCTCATGCCATGGAGAATATGTTTTTCGGTGTTTTCAAAATGCTCTTCGAATACATTTGGCCCAAGCTTCGTATTGACAAGCTCTCGGAATTGGCTGTCAGTAAGTGTTATTGGTTGTGTCCAGACTGATTGTGGGTAACGATGGGATTCGCTTCGATTTTCCGATCGCACGGAATTGGATTTCTTGGTGTTCACGGTTGTTGCTTCTGCGATTGGCGAAATCGCGCGCCTCGATTCGGATTCAGCCCGTTGGGCGACGGTTCGATCGACACGACTCTGCATGCTCAGACGCCAGCTCTCCCAGCCTTCGTCATCTCGTTCGCTGCGCAGCAAAACAAAATCCGCTTGATGTAATGCTGGATCGTTGGGATCCGCTCGCAAGTCGAATACATGAGGAAGCATGCACTTGCGTTGTTCCCCATATTTTAACAATTCGATCCACACCTTGATTCTGCCTCCCGTTCGGAATTGATCTTTCGAAATGCGTCCAGACTGAAAGCGAATGATCAGCGGTTCCTCGAACGCGAAGTCGACAATCTTTTCAAGCTCGGTCATCCGCGACGACTCGATTCCAGGTAGCACGGCAACCGGGTGCTGTACAAGATTCCCGTCCTGATCGATGGTTGGCATCTCAACGACGGGGCCAAACGTCGATTCAGGTTTGTTGATGGAGATCTTACGACCATCAGGGGTTGTAAACGAGAAGGTTGCTGCATGGAGCGTTAGAACGCTGTGAAGACCGAGCAGAAGCGGGTAGAACAGCGAAGCGAGGAAAGCCGTGATCCAGAATGTTTGGGCTTTGTGGCGTTTGCACCAACGGAATGTCCGAGTGATGCGACTGACCGGTCTCGCAAAAATGGGGCGGTTGTTCAAGTAGCGTATCAAGTCGCCAGCTAATTCAACCGCTGAGTCGTAACGGCTGTGCTTGTTTTTTTGAAGACATTTCATGCAGATCGTACTCAAGTCACGATCAATTTTCCGATTGAGTTGTTGTGGTGAAATGGGGTCAGCATCGATCACTTGTAGCAGGACGTCGGTGGTACTGGCTCCGGTGAAAGGCGGGCGTCCGGTCACCATCGCATAAAGCACCGCGCCGAGTGCGTAAACATCGGATCGGCGATCGATTGCATTCGTCTTGCCGCTTGCCTGTTCGGGTGGCATGAAGCCAGGAGTTCCCATCACCGCTCCGGTTTTCGTGATCGCGAGCGTTTCGTCGATCTGTTTTGCTAAGCCAAAGTCAGTGACGCGTGGCTCGCCCCTCGAATCGAACAAAATGTTTGCTGGTTTGAGGTCACGGTGAATGACGCCGTGTTGATGGGCAAAGTGAATCGCTTCGGCGATATTCAGGGCGACGTTGGCTGCCTCCTTGGGTGGGAGCGGACCGCGGTCGATCCGGTCCTGCAAACTCTCTCCATCGACGAATCCCATCGAAAAATAGGGTAGGCCGTCGTGCTGACCGATCTCAAAAATCGGGATGATTCCCGGGTGATCAATTTTGGCGGTCGCCTCAGCTTCGGATTGAAAACGCTCCATCGCGTCG
Organism: Rubripirellula sp.; assembly: GCA_029213145.1. Classification (GTDB taxonomy): domain Bacteria; phylum Planctomycetota; class Planctomycetia; order Pirellulales; family Pirellulaceae; genus Rubripirellula. Next base: position 27,312 of record JARGNK010000038.1, on the reverse strand, counting down.
CTGTTGGAAAATTGGCCAGCAAGGATCATCTTCAAGGCGACAATGCGGTTCAATTTTACGTGCCGCGCTTTGTAGACCACTCCCATGCCGCCTCGTGCGATTTCCCCCAACAATTCGTAATCGCCGATCAGAGTGCCCGAAGGGATGAGGTCCGATGGGGCTCGAGCGGTTTGGTTGGGCGGTGTCGTTGCTTGGACATCAGAGTTGGCATCCGACGTTTGTGGTTCAGCGTCGTGCCGTGCGTCCGGAGCTTGCGCCAGCGACTTATTTTGAAATCGCGAGAATGCGGTCTCGATCGCGGCAGCGTGTTGTGGCAGCAGCTGTTTATATTCATCAGCGGTTGGGGTTGGATTCGCTTCACGGCGCCACCAGAGTTCGATCTGCAGTAACTCGATCAACAGAAGGTCATGTTCCAGTTCGTCTGCCCGGTTCAAGAACTCACCGAGCTTCGGTTCCTGCTTCAACCGCCATGCTGTCTCAAACTCCTCACAAATCGGTTCGAGGTATTCGATACTGTTCGTTTTATTTGAGATGGTGGATGCTTCCCAGGCACCATCACCTTGCGAGGCCAGCGTCTTGCTGCTGGATCCGACAATCCGTGCGTCCATTTCCTGCAATCTTGTCTCGTCCGAGCGGTTCCCTGTATCGAGGCGGCTTGTCCTCTGGTCGCGTGGCAATACTTCGCCAGCTGCGTCCTGATTCTTCGACGGTTTCATGCGTTTCTCACGGATTCAAGGTTGGAAGTCTGGCTCGGCCGCAAAGCAGACGGCTCTGCGTCCAGTGAATCCGGTTTGCCGGTGACAAGTGGACACAGAAAAACCTGGGATTTGAAATTTTGAGAGAATTCGCTGGTTGGGGTCGCCCTTGAATCGGACGGCACCAAAATCTTGGGAATTCAAATCTGTTTTTTGGGAATCTCGCCTTTTTGCTCGCAAAAGGCCTCCCTGACGCAACGAGGCGTCTCGATTAGCGTCAACACTCGGCCAGTGTGTCGAGTCTCGCTTGCATCGCACCACGGACTTTTTCGAGCAACCGTCGAACTGTTCGCTCTGAACGATTGGTGTGCACGGCAATTTCTTCAAGTCGCATCCCGGCCAATCGCAACGCCAGCATGTCGGATTGGGTCTCGTCCAACCCGCCGGTCAACCATTCAATCTCTTCGTCCACCATCACTTGATCTTCCGGCGACGGCTCTCGTGAGTGGGTGGGCCATTCTCGGCCAGGACCAGGATTGACATCGCTCTGTTCAACTGCCAGGTCGCGTTTCGCTGCCGAGTTGCGTTCCCATTGGGTGGCTAGTTTGTTCATTGCGATCGCTGCTAATAATCGCCAAAGGTCACCGCCCTGCTTGACCTCGAAGCGTCCTTGTTCCGCTTTTGCAAAAAAGGTGCGATACGTCGACTGCACGACATCTTCGCCATCGATGCGACGTCGCAAGCTAGGCGACATCCGCGATTCGACCAAGGCAATGAGACGCAAGAGATAACGCCGAAACAAATCGTCGGCTGCGTCGTTTTCACCCGCTCGCAGACGCGCGAAGAGGTGGATCGATTCGTCAACCGAGTCGGTCATGAGGATCTGCAAAATTTGAGCCGGTGACTGATGTGCCGGTGACTGATGTGCCGGTGACTGATGTGCCGGTGACTGGCTTACTGGCACCGTTCGCTTGCCGGGGCCTCAAACGGCCCCGGTCGTTGTGAAAGCTGGCAGCTACGCTGGTGCGTTAGGATGCTTGGACTTTTTTCATCGCTTTACGAGCAATTGCGGCGCATTGACGGATGTCGTCGATTGGATCCTTGGGGTTTTCTTCATACTCTAGTGAAATCGCACCATTCGCTGGGAAGTTCACCGCTTTGAGTGCTTGGAAAACACCCTCAACGTCCAGGTGTCCTTTGCCAAGAATCACACCTTCGGTTTTGTCTTTCATCTCGGCAAAATCTTTGAGGTGAATCCCGTACAGTCGACCCTGAAGCAAACGGATCACTTCAGTCGCCCGTTGTCCGGAGCGGATGTAGTGGCCTAAGTCGGCACAAGCACCAATGCGCTCGTCATGCTTCTCAACTGCATTTAAAACATCGATCGCTTTGTTGTAGCGATGTCGCGGGCCATGATTGTGAATCGCCACCCGAATATCGAATTCTTTGACGAGTCCATTCAAACTGTCAAAGGCATCTGGATCGGGATCGGCGGTGAGGGTGGGGATTCCGAGCGCCTTGGCGAACTCAAACAATTGACGATTCGCCGCTGCGTCTTTCGTCATGCGATTCACGCCGTGTGCGGAAATCGTCATGCCAAGATCTTCGACCTTTTTTCGAGTGGCGGCAATCTCGCCGGTGGAGCTATTCGTTGCGAGCATCCCACTGTAGAACTCTACCTGCTCGAAGCCAAGCTCACTGGCATACTTCAGCGCCTGATCCACGTCGAAGCCACGCAAGGAATACAGCTGGATGCCCAGCTTGTAGCCAGCTTTATTTGCGGCCAAGACTGGCTTGGGTAAACAAGCTCCGGCAATCAATGCAGAGGAGGTAGCTAAAAACGATCGACGGTTTGAAGGAATCATAGGTTTGCGAATGACCAAAATAGAGTCGCAGGTGGTAAACAAATCAGAGCACCATCATCGGTCCCCGAGGCCCACAAGTCTAGCAAATTGAGCAGCAGCCGTTTTTTTCGCGTTTGTGCACCCTGGGTGCAGGCTTGTAGGACCAAGTGCGAAACGAAAAAATCCCCGAGATGAGCGAGTGATTTTGAGCGTTTCGACCTCGGGTTTATGATGGGCGGGGCAACGCGAACCGAAGTTTTCGGGTTGGAAATTTCAAGTCTGTTGGCGGCGTCAATTTGGTGGCGGCTTCAATTTGGTGGC
>JARGNK010000038.1:0-24352 GCA_029213145.1 Rubripirellula sp. | reverse complement strand
TCAATTTGGTGGCGGCTTCAATTTGGTGGCAGCGTCAATTTGGTGGCAGCTTGATTCGTTCGGTGGTTGGCGATGGTCCCTGTGTGCTCTGTTTCCGCCTGTTGGTCATGCTTGGGGAGGGTCGGTTGTTTCGGGTCGGTTTGCGAAGCTTTGGTCGATTGGGAATGATTGTTGAAGGGGCAATCGAATGAATATGGAGATGAACAAGATCCAAACCACTCTGGGCAGTGGCGAGCAGCCAAAACGTTTTCTTGCCCTTGGTGATTCCTACACCATTGGGACATCTGTCGCAAACGACGAGCGGTGGCCGAGGCAGTTGGCTGAGCGTTTGCGTGAGGCGAGGATCGATTTTGAAGAGCCAACGATCATTGCGAAGAATGGTTGGACGACGGGCGATTTGCTGACCGGGATCGAGGCTGCAAAGCCGATTGGTTCTTTTCAGCTCGTTTCCTTATTGATCGGTGTGAATAATCAATACGATGGACTTGATGAAAATGATTACGTCCGTGAACTGAGTGCGCTACTTGGCATGGCAATTCATTTTGCTGGCGGCGTTCCAGCTAGGGTGATGGTGCTGTCGATCCCCGATTGGAGTGTGACGCCTTTTGCGCTCGAGCGAGACCAAGTGGCAATTCGAAACGAGATCGAGAGATTTAACGATCGCAAAAAAAACTGTACGGACAAGTTAGGCGCACAGTTCGTCGACGTGACACCCGTCTCTCGGCAAGCAGCCGATGACACATCTCTGCTGGCGGCAGATGGGCTGCACCCGTCCGCGAAAATGTATGCCGCTTGGTGTGAGTTAGCAATTCCTGCAGTTCATCGCGCGCTTTTGTCGCATTAACGCTGTTGTCCGTTAGGTGACCGCCGCACGTTCTCGGAATCGTGGGTGGTCCCACGCGTTGGTTTCGACGACTTCCACGAGAGCGTTCGCCGCAGTCCAAACGTCCGCGAATCTCAGATACAAAGGTGCAAACCCAAATCGCATCAGATCGGGGTCGCGAAAATCTCCGATAACGCCACGGTCAATCAACGCTTGCATCACGGCATACCCCTGCGGGTGCTGAAAGGCAAGGTGGCCGCCTCGTCGCTTCGGGTCGCTAGGAGAGGCAAGCTTTAACTGCGGGTCGGTTGAACGTTGTGCAACGATGCGAACAAACAACTCTGACATCGCAATGCTTTTCTCGCGAACGCTGTGTAGATCGACTTGATTCCAGATGTCGAGTCCTGCTTCCATGGCTGCTAAGGAAACAATCATCGGCGTGCCACTGAGCAAGCGTTTGACACCTTGGGCGGGGGTGTAGTTCAGGTCAAAGTCGAACGGCTTGGCATGTCCCATCCAGGCAGTGATCGGTTGGTCGATTTGTTCTTGATGGTGTCGCGCGACAAACATAAACGCGGGTGCGCCGGGACCTCCGTTCAGATATTTGTAGCCACAGCCAACCGCCAGGTCGGCATCACATCCATGCAAATCCAGCGGTACTGCACCTGTGCTATGCGAAAGATCCCATAGCACGATCGCGCCGGCGTCGCGAGCACGCGCGGTGATTTTCGCCATGTTGTGTATTTCGGCCGTCTTAAAATCGACGTGTGTCAGCATCACAACTGCGACCTTGTCATCCAGGGCATGATCGACCTGACCGCCCGGGACGATTTTCACCTCGACGCCAGGATGCAGCTCTTCGACTCCCCTCGCGATGTAGATGTCGGTGGGGAAGTTGCTCGACTCGATGACGATGACGCGGCGGTCGGGCCGCAGTCTCAGCGCCGCAACCAGCAGTTTGAATAAATTGACCGACGTGCTGTCAGCCACGACGACTTCGTCCGCGTCGGCTCCGAGTAGCGGTGCAATTTTTCCCCCGATTCGCTGTGGCATTTCAATCCAGCCGGCCGTATTCCAGCTCCGAACCAATCCTTCACCCCATTGGCTCTCGATCACGGCAGCGACGCGATCCGAGGCAATTTTGGGAAGTGCTCCCAGGGACATTCCGTCAAAGTAAGCAACGCCCGCTGGCAAGACAAATTGTTTGCGGCATTCGGCTAGCCGATCACTGATATCTAGCCGCTCACAATATTCGCGGTCAATCAGGTTGGCGTGGGAAGCGAGGTCGGCGTGAGGGATGTGATTGTTCATTGCGGAACTTTAGTCGGCTTTCAAGCCTGCCGGAATTTCGGCGCCGGAATTTTGGCGGTAGTTCACCCAACTATGGTGGAATCCAAGACGCCCAACAAGGCTGAAAGTAGCTGGCTTTGGCGATGCAATTCTCCTGAGTCACCACGGCTCTTGCTTCATCGGTGGCAACTTGATCGGTGGCTGCTCCGATAGTGGTGATGTATTTCACTGGCAGCATTGATGGTCGCCGAGTGTTAAGCTTTCCATTCCTAAGGTTGCGAGATTGATCTGTTGGCCAGTTTGTGTCAGGGCATGACGAGTGGAGTTCCTTTTGATCCATATCATAAGTGGCTGGGAATTCCGTCGGCGGAACAACCTGCCAATCATTATCGAATCCTTGGCATCCTCAAGAATCGCTGCGGGAGCGGTCAGTGGGCGATTCGATTGTCACCGTCCCAATTTTTCACGCCCATTTTTCACGCCCATTTTTCACGCCCATTTTTCACGCCCATTTTTCACGCACTAGCAAGAGTCGTTGCAACAAAGAGGTCACGATGTGATTCTCGGGTGGCAGTCACTCACTTGGCGCGGTCGGCAATTTCCTGCAATTGCAGCGAAATACGAGAGGCTTTCATCACGTCGGCCGACGAAAGATGAAGATCAGTTTCACCACCGATCTCATGAAGGAATGATTCTAAATAGGCACCTGGTTTGCCGACCGGAAGTTCGATGCTTCTCGGGCTATCCTCTCCATTCTTAAAGAGAGTCATCTGAGGCGTATTGAATCCAGCCTCGAGAGCACCGTCTGTTCCCCAAATGGTGAATCGCCAATAGATGGGCATCGTGTAGCCGATCGAATCAGGAGTGAGGTAGGAGACATCGAAGATGACACCGGCACCATTTTCTAAGCTCAGCATTCCCTGTCCGCATTGCTGAAAGTCGGGGTGCTGGGGTGCTGTTGCGTTCCAGCCGCGTGCTGCGGTCAGCTCACTGATTTCTTGTCCTGTTGCCCAAGGAATAAAGTCGATTGCGTGCACGGCAATATCGTTGATCACCCCGCCGTGCATTCCAGGTTCGAAATACCACATCGGACGTTTTCCATAGTTCAGCGGGTGTTGGCCGTCGAAACTGATCGCCTGCACCTCGCCGATTTCTCCGTTGCGAATTAAGTCACGCAGCCCCAAGAAGACCGGCAGATCGCGCATGTCCAACATGCAGCCGACGATTCGATCATTCGCTTGGGCGGCTGCTTCAATTCGGTCAAGTTCGGCCAGCGAGGTGCAGACGGGTTTGTCGCTAATTACATGGCGGCCGCGTTGGAGTGCGGCAAGTATCCGGTTGGCCCGCAATCCGTAGCTATCGCCCACCGCTACCACATCACACTCGACTTCATCGAGCATCGCATCACAGCTCGTGTGAGTGATTTCGAGATCGTCCCTCGCCCCCAATTCCTCACGTGTGCCCGCATCTTCCTCGCAGCAAGCGACGATCTCAACATCTTCCCGATCGCGACAACGCTGATACATGTCAAAAATGTGTGGATGACGAAAACCGGCGAAAGCAAATCTAACGTTCATGGTCGTAGAGTTCCTGAGGGGCGAGGCGGTCTGAGAACTGGCCGGCCTGAGAGCGGGTCGGTCTGAGAGCGGGTCGGTCTGAGAGCAGGCCCCACGCTGTCAACGTGCTCCCGCGTGCTAGAAAGAGATCGTCTGATGGAGACGCCTATGCTTTTTCCGTCAACCGACTGAGCGTCAGTCTACCATCGTGGTGTGCTGCGGCGACCGTCAGGGAATCGGGGGCATAGTCCATATCGAGAACCGTATTGGGTAACTTAAATTTGTGGACGTCGGTTTTTTCTTCTTTGCCCCAAAAGACAAGGAAACCACCCGTGCCACCGCCTGATGCCCCCATCAGTGTTCCGTCTTGAAGGTAGTGAAGTCGCCACAGGATTCCGTGAGTGATTTGCGTCGCCTCATGCGTTCGGATCTCATCACCTGTCTGCCAGTGAAGAACAACAACCAGGGGTTCTTGTACGCCGGCGAATGGATTGGTTCCTTTGTGAAGGCCACCGCAGGCGAGTTCTGTGCCATCTTTGCTCAAGTCCATGCAACGTACGCCACCGTAATCCACTTGCTGTCCGGTGTGGTAAGTGTGTAAAGCTTTGGCCTCTAGGGTTCGCGCCTTGCCGAATTGGTTGGTTTCCCAAATGTGAATCTTGCCTTCTAAATCACCACTCGCCAGAAAATCCCCAGTCGGATGAAAAAACAGGCTGTAGATGTGTTTTTGATGGCCCTTCAATTCGTGAACTAGGTCTCCCGAATTGGAATTCCAGATCCTGACGACAAGATCGTTTCCGGCGGTGGCAATCAAATTCCCATCGGGACTGACCGATAGCCATCGCACCCAGCCATGGTGGGCATCGATTGTCTTCAGGGGTTCAGTTGACTGGGATTCGTTATCCCAGAAACATAGCCGGCCATCGTAGCCCGCCGTGAACGCGCGGTTGCCGTCTTTGGAGAATCCAATTGCCCGCAACCAGCTTTCGTGCCCACTCAACGCGACCTTCTGTCCGTCCTCCAGATTCCACCGTTGTAGGTTCTGATCCATGGAAGTTGAAAAAACGAAACGCCCGGAGGGATCGAAACGGCAACCAATCAATGGGGCGTCATGCTTCCATTCCTTATCGATATGTACCGACTTGAAGTCGAGCTTTGCCGTCTCGTCTTCGGTTTGACTTTCCTCGTTCATGCCAGCAACTCCTCGATGGCTTCACCAGTTGGATCGGCGATCGGAATCATTCGTCCCCCGATATCAAACTCTGCGGTCGGATCAATCCCAAGTGCTTCGAGGTAAGTGTGGAACAGGTCGGCTTGGTTGACTTCACGGTCTTTAATCTGCATTCCATCGTCGCTCATCGCGCCGATCACCCCGCCGTGTTGCAATCCGCATCCTGCCATCGCAATGGAAAAGCCTCGGCCCCAATGATCCCGTCCGTAGCGGTTGTTGATTTTGGGTGTGCGGCCGAACTCGGTGAGTACCAGTACCAACGTCGACTCTAATAAGCCGCGTCTGTCCAGATCGGTGATCAATGCCGAAAAGGCTTGGTCAAATTCGCCGAGTTGTTCAATGTGGAAGTTGAAATTTTCTGCATGCGTGTCGTAATTGGAATGGCTGACTTGCACATAGGAGATCCCATGCTCCACCAATCTGCGGGCCAGCAGACACTGCTTTCCCAAGTCGTGATCGCCATATTCTTCCAGCAGTTTGCTCGGTTCCTTGGAAACATCGAACAGGTCGCGTTCTTGCATCAGTTGCTCGGCTTGCTCGAAACTCTGCAGGTACGCATCCGTTTCTGCTGTTCGGCGACGTTGTAAGAACTGTTCGTTGGCCATTCTTCGAAAGCTCTGTCGAGAGTCGTTGAGCGTGGCCGTCATACCGCCAGGCAGTTGGCTGTTGCGTAGGCCTCCACTTGTACCAACCGCGATGCTGGAATATTTCGGGCCCAGATAGGCTGCGTTCGAGCCGCGCGATCCGCTCCCCGAGGAGACATGGATGTGTCCCGGCAGCGTCGACTTGTCGAGTTCCGTTGTTTTCGCGACTAATGCTCCCAGGTGCGGATAGTCTGCTGTTGGCGATTTTTTATGCCCACGTTCAATTCGATAGCGACTGCGCCCGTGATCACTTTCGGCAGTGTTGACACTTCGAATGAGCGCCATGCGGTGCATGTGCTGCGCCGACAAGGGAAGAAGTTCGGAAATGTGTACTCCTGGGACTGACGTTGGTATCGCTCGGAAGGGACCGCCGTTGAGCGTGCCGGGCTTTGGGTCCCACGTTTCCAGTTGGCTGGCGCCTCCGCTCAAGAACACCGTCAGCACACGCTTCTTTTTGGCTGCCACTTGGGCAGCTAGGAGCTGTGACTGAAATGCCGGGATCGTATTCATCCCCGCGATCGCACCGGCGCCCCCGAGGGCACCAAGGAAGTCACGCCGTGCGATGGTGTGAGATAGTGACTGACATGCGTATTTGGCCTTCATGACTGCAGCCTTTACGTGTGAAACGCCGTTAGTGGTTGAAGCGGAATTCTGCTGACGAGATCAGACCCCAAACCATTTCCTGAATGGCTTTTGTACGGTCGTCATTTCTCGTCGCAAGATGGTTCTTTGACGCATTGATTTCGTTGTCGGTGGGAGGCCGGCAAAGGATTCCCAGAAACATGCTGCGGGCGATTTCATCAACCGATTCAAGATCAATGAGATGCTTGACCAGCGTTCCCTCTGCGGGAGTCAGCCAAGATTGAACCCGACTGTCGTTTGCCAAGAACAGAGCCTGGTCAGCGGTCGCGCTAAAGACGTCCTGCGGTGCCCCGGCCGGGGCCGCATACAGTGAGATAAAGGTATCTCTCACTTGCGCCACTCGTTTGTCGAAAAACCCCTTTAACTGGGACTGATGCTTTGGGTCTTCCCGGTTCAGTTCCACGTCCTTGTTGTTCTTCTTCCAATCAGACTCTGCCGAGGATCGATAAAGTTGATCCAACCTTAATGCCGAAATGGTCGTGCCCGCCATTTGCTCTGGTGACAATGGCTTTAGCCGGCGCATGATCAACCGGCGCTCTTGCGTATCGATCCAATCATCATCAATGAGCTGGAATTCGACTTCGGCAGATCGTTTTTGTTCCCGCAGCTTGGCAAGTTGAGTCTCCTGCTTGTGTACGCTTTCGACAGCGGTTTGGAAAGCTTTTTCTGTGTTAACTCTCGCTGCTTTCGCTGTTTCGGTCACGCGTTTTGCTTCCACGGACGCGTTTTGCAGTTGAGCGATTTGAGCATCGAACTGAGCCAACTCGGTTTGTAGTTTTTTGTGTCGATTCGTAGTCGACTGGACGAGTTCGAGCAACTGTTCATCCGCCAACGCCTGGGCAAGTTGCTGGCTTCGCTCCAAGGCAACGGCGAGCTCGTCGATCGTTTGTTTTCGGTCGGTGGATTCTTTGCGTTTCGCTGCCAGTTTTTCCATTGATTGAGCGTAGCTTTCTTGGAGTGCGGCTTCCCGCTCTTTCATTTCTGCCATCGTTGCTTGGACTTGATCCCGACGCTGGACCTGCGTTTTTAAGGTCTGCTGATTCTGAATCAACTCTTCGCCAATTTGCTCAAGGTCGCGTTGGCTTTCGACAACCTTGTTTGCGGCTTTCAAGTAGGCGAGATGTTGTTGGTGGTGAGAAGCAGGCCGATCGGTAGCCTGCATACGCCGCGCCGCCAGCAATGCTCCGCGCGCTTCAGCAACACTGTCTGCGATGCCAATTCGACGTGATTTTAATGCCGCAAGTTTCCTCAGCAGTTCTGCTGATGAGGCTTGGTTGGTGCCTACAGCCGTAGTATGCTCTTGCACCGCTTGCTTCGCAGCCTCCACGGCGGATTTTAGCTTCGCCACTTCGGGGGGCACTTCCGTCGACTCTTCGTCCTGCTTGCTTTTAGCAGCGAGTTTCTCTTCGCTGTCAGCGAGGCTCTTTTTTAAAGCGACAGCGTTTTTTTCTAGCTCCTGAATCTTCTTCAATAGCTCGTTTCGTTCAGCTGATTTTGCAGTGATTTCAGTGTCAAGGTCCGCTAGCTGGGCTTTTCGATCGCCCAATGCTTGCTCAAACGGATTGAGGAACGCCTTGGCGGCTTGGTTGTCGTCTTTTACCTGTTGTAACTGCCGCTCTGCTTGCGCGATCGCGCGACTTAAATTCGCTTGGCTTGATGGAGTCTGTGTCGGTGCATCCACGGAACTTTGATAGACCTTGGATCGAGCGACCTGGCTAAGGAATGCACGGATGTCAAACCGACACTCGCGGAGGCCATCGGTCAATACTTCCAGCAACTGTGGATTGGCAGGTGGGTTTTCTGAATGATCGAAGTCAACCGGATGCACCAAACCTCGACCCATCATGTGCCCCCACAGACGATTCGCAACGTTGCGGGCAAACAGATCATTGGCTGGCGATGTGAGAATGCGTGCCAGTTCGATGCGCCGACTAAATTTCGGCTGCCCGGCAGCATCCTTCGAAGGCTCGATGACGTACGCAGTCTCACCTTCGAATCTAGGCTCGGCATCCAGCGTTAAATCACCTGGTAAGCCGGGTATCGCGCGGGCTGTCGGATCTTCGGTAAAGACTGATTGATACTCTGATTCACCGACAGCTTTTTCCCCAACGTATGGAGTTTTCTTATCGGCGGGATCTTCAAATAGATAGCTCCGCGTTAAAAATGCGTGTAGCTCGTAATATTCCGATTGATAATAGTCAGTGATATTTGGGTGGTCGTGACACTGGGCACATTGCAGATCGCGACCCAGAAAAATCCTCGCAATGTCGCGAGTCAATGCATTGGGTTCTACATCGCGATCCAAGACGAACTTTGCAGCGGCGCGATTTTCTCCGCGTCCGTTAGCGGCAACCACAGTTTGCACGATGTGGTCGAAAGCCCACTGTTCACGCAATGTCTTCTTCAGGAATGCGATCCAATCTGTCTGCGCGATTCTCTTTCCCCCCCTTCGCTCCATCAGCATGATGTCCAGGACACTTGCAAAGTGGTCGACGAATTCCGGTGATTGAAGCAGTTCATCGATCAGTTCGGAGCGACGATTCTCTGATTGACGTTCAACAAATGAAGTGACTTCTTCGATGTTGGGTGATCGTCCTACCAAGTCCAAATACACTCTGCGAACAAACTCGTAATCGTCGCACTGCTCGCTCTTCAATTCAGGCAGGCTTGTTTCCGCAACGACACGGTTGATCTTCAGATGCAGGGCGTTGGCAGATTCTTGAACCGGCGGGTTGGGAACTTCAGCTGGAGAGTTGGGAACTTCAGCTGGAGGGTTGGGAACTTCAGCCGATAGTTCGCCGATAGCGATTTGTATCGCGAGCAGAAGCAGGATCGTGATCTTACCCAGTTCCATCAGGTGTCTCATTTTACCGGGAATGTTAGCCAGGCGAGCGTTGGGGTGGGAATCGTTGCGTCGCTTATCGCCAGCGTTTCTCTGGCTGTTTTTTCGCTCGCATCAGGTGGGTTAACCAGCATAAACTAGCCGATTTTGCTGGTCAACTTTATCGCGAAGGCGAGTGTCAAGCAGGGTAACGTGCCAGGATGTCGCATCTTGCGGTCCTGAGCCTTCACGAGCCGAGATAAACAGTGGGTCAGCCAGGCCAACGATTCCAGCGATTCGCTTTGGCTTGGTTATCAATTCAATGATTTTCAAAGCCGTTGGTGGTGACGGCACGATCAGCATCAAGATTGAGAAATTGACTGAACCCATACGATTCGCAGCGGTTGAGAGCGGGATCTTCTCGATTTTTTCAATCGCGTTGCACGGCCTTTTTGAACAGCCGTTCTGGATTGCACGTCGAAGCGATTCTTTATGGGGGTGGCGGGCGTTACCTTCGCTGTTTGATTTGGTTGCGAATCGTCGGAGGATCATTGGTGTCGTCGGTGACCAGTCCTGCTGTCGCTATGCAAGTAGGTCGGTCACGACGTTTCCATGAACGTCAGTTAACCTAAAATCGCGACCCTGATGTCGGAAGGTTAGTTTCTCGTGATCGATGCCAAGGCAATGCATCATCGTGGCATTTAGATCATGAATGTGGACGGGGTTCTCAACGACGTTGTAACTGAAGTCATCGGTTTTGCCGTACGTGATCCCCGGCTTGATGCCGCCACCGGCCATCCACTTGGTGTAGCATCTTGGGTGGTGGTCACGGCCGTAGTTCGTCTTGGTCAATCCGCCTTGGCAATAAATCGTCCGCCCGAACTCGCCGCCCCAAATGACGAGTGTATCCTCGAGCATGCCACGCTGTTTGAGATCTTTAATCAAAGCGGCGCAAGGTTGATCGACGATCCCACATTGTCGCCGAATGTCGTTGGGGAGGTTGCCGTGTTGGTCCCATTGGCGAATAAAGACCTGGGTAAAACGTACGCCCCGCTCGGCCATGCGTCTTGCCAGCAGGCAGTTCGATGCAAAGGTTCCCGGAGTTTTAACGTCAGGTCCATACATATCGAGCACCTGTTGAGGCTCATCCGAGAGGTCCGTCAACTCGGGCACCGACGCCTGCATTCGATAGGCCATCTCGTATTGGGAGATCCGTGATTGAATTTCAGGATCACCTACTTCCTTGTACCGATCCGCGTTTAGATTGGCGAGTTCATCCAGCATTTTTCGGCGCAGGTTGTCACTCATTCCATCTGGATTGGAAAGGTAGAGGACTGGATCGCCTGTGGAACGAAAGCTAACACCTTGGTGACGGGTGGAAAGGAATCCTGCGCCCCACAGTCGCGCGTAAAGTGCTTGTCCTCCGAAGCCGCCGTTGACGGTCGAATGCAGCACGACAAAACAGGGCAAATTTTCATTCATGCTGCCCAGGCCGTAGGAGAGCCAGGCACCGGTACTTGGGCGTCCCGGCAGTTGGCTTCCGGTTTGGATGTAAGTGATCGCGGGGTCGTGGTTGATCGCTTCGGTGTTGACCGTTTTGATGACTGCCAAGTCATCGACGATGCCAGCGGTGTGTGGCAGCAGTTCGCTTACCCACACCCCCTCTTTGCCGTGTTGTTTGAATTTGAAGGTGGAGGGCGCGATCGGAAAGCGAGCCTGCCCCGACGTCATCGTCGTAATCCGCTGACCATTTCGGACAGAGTCTGGCAGATCCTTATCGTACCAATCGTTCATTTTGGGTTTGTAGTCCCACATGTCGAGTTGGCTGGGGGCTCCCGACATGAATAGGTAGATCACTCGCTTCGCTTTGGGAGCGAAATGCGGTAAACCGGGTAGGCTCGCTGGTGCATCTGTGCCGGCAGATGCTGCTGTCTTGGCGAATGCATTGGGATTCAAAAGCGACGCTAACGCAGCGGTTCCGATTCCCGCTGCGCTGCGGCCAAAGAAGTGACGGCGTGTTTCGATCAGCGCAGCCTCACGAAGTAGGTTCATCGTTCAACCTTTGGTTACAGTTTCGCTCAAATTCAAGAGCAAGTGTGTGAGCATTGTCCAGGACGCGACGTCCAGTGGTTCCAGTTTGGGATGGCTGGGGGCCTCGCCTGTCGCCAGCAATTTCGTTGCCGCTTCAGGATTCGCTGTGAATTCACGTCTCGCTTCGGCGAGCATCCTTTCCAGTGATTCTCTTTCACTCTCAGTCGGTTTGCGAGAGGTTACGGTTCGAAAGGCAAATTCGATTCGGTCTGCCGTTTCAATTCCACCTTCGGTGATCACCCTTTCGGCAAATTTTCTTGCCGCTTCGACGAATTGCACATCATTCATGAGCACGAGGGATTGAAGTGGTGTGTTCGTTCTTGCTCGCCGGACCTGACAGGTTTCTCGATCGGGCGCGTCAAACGTGGACATGGATGGCGGCGGGGATGTTCGTTTCCAGAACGTGTACATGCTTCGGCGGTACAAGTTTTCGCCGCTGTCCTGGGCAAATACCGATGTATTGCTGCCACCGAAACCAACGGCCTTCCAAAGCCCGGATGGCTGATAGGGACGCACGCTCTTTCCACCAATTTCGTTGACCAGTAATCCGCTGACCGAAAGCGACAAGTCGCGTATGACTTCGGCGTCTAAACGAAATCTTGGACCGCGGGCAACCAATCGGTTTTCGGCATCGACGGCGAGCTTTTCGTCTGTGACTCGCGAAGATTGTTGGTACGTTGCCGACATCATGATCAGTTTGTGGAGTCGTTTGATATCCCAGCCATTTTCGATGAATTCCATCGCTAACCAATCGAGTAGTTTGGGGTGGGTCGGCTGTTCGCCTTGGATACCAAAGTCCTCTGATGTCTTGACAATTCCGACTCCAAAGTGATGTTGCCAAAATCGATTGACAGTGACTCTGGCGGTCAACGGGTTGTCCGGGCTGACCAGCCATTGTGCAAGGCCAAGGCGATTCGCTGGAGTTCCCTCTTGAAGCGGTGTAATCCACTCTGGGACCTGTGGGGATACCGGATCTCGTTTTTCGGTGTACTGTCCCCGTTCGAGTACATACGCTTGGCGGGGTTCGGGGCGATCTTCCATCACCAACGTGGCAGGGATTGCTGCATTCAGATCATTCAGCTGTTTTTTTACCTTTGCTTGTTGATCAAGCGGATCAGCGAATCGATCTGAGTAATCCGGGTTGATCTGTTGCAGATAATATTCCAGCAATTGTTTGGATTGCTGCTCATTCCGTTTCTCGCTTTCCAGTTCAATGATCTTCTTGATTGGGTCGGGAATTGGGGGTGAGGTAACTTGCTTGCGATACTGAAGCCAGAGATTAAGCGACGCTAGCTGTTCATCGGGTAACGGCGCCATCGAGATGGTTCCCGCGGCATCCCAATAAACGGTGCCGCCGAACTGTGTGAAAGCCCAGCCGTGAAGCTGGGATTGCGGGGTCAATCCAACGGCAGCGGCATCGACCTCAAGTCGCACCCATTTTCCGGTTTCGGGCAAGTCGCCAACGCGAAAGTTTGCTGGTCCCTGTTGGCCCGCGCCATGGCCTTTATCAGCTCCCCAGTATGCGCGATGGTTCCAGGAGCCATCATTGAATTGAAGTTGCACCGTCTCGGGCGGATTCTCAGGATCCAAATAGACGTATGCAAACAGCCGGCCAGGGATTCCGACGGTCAGTTTTGGGTTGGCATCAGTGAAAAAATGTTGTGTCAATCCGGTGCCAGTGCGTTTGGAAGCGTTCTCACCACTGTGAACGGGTGAGTCGGGAGCGGTTACGAACTTCCAAGGATCGGCGCCGTCGCCTTGTGGTTTGGCGTTGTCAGGTAGCTTGTCATCAAACCAGATCGCTTCACCCTGCGTCAGTTCGCCCAGTTGGCTTTCGGGGGAGGGGTCTTCGTATTGATGCTCCGCGAGCATTTTCGCGATCTGCTTATTCAATGCAGTCACTTCGGCTTGGTAACTCGCTTGTTGTTGAACTTGATCGTCGCTGGGAACCTTCACAACGGGTGGCGGCAATTGTGCATTGCCGTCCATGGCCCGTTCGGTAAGGCTGTAGAAGTAAGAGAACAGTTGATAGAACTCTTTCTGGGTGAGTGGATCAAATTTGTGATCGTGACAGGCCGCGCAACCTGCTGTCAGACCAAGCCAGACCGTTGAGGTCGTTTCGACACGATCCACGGCGTAACGCGCGTAATACTCGTCGTCGATGGAACCGCCCTCGCTGGTCGTCACGTTGCAGCGATTGAAGCCGGTAGCGATTCGTTGGTTCAAGCTGGGTTCTGGTAGTAAATCTCCACCAAGCTGTTCAATCGTGAATTGGTCGAACGGCATATTGCGAGCGAACGCATCAATCACCCAGTTCCGATAGGGCCAGATCGATCTTTCATTGTCCAAATGCAGGCCGTGCGTATCGGCGTATCGCGCGGCGTCGAGCCAGATGCGAGACATATGTTCGGCGTACATCGATGAATCGAGCAAGCGATCGAGGACCCGTTCATACGCGGTCGCCGACCCGTCTGCCAGGAAATCATCGACTTCCTGGATCGTCGGTGGCAGTCCTGTTAAGTCGAGCGTGGCGCGTCGAATCAACGTTTCTTTGGTAGCACGTTCATTGGGCGACAAGTCATTGGCCACAAGTCGATTTTGGACAAACAGATCGATCTCGTTATTTACACTCCAGGTGGCAACCCGTTGCGGCGGAGTCGGTTTGACCGGTTTTTCAAACGCCCAATGTTTTGACCAGGCCGCCCCCTCATTGACCCAACGTTTCAGCTTGTCAATTTGGTCCGAACTAAGTTGTTTGCCGGATTCAGGAGGAGGCATCCGTAGGTCAGCGTTGTCGCTGATGATCCGTGTGATGAGTTCGCTGTGATCGAGGTCACCTGGAACGACCGCCCGCATACCAGAGTCCGAAGCTGCAAGTACACTCGCTTGTTGGTCAAGTCGTAAGTCGGTTTCGCGTGTTGCTTCATCCGGTCCGTGACATTGAAAACAATGCTCCGATAAGGTTGGAAGAATGTCACGGCTGAAGTCGATCGCTTGTGCGGGAACCTCCGCTGCACTTGGGGATGCGAAAGCAATTGTCAGAGCGATCAACGTCGCGCGTGATAAAATCACCCAAAGCTTTGGATGTACAACTTCCATTCTGACACTTGGCACGAAAAGAGTGACATTCATGAGATGATTGCAGGGATAAGTCGGCGGGAGAGACGGTGGAGTGTCTCGCTATTCTGGTGGGATGAACGCAAGAAACAGACCGAATGCGAGAATCCGAATCCGTTCTTGTCTGCTCACTTGGTAGTTTAACTTGTCCCGACTGGAATTGCACCAATCACGCCTTTTTCATCTGTCTCTCGCCAGTCCCTAAAAGAGGGCGTTTATTGCCGTTTCAGATGCATGGGCAGATTTTTTGTCACGGTTTCTGATATCAAATTCGCGTTCACTTGGTCTTGAACAGATCTGTTTTGATAATCTTATCAGCGGTTGCGGCGATTCTTTGGGAGATCTTGTGTACTGGAGGCTGCAGCTCTTGGTTGCGATTCGTTAAGCGTGCATCGATCAATTCGGTTAGGTGAAAGAGAAAGTCGTTGTCTGTTGCCATGGAGTGATCGGCTTGGCCTCTCTCAACCATATGCAGAATGCGTTTCATGTACTCTTCGACTCGCGACTGCATGTACGCCCCGCTCAGAGGTTTGCCGTCACGATATTCGAGCCAGTCACCATTTCGATTTCCATGGGGACAACGTTCGCGGAGTGAACTGATTTGTTGCTGATCGAATTGGGTTGTGATCGCTTCGTAGAGCCCGTCTAAAAAACATTGATGTTTATCCGGGTCAAACTTGGGATTGAAGACGCTCTCGGTTTTCATCCAATCACGAGCCTGGAAACCAATCAACGCAGCACCCAGGCAAGTGAACTCAAAGAAAAGACGCCGCGCTTCTTCCGGCGAAACAGATCGTGGTGGCAGGCCAAGTTGATCAGCTTGGTTCACAAACAGAGGCGTAATCTGCTGGATCAGATCGACCGTTGTGAGTTTCAGGAGCATCGCATAGGCGCCCCTCTGCCCTAGCTCAAAAGCTTGCTCGGATGTAAGCGTCATCGCAATCCCCAAGGCGTCTCAAAGTGCGTTGGGAGACCAGCTTACCAGATTTGAGTTGCCCGGTGATCTTGCCGACGCTTGAGCATGGATTTGCAAATTGAATCGATGCTCCCAGGCCCCAAGGATCTGGCCCCAAGGATCTGGCCCCAAGGATCTGGCCCCAAGGATCTGGCCCAAGAAAACATGATCCCGGAAACCGTGCCGTCGAAATCAACCTGAAAAGCTGCCAAATCGGGTAGGTGAATCTTTTGCACCTGCTTCTTTGGCCCCTGAGCCATAAGCCATAAGCCATAAGCCCTTGGGCATCGGCATCGGCGTGGTCGTGGCGAACGTCCGGTGGAGCGGTCCTGCGAATTTCGGCAGCTGAAGTAATCATCACGATCGCAGATGTTTTTGCCGATAATTGGGGAGCGACCAGGTGCTCAAGTTCGAGTGACGTTCAAGTTCGAATGGTGCTCCTTGGTTCACACGGTAAACGATGACTCACACGGCAAGCGATGACGCTCAATTCATGAGCGATTAAGTTTCTTGAGTTTGATGTCCTTGAACTCAACACTCATTCCTTTGTCATGGATTTGCAATCCGATTGCACCGGAGTCGAGACGCCCGCTTGTTGCGTTGTCCATAAACTGGGAGGCGATCTTGCCATTGATGCGGAATTGGAATTTGTTTCCGTTGGCGATGATATGAACTCTGTTCCAGTCGTCCTCGCGAATGTCGGCTGGCACGAAGGGGTTATCAATTTCTGATCGGGAGGTCGCACCTGTTTGATCGATCAGCAAGCGAACTGCTCGTTTGCAAGAATATTCCTTGCGGCCTGCGAAGTGAAAGTCCCACGCGCCCAGAATGTGATCACCAATTCCGACGTGGCCAAGGTCGGCATGGTAACCAAGGAAAGGGCGTTTTCCCGTTTTGTCATGCTGGGCGCGGATCTCGACACCCGTGTTTCCCTTGCCTTTCAATCGGTATTGGAGTTTTAACTCAAAGTCGACCAATTGTTCCTCTTTGTAGACCAGGTAAACCAGTCGGTCAGCGGTGCCGGTTCCTACAATCACACCATCATCAACCTTCCAATCCGAATTGAGCGTTCCATCCGGCACAGAACGCCATCCCTGAAGTGTGCGGCCGTCGAAGATGTTCTCAAACCCATCGATCGTTGTGCCCTCGATGCGGTCGTTGACCAGATCGACGGGAAGCGATCCTTGTTGAGCAGTGAAAGCTTGCTGATGGTCGCTGTCGGGATGATGGTTTGTCGAGGACAGTCGTTTGGCACTCGGATTGGCTGCGCCAGTCTCACCAGTGTCGATTTGCGGGGTGGTGTTTCCACCTGCGATTTGATCGGTCTGAGCAAACAGCTGGGCGGCGGTCATTTGGTAAATCAGAACCGCCAGGAAGACGGTTGGGATTCTGG
Source organism: Rubripirellula sp. (assembly GCA_029213145.1). Lineage (GTDB taxonomy): Bacteria > Planctomycetota > Planctomycetia > Pirellulales > Pirellulaceae > Rubripirellula. Next base: position 7,789 of record JARGNK010000038.1, on the reverse strand, counting down.
ACATGATCAAGCTTCGCTTTGGGTTTGGTTCGAGAGTTTGCACCACCAACACAGCCACTCAAGAAATGAGTTTCTTGAATCGTGAATCGTGACAAGAAAAGAATGGCGAGTCGGATTTGCATTTATACTGCGTTTGCCAGGTGCGAATTGCAAGCGAGTACAGTTCGATTGTTATGATGATGCGATGAAACTGATCCACAATGCGTTGTTCGTTGTAACTTTACTGACGGTATTGGGCCTGATGCCATTCGGAGGCCTGATGCCATTCGGGGGCCTGATGCCATTCGGGGGCCTGATGCCATTCGGGGGCCTGATGCCATTCGGAGGCCTGATGCCATTCGGGGGCCTGATGCCCTCTGTGGTATGCGGGCAATCGACGGATGCAGTACCGCTGGCCTCGGGGCAGCAGCGTCCATCTGATTGGGTCTTCCAGCCAGTACAGCACAAGGTCGATCTTTATTGGAAACGCCAAATTGAATCTAATTTGTTGTGGATGATTGACCACGCGAGCCGTTCGAGTGAATCTGATCCTGCAACGCCGCTGGTCGGCGTCTATGCGGACGCCGGCGTTTGGAGCTTGGGGGCACAATCGGTCGTTGCCTCGTTGGAATCGACAGGGATTTCAGTCGCGTTACTCGATTGGAGCCGGTTGCAGAACAGTGATTTAAGACGCTTTGACGCTATTATTTTTCCCGGCGGCTATTCTTTTTTTCAACAGCTTAGCGCTGGCGAACGTGGACTAGATTCCGTTCGTGCTTATGTGAGCCAAGGGGGGCGTTATCTGGGGATTTGCGCGGGAGGTTTTCTCGCTGCCAAGGATGTGCATTGGGAAGGTGCCCAGTATCGATACCCACTTGAGCTTTTTGATGGAGTCGCAGCGGGATCGATCAAAAAGATTGCGGCTTGGCCGCGGTTGGGCGGTGCTGTTTTGTCTGTCACTGCCGAAGGTAATGCGACTGGTCTTGCCGATGCGGATGGTCAGCGAATCTACTACCAGGGTGGCGGACGCTTTCTAGGCGGATCCGACGTCACCACCTTGGCGACTTATTTTGATGGTTCCCCGGCGATCATCCGGCGTCCGTTTGGGCGGGGCGGTAAAGGGACGGTTGTCCTCTCCGGTGTCCATTTTGAGCGGCCCGCCCCGACAACAGGCGATGAATCTGCGGAATCGAATCCTCCACCAGCGTTGTCGCGAACCATTTTGCCAACGTTATTAGGGATCACACGCCGTTCAAAGAATGACCCGGGGCATGCTGATTTTACGCCTCAAGCGTACAAGCCGACTGTGACGGCTGAAATGACAGAAGCAGATTGGTTGTCGCGTCAAAGAGAGTTGCGGATCCGATTGAGCAAAATTGGTGAAAGAGATGAATCGGAGGATTCGCTAAGCGATCCCGTGCCGACCCTGCTTGCCGAACGCGGGTTACTGATTTTTGACGATGACGGTCGAAGTCCGCGTGGTGGGAAAGTAACCACGATGTTCGACAACGGGGTGAAATTGCGGGCTGGGGCCGGGGCTTGGCAGCGAGTAGCAAAAACGAACGATTGGCGTTCGACATGGACCAAGGAATTGGGGCACACGCCTGTTGTGTCGTATCGAGGGTTTCAGGCAAGCGATTTAATTGTGGAGGTGACCTTTCGATACGGACCAGTCATTGAAACATGGCAAGATCAATGTTTTCGGATCGCGGCGGATGATCGACCGAAGGTAACCGGTCACATCGTGTCTGCCTGGGCCAATCCAAACAATGATTTCATTGAATCGGGATTTCTGCTTCAGCACATTCGTAAGTCACCGGATAAAGAAATTCTTGAAGATCTGCTGTTAGATCATCAGCCGATTACGATTCAGCCAAACATTTGGTACACCGCGATTCTTGAAGTGGTTGGCGACGAAGCGTTGTTTCGGATGGGCGATCATGTCGCATACGCCAAGGCGAATCAGTTGCGTCTGCCAAAGAATCTCGTTTCCCTTACGTTCGGAACTGCGTGGCACGAAATCCGGCGGGTGCGGGTTTGGCACGCCAAACCGAATTTGGAATGGCAGTCGAAGAAAGCAGAAACGCTTCGTCAAAGAAACCCGTTTTCAACGCAGGTACATCGTTACAGCAGAGAGTGATCCAACGCGTTGGTGCATCAGTTAAATGAGCACTGCATCCTTGATTGAAAACGCTGCATCCTTGATTGGATTGGGGAGCAAGGGGAGCCATGTTTAGCCGTGGCCCAAAGCAGACAAGGCGGGGTGGTGACGTCAGGATTGCCCAACTGAGAATTGCCAGGCTGGGTGATTGTTCCCGTCGGTGATTGTTCCCGTCGGTGATTGTTCCCGTCAGTTTAATTCTGCTAACGGCAAATACTTCGATTGGCCAATGAAGGTAGCGACTTCTCTGGCTTTTTGCCGCGTTTCATTGGTTTCACCACGGCATTCGTCGATTCGCTTGGTTTTTCAATGCCAGCTGGGTGCAATCCCAACCACCGAATTGATTTCACCCTATGATAGGCATCCGATGACGATCGCGCGAACTGGCTCGTGTGCTGGAATCGTGCGAACGTGACTGCTTGAGTGAAATGGATTCTGAATTTTTTGTTGGAGGAATTGTGTCAAATCCGACATCTGGCGAATCTTCATCAATGGGGCCATTAACGGATGATGATGTTCGCGATATCAATGAACACTGCGTGACGGAGCGATATTGGAATCAAGATCTCGCTCCCATTCCGCCATCGGCGAGAAAGTGGGTGACGCGGGACATGATTGCGTTGTGGGTTGCCTTGGCGGCTTGCATTCCGACCTACATGTTGGCGTCTTCGCTGATTGACGGGGGCATGAATTGGTGGCAGGCGTTGCTCACTATTTTTTTAGGGAATGCAATCGTCTTGATTCCAATGTTGTTGAATGCTCATGCGGGAACCAAGTACGGAATCTCTTTTCCGGTATTCTGCCGTGCCCCATTTGGGATGCGTGGCGCAAACGTCGCTGCGGTTCTTCGTGCTTTGGTTGCTTGTGGTTGGTTTGGTATTCAGTGTTGGATTGGCGGGGGAGCAATTTTCAAGGTGGCTGCGATCTATCTTCCCTCGTGGAGTTCGCTGCCCGATCTGCCTTGGCTGGGGATCAACATTTATCAATTGCTCTGTTTCTTGGCCTTTTGGGTGTTGAATGTCTGGATCGTGTGGAACGGAACCGACTCCGTTCGTAAGTTGTTGAGCTACAAGGCACCATTATTGATCTTGCTAGGGTTGGCATTGTTGGCCTGGGCGTATTGGGCCGCGGGTGGGTTTGGTCCGATGTTGTCCCAGCCGTCGCAGTTTTCCCCGGACGGTGAAAAAGCGGGTGAGTTCTGGAGTTTCTTTTTTCCCGCATTGACCGCGAATGTTGGTTTTTGGGCGACGTTGGCATTGAACATCCCCGACTTTACGCGACATGTGCGCGAGCAGAGAGATCAAGTTTTGGGGCAATCGATCGGATTGCCGCTGGCAATGGGGCTTTATGCCTTTATCGGTGTTGCGGTTACTTCGGCAACGGTTGTGATTTACGGCGCGCCGATCTGGGATCCTGTCGATCTGATGGCTCGTTTTCAGCATCCGCTGTTGCACATCATTGGCTTGTTGGGATTAGTCGCAGCAACGTTGTCGACGAACTTGGCCGCGAACGTGATTGGCCCTGCGAATGATTTTTCGAATCTTTGGCCGCAACGAATCTCGTTTCGCGGTGGCGTGGTGATCACTGGCTTGATTGGCATCGCAATTCAGCCATGGCGGCTGGTGGAAGATCCATCGGGTTATATCTTCAAATGGCTCGTCGCTTACTCCGCACTACTGGGCGCCGTGGGTGGCGTCATGATTGCCGATTACTGCGTATTGCGGCGGAGCCAACTCGATGTGCGGGGGCTTTATCGCCGCGAAGGGCCGTACTGGTACACAAATGGATTTCACATCGCCGGGATCATTGCGTTGCTTGCTGGTATCATCCCTTGTCTGCCAGGATTCGTCTCGGCCGTTGGTTTGATTTCCGTTTCTGATTATTGGAATGAGCTTTACAACTACGCATGGTTTCTCAGTTTTGGAATCTCATTTGGAACTTATGTCCTGATGACATTGCCAAAGCGGTCTGTTTTTCGCTCGAATCCCGCCTGAATTCTTTACCCGGAAATATCTCGTGCCCACAAACTACGACGACATCGCAGATCAATATAAAGAAGCAAAATACCAGCTTTGGCGAACGCATATTGAACGATATACGATACTGAACTTAGTTGGCGATATCGCCAACCAGACGGTCGTTGATTTGGCGTGTGGCGAGGGCTTTTACAGCAGAATGTTGAAGCGTCTGGGCGCAGTTGATGTCTTGGGACTTGATTTGTCGCAAGGTATGATCGATTTGGCGAAGGCCGAAGAATCACGTGAGCCGCTGGGAATAGACTTTCAAGTAGGAGATGCGCGTGAGTTTCAAGCTTCCGAACCATTTGATTTTGTTTTTGCCGCCTATTTACTCAACTACGCTTCGAACTTTGATGAATTGACGGAAATGTGCCACGCCATTTTTCAGTCACTCAAGCCGGGTGGACGGTTTTTGACCGTGAACAATAACCCATGTGATCCGGTCGCAAATTTTTCGATAGGTAAAACCTACGAGTATTCAAAACGATTGGAGGGGGACCTGGTCGAAGGCGCCCCAATCATCTGGACCTTCATTCTTCCAGAAGGTCCTTTATCGATCACCAACTACTACATCAGCAAAGAGAGGCTCGAGCAGGCGTTGCAAGAAGTTGGCATGCGCGATATTCGTTGGCATCCACCGCAAGTTTCTCCGGAAGGCCAAGCCGAATTTGGTGAAGCGCATTGGCAGCCATTCCTGCAATCACCGCCAGTTGCCTTCATCGAGTGCTTCAAGGCGTAATTGCGGTAGAACTTTTTAGGTTGGTTTTCCCTGAGTGTATTGAATTACCGATAGGCGTTCGCATGGTTGCGACCGCCGCAGAGGTTGGATTGGCACTCGGATATTTGGTTTGGTTCGTTTGATGCAAATGTTTTCGGCGACGGAGAGGCGGTTTGCGATCTTTGAACTTCAGTTGTCGCGGGGTTCGAGTTCAACAAGGAAGCTTGTTCGCCGGTCCTGAAGAGCCATTTGCGAATGCCGCAGTGAATCGATATTTATAAAATTCGAGTGTGGCTGACCGCTTCGGTTGCACTTGCCGAACACACTCGAGTTTTGCTGTTCGAATGAATCGGTTCGTTCGATTGGAATCATCATTCAACGGGTGGCATTTTGATTGGTTCTTTTCCAGGATGGTAGGAACGTCGCGCGGCTTTCAGGACGTCTTGTTCGTAGAACCAAGCCTGTTTGAATTTCTGATTGGCTAAAAGATTCGCTTGGTCGCGAAAATGAGGCGAACGGGGACTACCGCTCGCGCCGAATGGGACCAATGAAACAGCACGAACTTTTTTGCCAAATGCCACAGCCGACATATAGGAAGCACCAACAACTGCGAACCGCTGAGGTCGAAGGTAGGGGACGCTTGGCGTTGAGTAGATTGTAAAAACGACGCCGAGAGGTCCTGGAGCGCCTGCGCAGGCTTGGCTCTTGGCAAATGGCAGCAGCGAGACTCCGGCTTCCATCGTGTCGGCACTGTAAGCGGTTCGCTGCAAACGATGAACTTCGCCCCATGGTTTTTTCCAGTTGCCGTGCATTTCCGTCAATCTTTGCGCAACGTTTCCTAACGCAATCAATTGTTTTTTGGGATTGCCGGCATACTCACGCTTCATGTTTTCCGATTGCGACGTTCCGAATAGTTCTTCGTACCAACTAATGCACAGCAACGCTTCACTCGAATTCTTGTCAGCTTTGCCATCCCAATTCACTAATGCATCGATATATGGTTGCAATCGCGTTGCAATTTCTGGATCCGAGGTTTTGAGTTTTGCAAGGCTGCGTTGCCAATTCTCTTTTTCAGCCTTGGGCCAATAAAGCGTAGGATCAAAGCAGAGATCCTGATACCACTCAAAGCTAACTCCGTTGGCGTTCGAAAGTAATTCTCTCGCTAACTTGCTACGACGTCGATCGATATCGTGGTCACGCACCATGTAGTTCGGAAATTGATCCGGGTTTGGATTGTCGGAATCGGTAGTAACGAAGGGCGACCCGTTGCAGTTCTGGACATACCCAGACTTTGGATTCAATACTTGGGGTAGATCATCAAAGTTGTGAATTCCTTTCCATTGCGTTGCAGGATCGCTGCCGTCAACGGTGCGGGTCCAATTAAATCGTTCTTCACGGATTGGGACGGCACCGTTGTAGGCATAGAAGATGTTGCCGTCGCGGTCTGCGTAAGTCACGTTGAACATTGGGATCGCACATCGTGAAAAAGCCGCGCGCCATTCTTCGAAGTTCTTGGCTCGCACCATTTCGATTGCTTGATCCAATCGACCAACATCGAACAAGCGAGCTATTCTTGCGACGACGGCTTGCTGGCCGTTGGCTGACATGACGGGGCCGACTTCGGTTTTTCGAAAGGTGACTGTCTGTTGCTTGAGGATGCCGTTTTCCAAGACGGCAATGGGGTCGCTCCATTCTTCCGCCTGGCGATAGCCGTCGCCAAATCGGTATTTGAGTGGATCAGACGGATGGCTGAATTCGATTTTCCATGAATCGGCTACGTCGGGTTGATTGACGGTGTAGGCCCAGCCCAGGAATTCGTTGTGGCCGAGAACCGGGATCGGGTTACCGAAAAAACAAGCGCCGGAAAAACGAATGGTTTCTTTGCTATGAAGGTGCATCTCATAGAACTGCCCAATTCCGTACCAAGGTTGATGCGGATTGATAAAAAGCATGGCTTCGCCAGAACGCGTTCGCTGAGGCGAGATGGCCCATGAATTCGATCCGATCGCTTCCGTGGTGTCGGATTCGAGTTGACTGGGCGGATCCACCCAGTCCCAGCTGTATTTTGGAATGGCTTGGTTTTGCAGACTGAGTCCGGCATCCTGCGGATTTGGCTTTCTGGCGCCGCTACCCCCATAGGTCATTGTCAGCATGAGGTAGCGATCAATTGCAAGTACGTGCCAAGCTTCAAGCCGATTGAGCAATCTTGGCTTGACATCATCTTGAGCGGCCAAGAAATGATTCACGCCTAATGCGAACGCCTGCAGAAGGTTTTGGTGTTCCGGTGGTAGCTTGGAAAAATCGTCGCGTGATCGACGAGCAATTTCAAAACTGCGAACCAGTAAATCTGTCTTTAGGCCTTCCTTTCCTCGGATCTCAGAGTACCGACCGAGCGCTTGAATCGTCGTGTCTTCAAGTTGCCAGAAATAATCTTCGGCTTGAGCGTAACCGGCACCAAAGAGTGTGCTTTCATCGGTTTCGCCGAAGAGGTGGGCAACTCCCCATTCGTCGCGATGCACCATGACTTGATCCGCAAGCCTGTCGCAGATCGCCTGTTCTTCCGGCCGTATCACCGTCGATGTTTCAGGGACTGCAGGAACCGGTTTTTCCGCGATCGTTTGGTTGGGTGCAAGAATGCCAAGGGAAACGAAAAACAGGTAATGAGGCAACGCGATTCTTGCGTTTGATAACATTCGGTATCTCCTGTCCGAAATCTGCTGTGTCGAAGTGCAAGTCGTAAGATCGTCGTGATTGATGCTGTGTTAGGCGGCATCGCGACGATCGCTGGTCTGGTTTCAAGGGGAACGCCAGGCTTGAGATCGCTCGGCCGAGCAGACTTGATGTTTGGTGAACTTGATGTCGCACTTTTTTCGGTATTCCTCAGTCTAGCTGCTCGATCCATTTTCTGATGAG
>JARGNK010000284.1 GCA_029213145.1 Rubripirellula sp. | reverse complement strand
GGTTCCAGCAGCCAGGGTTCCAGCAGCCAGGGTTCCAGCAGCCAGGGTTCCAGCAAGCTGTGTTACTGCAGCCAGTTTTACTCCCGCAGTCCCTCTTCGACTTGCGGTAATTCATCGAGAGATTCCAGGCTAAAAAGATGCAAGAATCGTTCGGTTGGGTAGTAATGAGGCACGGGGCGTTTCGCATTCTCAGGCTTGATTCGCTCCATCCTCAACAATTGTCGCCGCACCAACTGATTCAGCAACGCTCCGCTTTCCCGGCCGCGTTGATCCTGGACCTTGGTCGCAGTGATCCCCGGTTGGTATGCGACCAGGGACAGCACCTCGATCGCCATTTGGCTCAGCCTCGCCTCACGAACTTTCCCCAGAAAAGATCGCCGCATATGCTCGACCGCAGGTGCGATCGTCATGCGAAAGCCACTTTCATCGCGGATGATACGTAGAGCTTGATCCTCAGCTTGATAACCCTCGTTCAATCGATCCACTAGCTCGATAATTTCATCGGGCGAGACCCCTCGCATCAACGACGCAAGTCGTTGCTCGGAGAGTGATTTGTTCTCAGGATGCCCAACAAACAAAGCCGCTTCGACAATGGTCTCGGGGGTAACGAGGGTTTCCGTATCGGCAGTCGCATCGTTCGTTTCGTCTGACGCAGAACCATCCTCCGACAGATGCTCGCCAGCGGATTCCCCGTTCGCGTCGGTGTCGCTCTCCCCGCCGGCCTCAGGGTTCTCTTGCGCGACGACTCGCGCGTAAGCGGCGCCAAGATCGTCCAGAGATAGATCCTCCTCCATCGAAAAATCGTCTTCGAGAGTCGGACTGAATTCGGTTATCGCATCATGCTCGGTGGCAAAATTCTCTGGGGTAGCGTTGCTGACTTCACCAGGATGATCGTCAGGTTCATCATCCACTTGATCCTTTGACTGGCTCACCGCGGTTCTCTGCTTATGAGTTAGGCTGATGAAATTTGAATGAGTACCGGTCGGAGGACAACCTGTTCCCCGCAGACCGGTTTTGGCGGTTTTCCCAGCATGAGCCAGAACATCTAGTTCGAGTTTCTTGGTGACGTCGTCTTCTTTGCTACACCCATTCCTGCTTGGTCGGTTTTACAACGACTTCTGGGACGTTTGCTCGGGGTGGCAATTCGCAGATTGTTTTTACGACCGCTGCAATATCTTCCGGTTGCAGGATCGATTCCTTGTGCTCTTGGCTGACGGGCGTTGGTCTTTTGTCCAAGATCGGCGTGTTGACCTCACCGGGATAGACATTGGTGATCCGGACACCCTCCTCTCGAACTTCGTTTGAGACTGCGGTGCCGAGCGCCGTCATCGCAAACTTGCTAGCGCAGTAGACAACTCCACCGAGCGAGATTGCTCGCTTACCTGCGACCGAAGAGATATTGACGACCAATCCATCTCGCTTCGCCCTCATACTGGGCAACACTTGGTGCATGCACCGATAAGCACCAGTCGCATTGATCGCCATCACACGATCCCAATCTTCAGGCACCATGTCAGCCATGGTTCGCTTTTGGATATTGATCCCAGCACTATTCACCAAAATTTCGACCTCACCAACATGAGTTCGAACGTCCGCAAAAAATGCCTCGATGCTGTCAGGCTCGGCTACGTCAATCAAATGGGTTCGAATCGGGTATTTGCTGGAGACCGAATCGGCGAGTTGCTGAAGCGGTTCGATACGGCGTCCCCCAACGGTGACCTGGCAACCTGCTTCCGCGAGGACTTTTGCAATTCCCGCCCCGATACCGGTACCACCACCGGTAATTGCGACCACTTTGTCGGTTAACTGGCTCACTCGAAGCGTTCCTTTGCAAATCGTCGTTGAAGTCATAAAAAGGCGAGTTTACCGCTCTCGTCGGGTCGCGCGAAGCAATCTCGCGATACAATTCCCCACGGAGACAACGTTCCGTTGAAATAAATGGATCTTCAATGAGCACTGTGACCGGCGACCCTTGGTCAGTTAACGATGCAAACCAACTTTACGAAATCGATAGTTGGGGTGATGGCTATTTTCAAATTTCACCATCAGGCCATCTGATGGTTTCGCCAAATCGCGTTGTTACCGAGGCGATCGATTTGACGGAGTTGGTGGAAGGTTTACACCAACGCGGGCTCGACCTGCCAATTCTGCTTCGATTTAACGGGATCTTGCGAGATCGATTGGAACAAATGCACGAGGCCTTTGCCGTCGCAATCGAGGAACACAATTATGCCAATCGCTATCGCTGCGTATTTCCGATCAAAGTCAACCAGCAGCGTGACGTGGTGCAACAAATCATCGAGCATGGCCGTGACTTCGGCTTCGGCGTTGAAGCGGGAAGCAAACCCGAACTACTCGCCGTCGTCGCGATGACCGACCCCAAGATGCCAATTATCTGCAATGGTTTCAAAGATGCAGAATTCATTCGAATGGCGTTGATGGCGCAACGATTGGGGCGTACCGTGATTCCTGTCGTGGAAAAAGTCTCAGAACTCAATCGAATCCTTGAACTCTCAGATCAGCTCGGGGTACGCCCCACAATAGGCATGCGAGTTAAACTGGCCGCCCGAGGATCAGGACGGTGGCAAGCAAGTGGTGGCTACCGCAGCAAATTCGGACTCACCGTCGCCGAAATGCTGACACAATTTGAGCGTCTGGTCGATTTGGGAATGGGCGACTGCTTTCAGTTACTTCATTTTCACGTCGGGAGCCAAGTCGGCAATATCCGCCGCTTAAAGACGGCGATCCTGGAAGCAGCTCGGGTTTACGTTGAACTTTATCGTCGCGGCGCAGGGTTGGATTACCTAGATGTCGGTGGTGGCCTAGCGGTCGACTATGACGGCAGCCGAACGGATACCAACTCCAGCATGAATTACACGCTGCAGGAATACGCCAACAACGTCGTCTTTCATGTCCAAACGGTTTGTGACGAAGCCGGTGTCCCCCACCCACAATTGCTCTCCGAAAGCGGACGAGCGGTCGCGGCACATCACAGTGTTCTGATCGTGGAAACGCTCGGGACAACGTCACAAGGCAACGTACAGGCCTGCCCTGTCGAGATCCCCGAAGACTATCCGCAACCGTTGCAAGATCTATGGATGGCGTACGACAAATTAACGGTTCAGAACATGCGTGAATCGCTGCACGATGCCCAACTGGCTTTTGACATGAGCATGAGCCTATTTACCGGGGGTGGTCTGCCACTCGAGCAACGGGTGGCTGCGGAGGATCTTTACTTCGCAATCTGCCATCGAGTTCGCGCTTTGGCTGAATCAACACATGATCAGTCTGAAGATTTTGCCGGCTTAGATCGAACATTATCCGACATCTATTTCTCAAACTTTTCAATCTTCCAATCGGTACCTGATTCGTGGGCGATCAACCAGTTGTTCCCGATCATGCCACTGCACCGTTTAAATGAACGCCCAACCCAACATGCGGTACTTGGGGATATCACGTGCGATAGCGATGGAAAGGTCGATCAATTTATCGACGGCCAAGGAAGCGGACAGACGCTGCGGCTGCATGAACCTCGCCCGAACGAGCCGTACTGGTTGGGCATCTTTCTCGTCGGTGCCTACCAAGAAATCCTGGGTGGACTACACAATTTGTTTGGTGATACCCATGCAGTGCATGTGGACGTTCAGGATGGCGTCGCCCAAGTCCACTCGATTGTGAAAGGGGACACGGTGCGAGAAGTGCTCGGATATGTTCAGTACGAAGACCGAGAACTCGTGCACAAACTGCAAGATGCGGTCGCGCAAGCTGTTCAGAGCGGTTGGATCGACCATCTCCAGGCAAATGAAACCGTCGAGTTCTACGAGAATGCGCTGGACAAATACACCTATCTTACGAAGTGAAGTAGGGGTCGATTGCTACCGCGGTCAAACCCACCATGCGACGCGTGAAGCGAGTGTTGCACTGAGAAAGCGTTGCACTGAGAAAGCGTTGCACTGAGAAAGCGTTGCACCGAGAGCAGGTATTCAGGAAGTTTTTCAAGCTTATCCCCCACCGGCCCCAAACCGAAGTTAGCACTGGCAGAACCAGTCGCCGCCACCAAAAACCACCCGCCAGGTCGACACTGGGTCCGTGACACTGGGTCCGTGACACTGGGTCCGTGACACTGGGTCCGTGACACTGCCTTCACCACACTGGCGACCAGTCGGACTCTCCAAGGCAAAAAATCAGGGCTGCTGCACGTCCCCGCTAGAATTGTCCCATAATTCGGCGAATGACAAGCAGTTCCCAGGGAATTACGACAACTGGGCATTCTGGTACGATAGTGGGAGAGGAATTTCATGGTCTTGCTACATAAGGTCTAGCCCCGTCGATGATCGCTTGCTCTTCGCTATTGAAGCTTCTGACTGCCGTGGTTTGGGCCGTTTTGCCCGTGACGGTGCAAACGAATTCGGGTGAAACAGTGGAGGGCGAATTAATCGCCTTTTCGAGTGACTCACTGACCATCGGCCAGGATGGCAATTCGGTCGAAATCCCTTTCGAAGACGTCGACCGATTGGTACCCAACGACGCTGAAGAGGGGACGGGCCCAGCCTATCGGGTGACTCTCGTCGGTGGCTCAAAAATCATGGCCCAGGATGTTTCACTAAAAGACAGCCAACTTACGATTGAACCGAGGCGGCAGAACGCACTCACCATCCCCGTCAAACAGGTCAAAGCAATCCGCTTCCGACCAGCATCCACATCCACCGATGCCGCCTGGTTCGGCAACTTCGAACGGGAAAACAGAGGCGATTCTCTAGTTCTCCGAAGGTCAGCCGACACCCTCGACTCCCTGTCAGTCATTGTGATGTCGATAGAAAACAAAAGAATCGGTTTTGACTTAGAAGGTACGACCGCCGACGTCGACTTCGGAAAATTGGAGGGAGTTTTGTTCGGTGGAGGGACAACGGTTGCCGAAAATCCAGAGATCCAAGTCACCGATATCTGGGGCTCCAAGTGGGCTGCGACCGCGATTCAACCGAGCCAAGCTGACCAACCTCTGAAAATCGAACTGACTTCGTCAGCCACCCACACGATTCCACTCGAGCAGATTCTTTCGATTCGCTGGAGTGGTGGTGTCGCCTTGTTAACGGGTCTGAAGCCGGTAGCTGAATCGCTGAAAACATTCTTTCCGACGACCGTTCAGTCGGAATTGATGACGAGCTTCTTCGGAAATCGCAAGGTCAACGAACAAAACCTAAGTATGGTTGGTGGCTCGTCCGCCGAATATCGAGTGGAACCGGGATACCAATTGTTCTCCGGTTCGGTGCGGCGTGACTCCGATTCGGAAGGTGGCCAGCTCATTGTCAAACTGCAAATGGATGGAAAAGTGGTTTGGGAAGAAACGCTGGAAGATTCGGAACCGAAGGGATTCGAACTGCCCCTGGGTGAGGCCAGACGTTTGTCCATTGAGGTGAGTAGCGGTAAAGATGGAGACCTTGGGGATCGAGTGCTGGTCGTTCGCCCCAGGTTGCTTAAGTGATCAAAGCTGAGGACTGAAGTGAGAAAAGTAGAAATTCGCAGGATTCACATCATCATGTCACCGACACGCCTGTTCCAAAGCATGGTTGTGGTGCTTGCCTTGCTGATCGGCCCGTCGTCCCACGGTATCGAGCCCATCACCCTGGACCCAATTTTGGAGTCTGCTGAACAGGAGCGAATCGCCGCAATCAATCTTGCCAAACCGACCGCAGTAAGCGTGTTTGTCCCTGGCGGAGCCGGCGGCGGCAGTGGCGTCTTGATTTCACCCGAAGGTTACGCGCTAACGAACTTCCACGTGACCAGCC
>JARGNK010000283.1 GCA_029213145.1 Rubripirellula sp. | reverse complement strand
CATTCCCCTCAGTCACGTTCGCATCGCGGATACTGAGGACAGGCAATGCAGGCTCTGCGTCATCGTCAAGAATAGTGATCATGGCGTTTGCGTCACTCAGGGATGCGTGATTCGCATTCGAAAGTTTCAACGTGAACTTCTCATCCGACTCAATCAGAAGATCCGGATTCACATAGACTTGGAGCTTTTTTGACACTTCGCCGGGAAGGAACACGAGTGTCCCACTGGTCGCTTCATAATCACTGCCCGCGACTGCATCACCATCGGCAGTTGAGTATTCCACCGTGACCGTTTTTGACGCTGCGGCGGACAGATTGACGGTTACCGTTGCAACGGTCGAGGCGTTTCCCCCGACTTCGGCGAATTCAGATTGCACAGACCTCAAGTGCTCGATTTTATTTCCATGTACCGTTCGCCAGTCATCCTGCAAAATACCGCCTGTATCTCCAGAGTTTGGATTCCATGACCAGTAGGTCCAGCTAATTCCTTCCTGCCCGGTCGCAAGATCGTTGTCCCCATCACCATTAAGATCTCCCTGCAAGTACCGCACCATGGTGTCCAACCACTGCTGATCACTCTCTGTTTCCAGCTTGCTTCCGAACTCACCTACTAGGACAGGCGCGATCCCATCACGAAACAAATAACCCCAGTTTTGATTCCAAATCTCGGTCAGATTGTCTGGATAGGAAGGGTCACTAAAATAAGGTTGCTGATAAACACTGGCTGGGTAGTCATGAGCAGAATAAACAAGACGATTCGGAACGTTTAATCGTACTGGTGCCTCGCCAGCATTGGAAAGATTTCCTCCCCACCAGTAAGAACCGGACGATGTCGTCTCGACACCCTCGACGATGATCAGTAAATCTGGATTTGCATCCAATACAGCGTTGCCTGCTCTTTCTGCGGCCAGACGCCAATCATTGGCGGATCCATCTCCCCAGGTTGCAGTTCCATGAGGCTCGTTGTGCAGGTCGATTCCAACAACTGACGGATTACGCGCGTAACGCTTTGCCAACGCGGTCAAGTTTGAGATCCAAACCGACTCCGGATATTTGTCGGAATACCAAAGCCCAGATTCATTAGCGCTATTCCCTGCCTCAGAACGGTGATGATCTAGAATCACACGCATTCCGATTTCATCCGCTTGAGCAACGATCCGGTCCATGATCTCGATCCCAGCGAGACCCTGTAGATCAGGATTCTGGCTGAAGTCGATTCCATTGGGTGTACTGCTGGCCTCGAAAAGTTCATCGCTGAATGGTAGTCGAATGGTGTTAAACCCCTCTGCCTTCATTTGGTCCATCATCTCGATATACCCTCTGCTCCACAAACCATGAGGAGCGAAATTGGTCGTCTCGAAACCAAACCAATTGACGCCCGCGAGACGAACAGCCACGCCGGACTCGTCCACGATCTGATTCCCAAGCGTCGAAAGTGCGCCACTGGAGACGTGACCAGGGTTTCCTTCGCTGACCACCACATCAGCGACTGAAATCGAAGGCATCCCAGAATCTGCTCCACCGCCGTGATCATGGTCTCCATGATCATGCGAATTATCGCTTCCGGGACGCGTCTGGTATCCATCAGTGGTTTGTCCTGCTGGCGATGCCGGTGTCAGCAATCCTTCCCGACTGACGAGCGTTAATTCATCAACGGCGAATCCGAAATGCACCTCCAACTGATCTTCCACAATTTGGTCGTGATGAAACTCAATGTTGGCGGGAACCAAGTCGCTCTTCGAGATACCAGTTAACAGTACACTTTGGTTGGTGGGCTGGACCGAAATCAGCAATCCTTCCGCCGTGTCCTCCACACTCAAGCGTTCCCGCGTTCCAAAATAGAGAAAGCTGATATTCATCGTTGCTGGATCAAAATCGTCGACCCGTTCCTGCACACCATATTCATGTGAACGAACATAAACTGTGTCTGATTCTCGCGGGCCGACTCCCAATTCCCAGGACACAACACCGCCGAGATCCTGGCGCAAGTGCTCATTCCCGACCACGCCATAGTTTTCGATGTTCAAATCGGTAAAAGCACGATCCTGAATGACCTGGTATTCGGGAGTCCAAGCCCACGGGTTCACGATGGCGATTTCCCCCGTCTCTAATTTGCCGATGATGAGGTTATGAACAGAGATGTCGCCAAAATCGAGTCGATCCTCCGCCGCATTGAAATCCATGATATCGGGTCCGGCAGGATTGACAGGAAAGACGTTGCCCTGAAGTCCGTCATCGGCCCCCGACTGGTCCGTTCCAGAATCCTCGCCATCATGGGTGCCGTCGGTTTCGTCACCGCCAATGCCCTCATCACTCGTAAATTGCTCTAGTGTTTGGGAGAATTCAAAAGGCTCCTGAGGCACTCCACTGCAATGCCAAGCAAGTTGGCCAAACGTGTCGCACGCCGCATCCCGGTTTGCAGACCATGCGGACAGAAAACCCATCCCTACTTCATCCGCGAAGGCCAAAAGTTTTTCCGCGTCCTCTAAGTAAAACCGTTCCGATAAGACGTCATTTTGCCCAATCATCGGAGTGACTCCGACAAGATTCCATAATTCGTCATCAGTGACTTCAACGTCGGCCGCGGTGTACGCCACACGCATTTGATCAAACAGACTTTGAGCCGCCTGAATGGCGTAATCGCCCATCTGCCCCTCCGGATTCGGGGCGGGGGAATCACCATAATTCATCGCCATGATATTGACCCCACCAATATCGACGCCGTGATGCAAGGCCGACTCGACCACATACAAGCCATCATTGGTCAATCCACTTGGTAGCACGGGCAGGGTAAACCAAACCTCCAAAGGCTTGCCATCCGCTGCAGCGTGATCTTGCAGATTCCGGATTGCCTGTGACCGACGATCAATCGAATCCTCATCAGCTACCCACGATCCTTCGACATCAAAATCGATCCAAGTGAGGTCGTATTTATCCACGACCGCTTGGTAAGCCCGGGTCAAATCATCCACATCGGTGATGGCTCCTGCTAAGGGCGTGCCTGCAGCCCCCCCAAATGAAACCATGACTTCTCCGCCGAACTCCCTTAGCGCATCGATTTGATCGCCGCGATAACCAGATTCTACGCTGTAGTAACCACCCCAACTCGGCTCACTGGTTGCCGGATCTGCAACCACAAACGCGAGCGAGACATACTTCACTCCCTCATCTTTGGCGAGTTCGACGAAATCGAACGGTGGCCATAGCGTCGTATCGACATAGGGCGCAAATACCTGTTCTGGTAAATCTGCCCTCATGTTGAAACCGTCAGAAGCGTTACTCGACGCAGCATCGAAGCTTGATAAAAAACCAACCGATGATTCCATTCCGCTTGAGGCGGTCATCGTGATCCGTTGCTCGAGAGACTCAAGTTGAACACGACGTCGTGCGCGACGTATGTGCCGCTGTCGTCTATGTTGCTTACGGTTGGAATGTTGGCGGCCCAGTAGCTCACGAAAGCGAATCTGCATTGTCTTGACCTATAGAGAAGAGAATGGTCATGGAAAGCGACCCAAGTGACTAGGCTTTGAGTGTATGAATGTTTTTCAAACCTGCAAATATTATTTTTGCGCCGAAGAGTCCTTCGCGTCACTTAAGCAACCTATGTTCGCCATTCGAACCACAGTTCGAAGAGGGGGGTATCGTGAGTGGCTCGCATCTACGAAAGACGCAAGATCGATCGAAGCAAAGGCACCAAAGATCCGTTATTACCGATGCTTTTGAGCCGATCTCTAAATAATGGTGTTCCAAAGCGCAGTCGATGCTTCGGGCAATCATGGTAGGATGGGTAGCTTTGCTGAAAAAGTCTTCGGTTTGAGTCCAGCGATTGCGTTTAAACGCTTTACACAAATGTCCGGTTCAGCAAAGCATCGCTCACAGAGCCAAGTGAAATCGGTATTAAGTTTCCAACGCGAATGCGCGGACGTTGATGTCGGGTTTGGTTGCGTCGAGGAGAGTGGGCCGCCAAAGTAGCGGCGATTTGCTTAAGCGGTTCGGGATCGAAGATTGTCACCGACACTGAGAGCGAGCTCAGCGAAGCCTCGCAATCGCATCTCGGCTTGTCAGAAACGCACTGCGAGCCACATCACACCATGCAACGCCGCAGGGAAGGGCTGGTTTTCGCAAGGAGAAGAGAGTCTTGAGCATGGAACGCGATCCAATGTTCAGCAAGTTCCTTCAGGCTTGTCTTCAACATGAGGCTGTGAAGCCGCCACGGCGCCCACCGCGAAGCCCCAACTTAAATGCACACCTGGAAAGTTTTTTCGGATCGCTGAAATCCGAATGCGTTCAAAAGATGGTGCTCTTTGGCAAGCCCGCAACACGCGAAGTAATCTGGAGTTACATCGTTCACTATCACACGGAACGTAATCACTACAGCTTAAGCAACGAATAGATTCTGTCCCTTGAGCAGCTACCGAACATGGATGGGAAGATCGAAACGTCCGAGCATCTCCGTGGTATGTTTCGTTCTTATCGACGCATGGCTTCGCTTGTTCGGCATTCACTCGTTGCGCACCAGCTCTCTCGGTAAAAACGACGTGATTGTTGCTGCGCGGTGGCGTGGTTTTGACTCTCGTTTTCGCGCAGCGACCCTAAGCTTGAACTCGATCTCGACTCAGAATCAGACATGGGTTAGCGCCATCATGTCCAACATCAAGGATCAAAAAGCTCGTTCGACCTTTTTGGCGAAGCGAGATCCCACGGTTTCCTACCGATGACAAGTTTCCTTGCCAGAGTAACGCATCTAAGTTGAAATGATCGGGTCGAAAGCTTCACAATGAGCAACGGAAGCTCAGCTCGTCCCAAGCCCCCCATCAATTCGATGATCCACCCATTCGCGAAAGAAGCTTGCTTCAAATGCGAATTCCTTGCATTGTTTACCAGCTCGGCAAAACGTTGCCCCTTTTCTAAGTATCTCTGGATTTTTGCCGGGTAGGAAACACCGTTTTTTCGCACTGGCTAAGCATGCTGTTTCTAGAGGTGCAACCTACTGCGAACCTTTCGCAGCATGCGATTTGTCCCGCCATTTTTGCCGAAGAATCAAGGTCCTCATGATGAAAATGAAAACGATGTTTCTAGTACTCATCAGTACGTCAATGCTGCAATTGAGTCTACTTAACACGACCGCTCGTGCTCAAGAGGAGAAAGAAGCGGTCACTACCGACCAGGCTTGGGAATCGTTGTCTGGACATTGGATCCGTTATTCGGGTGACAACATCATGCATAAGGTGATCACAAAAGGTCAGGAAAAATTTTTTGGTACTTCGCAGTACGGCAAACCAAGATTTGAAGCTGTCAATCCAATGGTCCTCTCCAAGGAGGGTAACATCTTCTACTTCACAAAACTTGATCCCGAAAGTAAGGAACCGGTTTACAAGGGCGCCTTCAAAGTTCATGACGATGTCTATTATGAATACAGCCGCGGCCTATTCGCAGACGCAGTTGGCAAACCAAGAATGTGGGAGAATGTGCGGTTCGAAGACCCGGTTGCTCAGCTTCACATCGCATGCCGAGAAGGCGACACAGATAAGATTCTTGAACTTCTAGAATCGGGAGTCAGCCCGAACGAGACCCTCGAAAGTTCTTATACCCCGCTTGCCTACGCGGCGGCCGCCGGCCACATAGACGCCGTTCAATTACTACTCGAAAAAGGTGCGAACATTAATCAGAAAGCTCGCTTTGGGAAAACTCCGCTGAATCACGCGGTCGGCGGAGGAAGCATTGCGGCCTGCGATTTATTGATTAAGCGTGGCGCGAGTCTGGCGGAACACTACTTTAACGGCGGAAACCTGATGCACGAAGCCGCGTTCTGGGGCCAACCGAAGA
>JARGNK010000037.1 GCA_029213145.1 Rubripirellula sp. | reverse complement strand
CGGGGGGGGTTGGGCCCGGGGGGGGGGGGCCCGGGGGGGGGGCGCTTTCGCATCCGCTTTTAGTGCCGTCTCTCATCGGCAACTTGATCGAAATTGGTGTCGGTTCGCGAATTTACGATGTCACATCGTGACAGATTGGTGGACCTGCGAATACGTCTGGTCAAGTTTTTGCTGTCTTGGCCGTCAAATTCATAAAAGCCAAACCATGGGTTGGATGGATTAGTCAGCCTGTACCAAATAGGTTAACTCCGCAGGTCGAGGTGCTGTTTTGGATGGGAAAATTTGACTTTCCAGTTCGACTGTGGCTCCGAGTGTGACCAACGATTCCGCAGACGACCACAAGCGAGATTCCGGCGAAGACAATTTTGCCGTCTGCTCGAGCGGTCATACTTCCGAACTTAGCCGGATTCGAATATCCGGATTCACCATTTGCGATAGGGCGATTAGCTGCTCGTAGAGGTTTTTAAGATATGACAAGAATTAACTCAAATGTAGCGTCGCTCGTTGCTCAGAACCGTCTTCAATCCAGCAACAAGGACTTAGGTCTGGCATTAACACGCTTGAGCACCGGTCTTCGCATCAACAGTGGTTCGGACGATCCGGCCGGTTTGATTGCCAGTGAAGCTCTGCGAAGCGAAATCACAGGCTTGAACAAAGCGATCAGTAATACGAAGCGAGCGAGCCAGATCATTACGACGGCGGACAGTGCTTTGGGGCAGGTCAGCAGCCTATTGAATGATATTCGCGGGTTGGTTGTCGAGGCAGCCAATAACGGTGCTTTGAGTGATGAAGAGGTGGCTGCAAACCAACTCCAAATCGATAGTTCATTATCAGCCATCAATCGAATTTCAAAAACGACGACCTTCCAAGGCCAAAAGTTACTTGACGGCTCACTCGATTACGTTAGCGATGTGGGTTCTGTCAGCTCAGTACAAGACGCAAGTATCACGCGTGCCAAAGTCGGAGCATCCGCTTTGAATGTGGAAGTGATTGTTAGTTCTGTGGCGACGCAGGGTTCAATCACCGCAGCGTCGACTGGATTCACCACTGCAGCCCAAGCGAATGTTTCGTTCGGCAACGGTACAGAATCAATCGATGTTACGGCGGCTGCTTCGGGTTCTGATTTCAATGATGTGCAAATCAACTTCGTCGACGACACCAGTGCGGGCAATGTAGCGGCTTCGGCGGCTTATGATTCAACCCAGAAAGTGATTACGGTTACCTATAACTCGACCGCATCGACCGCAACCAACAAGGATTTCAATTCCGTTGTTACGGCGATTAATACTCTAACCGATTTCGGTGCGGCCCTTGGTGGTGGTACAGGGACGGTAGCCTTCACCGAGCCCACCGCAGACGTCAGCACGGCCAAGACGGGTGGTGAAGTCCTCGCTGATGACTTGGTCTTTGAGCTCAGTGGAACAGAGGGAGCGGAAACCTTTAACTTCGGATCTGGCACGTCCAAATCTCAGATCGCCGCTGCAGTTAATCTTGTATCGGACAGCACAGGCGTTGGAGCTGCTGTTAGCTCGGGTGCATTGGTGCTTTCTTCAACGACCTATGGAGGTGAAGCTGTAGCTGCTATTGACGTTATCAGTGAAGGTAGTAGCGGTTTGTTCGGTGCGAATCTTGACAGCAACCGTGCTTCGGGAACCGACATTGTTGCTTCTGTGAATGGTGTACAGGCATCTGGTTCTGGAAATGAGCTGTCGATCAACACCAGTTCACTCGCTCTCAGCTTGACCGTGGACGGGAGTGGCTCGAATTTCAGTTTCAGTATTTCTGGTGGTGGTGCAAGCTTCCAGTTGGGGCCTCAAGTCACAAGCAGCCAGCAGGCGAGCCTTGGTATTAGCAGCGTTAGTACTGGGCAACTCGGTGGTACAAACGGGCGTTTGTACGAGCTGGGCAGTGGACAAACCAAGAGTTTGACGAATGACGTTCAGGGCGCCTCGAATGTCATCGACGATGTTATTTCGAAGGTGACGGCCCTGCGAGGGCGATTGGGTGCATTCCAGGCAACGACGCTTGACAGTAACCTTGTCAGCTTGAACGAAACGTCGGCGAACCTGCAAGAAGCGGAAAGCTCGATTCGTGATGCTGACTTCGCCCAAGAATCAGCTCGCTTGACTCGTGCTCAAATTCTTGTTCAATCCGGTACGAATGTGCTGGCGCTCGCCAATCAGAATCCGCAGAACGTTCTTGCCCTGCTGCGATAAACGCCAACAGGAACGATTCGGATAAGACGCACAGCGGCCGTGGCAATTGCTACGGCCGCTTTTTTTATTGTGCTTGGCTGTTCTGAATCGTGCATAACCGTCAGCTTTCACAAGAAATGCAGGATTTGCCTCGCTACGTCGCATCGGTCGTTCAACTGGTCAAATTCGAAAACCCTGTTTCAGCAGATTTCGACCAGCCGAATTCGCTTTTGGTCTCAGTTTTAGGGCTGGCGGTAGTTTTGGAGCGATGTGCTTGCTCTTGGGTTATTGGACTGACGAGGTGGCAAGGATGCGAAGACTTCAATACATTCCTATTTCAAAGACGCATTGATTAGAAGCAAGGAATGAATTTTTGATGACAGATAGACTCTTCGAAGTGAAAGAACAAGTTGTCTTAGTTTCAGGCGGAAGTCGAGGTATTGGGCGTGCGATTGCAGCGGGTTTCGCCGAACGTGGTGCGTCCGTGGTGATCTCTGGGCGTAAGCAGAAGACGCTGTCATCGGTTGCTAGCCAGCTATCCGAGCTCGGCTCTCCGGTTCAGGGGATGGTTTGCGATGTTGCGGAACCGGAGCAAATAGAGTCGTTGGTTGAATCGGTGCTCCAAGACTATGGTCGCATTGATACGCTGGTGAACGTTGCCGGCGTGAATCGTCGTAAGCCTGCACTTGACGTATCCGTGGATGACTTCGATTTTGTGATGGATATCAATCTTCGCGGGGCCTTCCTGCTGTCTCAGGCTGTTGGACGCCATATGATCGAGCGGGCGCGGGGATCGCAGATTAATATTGCGTCGCTCAATTCTGACCGTCCATTAAAAGATGTTGCACCTTACGCGATGAGCAAGGCTGCGATGGCACATATGACTCGATCTCTCGCGCTTGAATGGGGGCCGTTGGGTGTTCGCGTCAACGCGTTAGCACCAGGATTTATCCTGACCGATTTGACACGCCAATTGTGGTCTGACAAAACGATGCAGCAATGGGGAAATGCGAATACTCCGCAGCGACGCTTGGGTACGCCGGAAGACATGGTTGGAACGGCTGTTTTTCTGGCTTCACCAGCGGCCGAATTTATGACTGGGCAAGTTCTTTATGTTGATGGTGGGTTCACAGCCGGATCGGCATGGCCAATTCCACCCGGTGGCGGCCAAGACTAACCAGCTGCTTTTTTCTCGCAGACAAAAGAAGGTAATTATTCATGTTTCGCTTTCTGTTCTTTGCGGTAACAAGTCTTGTCGCGCTGAGCTGTCTACACGCACAGGGGATTCGTTCTGTTGGGGATCGCCCCAATGTAATTGTTGTAATGGCCGACGATGTGAGCTGGGAAGCCTTCGGTTGCTATGGAGCGAAGGAATACCAGACACCGCATCTCGATTCCCTGGCTGCGGTGGGAATTCGGTTTACCCACTGTTATTCGACGCCGATTTGTACCCCGTCACGAGTAAAGCTGATGACAGGGAAATACAATTTCAGGAATTACACGCACTTCGGATATCTCAATCCGGAAGAGAAAACATTCGGGCAATTGCTTCAACAGGCTGGCTATAAAACGGTGATCGCCGGGAAGTGGCAGCTGAATGGTCTTTACAACAGTTTGGCTGGATCGGGTGACGGGGGGCGACCGATGCAGGCTGGTTTTGATGAGGCGTTGCTGTGGCAGGTGACAAAGGGAAAAAACCTGCGTGAGGGTGGCGGTGAACGTTTCTGGAGTCCCCCGCTCGAAAAGAATGGTCAACTACAAACGATCGAGCAGAATGCAGGAAAATATGGACCCGATCTGATGTGTGATTTTCTCTGTGACTTCATGCAACGACATCGGAACGAACCGTTCTTTGTCTATTATCCGATGGTCCTCGTGCATGACCCGTTCGTGAAAACACCAGACACGATTGGTGATGCGGTGCGAGATCAGTCTGCGAACAAAGCCCCCAAGAGCCAGCAAGCTCGGAAAAAGAACTTTGTCGCGATGGTTCAATACATGGATAAGCTCGTTGGGCGGCTTGTGGCGAAAGTGGATAAGCTTGGTCTGAGTGAAAATACGATCATTTTGTTTACGGCAGACAACGGTACCAACACATCGATTACGTCTCAGTGGAACGGTAAAGCGATCAAGGGCGGGAAAGGCGGGATGACTGATATGGGCACTCACGTTCCGCTCATTGCGTCTTGGAAAGGGACGTCGCCCAGCGGCAAGGTGCTTGACGACATGATCGAATTTACCGACTTCTATCCAACGCTGGCGGCGGCGGCTGGAATCGAGCTTGGCGGAAATGATCCAATTGATGGACGAAGCTTTCTACCGCAGCTGCGTGGCGAGCCTGGGAATCCAAGAGAATGGGTGCTCTGCCACTATGAGCCTTATTGGAACAAGCAGCCCGGACAGTTTGCGCGAACGCAACACTTCAAACTTTACCGCGACGGGCGTTTCTTTCGAGTGCCTGATGATCTCGAAGAATTGAATTCGATCGCGGTGGGGCAAGGTGGCGTTGAGGGTGAGCGTGCTCGCCAGCAGCTGCTGACATTGTTGGAACAATGCCCGCCAGTTCCTACTGAATCGGGAAATCGCAGTACCGTCAGGCGACCAGTTTACCCTGAGTGGGGCGATCTTCTGTCACCTTGATCTTCATTGCCAATGTTTGGGTCTGCTTGCTGCAGTAAGAAAGACTGCTGGTGACAGGTCCGCTGGATGACAGGTCCGGTGGATGTGCAGACTCAAACTCGGAGAGCATTCGCAGGATTTATTACCTGCTCTGGTTTGGTAAATCGCACTCGCCGACGATAATGGAGAAAAACTTAGCGTTCTACCAAAGTTCGGCGTTGATCAATTTCGTCCTCGCTTAATCCAGCCTCGCTCAATGCCATTAGCAGTGTGCGTTCAGCTTGTGCAGTTGCGGCAAAGGTGCGCGTAATTCGAATTTTGACTCCGCTTTCATCGCCATGAATTTCAGTTGCAGCATTTACGATTTCTAGGACGGTCTTCGGTTCGCGGACAAAGTCGAGCTCGCGTTGCCCAATTGCAAACAAATAGTCGTCCCCATCAATCAGCACATCGACCAGCTCGAGTTCCTCAAGCGGCGGTGTTGGTTCAGCCATTGCGGTATCTTTGGCAGGCTCGGGGGGGGCAGTGGGGCCTTGCAGAAGTTCGGTTGAGATGACCGACTGCTCTGATACCGAGGCAACCGATTGTTGATCGTCGGCATCGACATTCGTTGAATCCGCATCATTCAAGCTGGGTGGATTGAAATTCAATAAACCCAACAAGCTCAGGATCGCGAAGATCGCTGCGGAAATCGCAGCGGCGGGAATCAATTTCAGTTTTCCCGGAATCAACTTGCGAGATTTCTTGGTGGTCATTTTTCTTCGCTTTGATCAGGTGCAGGGTTTTGATCAGGTACAGTACCTTGCGGGGAATCGTCCTCGCCGGGGACGGTCTGCAAGTCCCGTGTTGGATCGGTGATTGCGCCGATTACGGCATATTCAAATCGGGTTCGTCCTCCGGAGTCGTTATTCAGCCACTCGATTACATTTGGCATCGCATCGAGGACCGGCTGATAATTTCCAGCGGTGGCGCGGGGACTAAAGGATACCAGAATGACCACGAGGCCTTTGGGTTGGGGAATCTGCGAATAGGCTGCCCGCATCTGGGCGATGAACTCATCTGCCCGAGCCAATTGCGTTGCCGCTTCAAGACGGAATCGCTGTGCGTTCGAGGCAGCTTGGCCTGGCTGCATCTCGGTGTCACCTCGATCAGAAACGTGTAACGTCCAAACCTCCGCACGTTTCAGTAATTCGTCGTAGCCAGCCAGGAACCGTAAGAGCCGTGTGCTATCGGCATCTCGAATGGACTCTGCCCGCTGTCGTGCCGACTGCATCGTTTCCGCCGCGGTCGCAGGAGAGAGATCGCGGTCAATGAGCTCTGGATCAACCTGCAGCAGTTCCTGCACTAATGCTTCAGTGAAAGCTTGTTGTCGCCTCGTTTGGTCGACTTGGGCTAACGCTTCGTCGCGCTGCTTGCGTAATTGTCGATTTTCTAGAATGATCTGTTCTCTCAAGCGAGATAATTCGTCGCTTTGTTCCTCAAAAGCTTTTTCAAAGGAATCGCGAGTCACTGCGATTTCTTGTTCCGTTTGGATTTTGGAGGCATCGGTAGATCGATGGAACTCTAGATACTGGGCAAAGACAATAATCAGCAGTAGATCCATCAAGGAAGTGAGCTGGAATCGGATGCTCCGTGAACGAATCAGTTCGAGGGTGCGATTCACGATTTCGATTCCTCGGCCGAAAGCGAGCTGGTGACGAGCTCGCGTTTTACTTGGAGAACCATGTCGCGAACGGTCCGGCGATTCTCGGTAAGTCGAGTAAATAGCGTCTCGTAGTAGCTGTGCACGACCATCAGCAAAATTGCCATGGCCAAGCCGGCGAAGGTGCTGTCGATTGCGACACCGAATCGCTCGACGATTGCCCCGACGGTGGCGGAGGAATCAGAAGCCGGTTCTCGCATGGCAAGCCACAAAGCGAAAATCGTTCCCAGGACTCCCAGCAGCGGATAGATCTCGATCCCGCTTCTCGCGACATTCCAGCACGTTTCAAAGCGAAAAGAAGCTAGGTAAGGTCGCTGCTCATCCAGGATAGAGATGCGTTGGCTGAGCTGTTCGCGGTCGTTTGGGTTGTCAAGTGATTCGCGAACGTCCGTAACGAAGGCATCGACTTGATCGGTCAAATGACCTCGCCAATCAAGCCTGCTGCGGTGGTGGAACCCATCGGTAAACCGTTCCAGTAGCTGCGCCAAAGAGCGAATGTCCCGCCCCGCCCAGATTCGCAAAACCCAAAACGCGACCAAATGCAATGCACCGAGGATCAGAATCATCGGTGTGAACCAAGCGGTCGCGAAATCAAGCAACATTGCGGATCCAATCAAGTTGTCGAGGGCGAAGTTATGGTCGCAACTCAGCCTGCCGTTCTTCGGTCAACACAGCAACATCGCTGTCGTCATCGTATTGTGTTCGTAGCCGCTCAAGTTCCCGCTTCATTTTTGCGATCTCGTCGGCGTAGTCTGGGTTGTTATATTGATTGGTCAGCTCGTCCGGATCGTTTTGCAGATCGTAGAACTCCCACTCATCAAATTGATAGAACCTCATCAGTTTATAGCGTTGGGTCCGCACGCCGTAATGCCTTGGCACCATATGGACGCTGGGATATTCGTAATAGTGATAGTAGATACTTTCACGCCATGAATCGGGAGACTCACCCTTCAAGAATGGAACAAGTGAAGCGCCCTGCATATCAGCGGGAATTTCGGCGTTGGCGATGTCCAGGAAAGTTTCGGCGTAGTCGAGGTTCTGGACCAAGGCATTGTTGTCGGTGCCTGGTTTTGTGACACCCGGCCATTTGACAATCAATGGCATCTTGAGTGACTCGTCATACATCCAGCGTTTGTCGTACCAGCCATGATCGCCAATATAGAAACCTTGGTCCGAGCTGTAGATGACAACCGTGTTGTCGGAAAGCCCTAAATCTTCGAGGGTTTCCATCAGGGTCCCAACGCTCTCGTCGACCCCACGTACACAACGTAAATAATTTTTGGCATATCGCTGATACTTCCAACGAACGAGCGAATCCGCGGTCAAGTTGGCGGCATGAAACGCATCGTCAAGCGGTTTGTAGTGCTCACGCCACCGTTTCAGTTGGGTTGGTGTCATACGCTGCATGTTTCGCCATGCGGATTTGTCGTAACGACCTTGCAATGCGTTACCATCAAAACCGGGAACGAGATCGACAAAAAGATCGAAATTGAGGTGCATGTGGCGATCAATTTCGAGTTCCTGATAGCGGGCTGGTGGCGCGTTATCGTGCCACTTATCAAATAGAGTGTTTGGTTCTGGCAGGTCTTGGTCAGCATAGAGGTTGAGGTGGCGTAACGCCGGCATCCAGTTCCGGTGCGGAGCTTTGTGTTGCACCATCAGCATGAAAGGCTTGTCTTGCTCACGTCCCTGCTTGAGCCACTGAACCGCTAAATCTGTGACCACGTCGGTACAGTGCCCCTCAATCCGTTTCCGTCCTTCGGGGGTAATCATATCGGGGTTGTAGTAAAGTCCCTGGCCTGGCAAGACCTTCCAGTCGTCATATCCCTGCGGCTCACCCTTCAGGTGTGACTTACCGTAGATCGCGGTTGTGTAGCCTGCTTTGCGAAGCAGCTTGGGGAAGGTTTGCTGATTCCAATCGAACGAATTTCCATTGTTCATGAATCCGTTCTTATGGCTGTGTTTTCCGGTCTGGATCACTGCGCGACTGGGCCCACAGATTGAGTTCGTGCAGAAACTGTTGCGGAAAACGATTCCCTGTGCTGCCAAGGCGTCAATGCTTGGTGTTGGGTCAACCGATTTGAGCCAGCCGTCATAGGCCCCAATCGCATGCGGAGCGTGATCGTCACTGAAGATAAACAGAATATTCGGGCGATCATCGGCGTTGGCGAACTGCCCCAGGAAGACGGCCAGGACCATCGAGGATAGAAATCGAGCTTTTTGCATAATCTTAATGGCTTCAAACAATCGGGAATGAGTCGTGATCTTTTCAGGTTATCGTAAATTGGTGGCGATTGGGCCGCCACCGTGTCGTGAACCGCGATGGCCTCAACCGAGCGAATTCAACTCTTTTGGCACCCATCCGATTTACCGGGATTGCCTGTGCAGAATGATACACAGTTCGTGAGCGTAGAAGATCGGACGTGAAAGAAACGGAACGAAAAACGTGGTGCGATCCTGGGGGCGGTCCGATTCACGCAGCAGTATCGGCACTCATGAACCAGGTTTTTCCGATTGCGTGTTCGGTTTGTGCTCTCGTTTGCAGACAGCGTCTCCCGACTCAGTGATGATGTTCGGCCTGCCGAAAGAAGAACCAGTAGGCTGAGGGAGCAAATCCAACGCCTGATTGGCAAACCAATCGCCGGCGTGATATGCCGAATCGTTCGTCCGGAATCGACAATACCGCAGCTTTCGGAACACCGCGGTGAGCAGCGAGTCGCAAGAGTGGTCACGCTGAATCATACTGCCCAGAGGTAAGAACTGTTGAACCCACCTCCCAAGCCATCTCTTATGCGTTTATTACCTGGAATCCTGGTGATTTTGATCAGCTCGACGCTGGCGGGGCAATCTCCCGTGGTTGTCACACCGGTGACGGTTCAAGAAATAAGTCTCGGTCGCCGCGTCGTCGGAACGGTGCTTCCCGTTCGAATCAGCACAATCGGGAGTGCCCTCGATGGCCGCGTCTTAACGTTCGATGTGAATTCCGGCGATCGTGTGAAATCGGGACAACGATTGGCACAGCTCAGGCCGGACACGTTCAATTTGCAGGTAGCTGCAGCCAAGGCACAGTTGGAATTATATCGCCAGCAATTGGCGGAGCTGGCGAACGGTTCGCGTCCGGAGGATATCGAAGAAGCGGAGGCCAAGATGTTGGCAGCGAAGGCAGCGAGTGATAATGCTGCGAAAAAGTTCGCGCGTTTGAATTCGCTTGCAGAATCAAGTGCTGCTAGTGACTCAGAGCTTGAAGATGCCCGCGAACAAGCCGATGCGAAGCGATTCACATTGATGGCGGCTGAGGCGACCCTAAAACGTGTTAAGCAAGGCCCGCGTCTCGAGTCGATCGCACAAGCAGAGGCTCAGGTGCAACTGCAACTGCACCAAGTGCAGTTGTTAGAGGATCAGCTTCAAAAGCTTGCCATAAAATCGCCATTCGACGGTTTCATTTCTGCTGAGTACACCGAGGTTGGGTCATGGATCAGTCGCGGAGATCCCGTTGTTCAAGTGGTGCAACTTGATCAGGTTGAAGTGCAACTTGCTGTGACTGCGGAAACGGTTGTCCATCTATATCCCGGTGAAAAAATTCGAGTCGACTTTCCGGAGTTTCCGGAAGAGTTGTTCGTAGGCACCGTCAAACGTGTTGTCCCGGTTGCCGATCCGAGGTCGCGAACCTTTCCGGTCTTTATTCTCTTGGATAACGTACTGAATGACGGTGTGCCAGAATTGAAGGCCGGAATGCTCGCTCGTGTGGAGGTGCCAGTCGGACGGCGCGAAGCGATGCCGCTTGTCCCCAAAGACGCATTGGTTCTCAATGGGGTGGAGAGCGTCGTCTTTGTCATCGATTCAGATCCTGAACTTCGCGGCCGAGATTCCGGATTGGCTCGTCGAGTTCCGGTAACTTTGGGGGTCGCTGTCGGTGGCTTGATTCAAGTGAATGGGAACATCGATGAAGGTGATCTGGTCGCGACGGAAGGGAATGAACGATTGGTGTCGGGGGCGAGTGTTCAAGTGGTTGGTCGTCGCCGGACAGATACGAAAGTCACGGGCGACGGCGAATGAAGATCCTTGAGTCACTGATCGCGAACCCGGTGAAGGTAACCGTTGGGGTACTCATTGTGTCCCTTTTCGGTGCTATCTCACTGCAAACAATGCCTAAGCAGTTAATCCCGGCGGTTCAAAATCCAGTGTTGACCGTTGAAACGGGATGGCCGGGGGCGAGCCCTCGCGAGATCGAGCGAGAAATCATTCTGGAACAGGAGGAGCAATTGGCCGCGGTCGAGGGCTTGGTCAAAATGACCTCTCAGTGCCGCGATTCGGGCGGCTCCATCACGCTCGAATTCGCTGTTGGGACAAACATCGAAGATGCGATGATGCGTGTCAATACTCGGCTGCAGCAGGTACGTGAGTACCCAATTGATGCGCGAGAACCGGTGATCGAAGCATCCGATGTTTCGGATCGACCGATTGCAAGATTTGCGTTGACATCCCGTCCACCCAGCAAGGAGAGAATTCGGCAATTTCAGTTCGATCACCCTGAGCTTGCCGCTTTGGTGGAACCTGCCTATCGAGCATTCAATCCTGCACTTCGCGTTTTTCGGCTTCAGGAAATTTGCAAACAGCATCAGACGCAGCACCCTGAGTTGCGCATTCTGCTTCCTGCGGAGGTTGATCTACAGGAAGTTCGTAAGCTTTCGGAGGATGTGATTGAAGCCCGCTTGGAACGGATACCGGGTGTCTCAGAGGCGGAGACTTATGGCGGTCAGGAAGAAGAATTGCAGGTGGTTGTTGACCCCGAGAAATTGGCAGCTCGGCAGCTCACGATCGCGGATGTTCGGGTCGCTTTGGCTGGGCAGAACAAAGACACAGCGGCGGGTGATATTTATGAGGGCAAGCGTCGTTGGGTAATTCGTACGCTTGGGCAATTTCGTGATCCACAACATGTAGAAAACCAATTACTTGCCACTGAAGATGGTTTGCCGGTTTATGTTCGCGATGTCGCGGAAGTCCGGGTCGCGTACAAAAAGATCGACAGTTTATCTCGACGGTACGGAATGACAACGAATGGGTTGAGCGTCCGTCGTGCCTCCAATGCGAATGTGTTAGAGGTGATGGACGGGATTCGACGAGTTACCGATGAGTTGAATAATGGCGTCCTGAAACGCCTTGATCTCGAGCTTTACCAATACTACGACGAGACGGAATATATTCGTTCGGCCATTCGCTTGGTTCAGCAGAACATTTTTGTCGGCGGTGCTCTTACGATCATCGTTCTTCTGCTGTTCTTGCATCTTGAGCGGCGATCATTGTTGGCGATTCCCTTCATCGCGGCCTCTGCTGTTGCCTCGGTGTTGGTAACACCTTGGTTTTTATTGATCACCTTGGTGCTAACCCTCGCGGTTGGGTTGTGGTTTGGTCGTGGTGCGATTGTCGTTGGTCTCGCGATCCCGGTCAGCGTGATCGGTACTTTTTTGATGATGGGGTTAATGGGGCGATCTTTAAATGTTGTAAGTTTGGCAGGACTTGCTTTTGCTGTTGGAATGCTCGTCGATAACGCCGTTGTAGTGCTGGAGAATATTTACCGGCGAAGACAACGCGGTGAGTCAAGTTTTCAAGCTGCTGTGGCGGGAACGCAGGAGGTTTCTGGTGCGGTTGTCGCTTCCACGCTTACGACGATTGCTGTGTTTGTGCCGGTTCTGTTTGTTCAAGAGACGTCAGGGCAGCTGTTTAAAGATATCGCGATCGCAATTAGTTGCGCAGTTGGCCTTTCGATGCTTGTCTCTTTTACGATGATTCCCACCGCGGCAGCGCGTTTGTTTGAGCGTTGTACTGAGCCTGTTGGGAGCCCAAGAAAACGGAGTGACCCTGGTGATCAGGCGACCAAGAACGATGAATCACTGCTGGAAAAAAATCGGGTGATTGAGTCGGTACCGGCAGACAGAGCTGCGAAAGTAATCACTAGTATTGGGGCTTCCTTTACTGAACGAGTGACCGAGATCAACCGATGGATCTTGGCTCGACGCACACGTTCGTTCGCAGTTGTGGGGTTGATGGTGTTGGGTTCGGTTGGTCTTAGCTGGTTGTTATGGCCGAAGGTTGAGTATCTGCCCGCCGGGAACCGGAATTTCGTGTTCTGCAGCTTGTCGCCGCCGCCTGGTTACAACATTGAACAGTTGATGAAGATGGGAGAGAAGCTGGAGGCTGATTTGCAGCCTTTTTGGGATGCAGATCCTGGTAGTGAGGCAGCACGCGATCTGGCCGTGCCAATTATTAACTACTACTTCTATGCGGTTCGCGGAACCTCCGTGTTCATGGGGTTTCGGGCAGACGATGCGTCTCGCGTCCGTGAATTGATCCCAATCAGTAATGAGGTTGGGTCGCAATTTCCGGGGACCCGTGCAATCGCGAAACAATCAAGTTTGTTTGAGAGAGGTTTCAGCGGCGGCCGCACGATTGATATCGAAATTACCGGCGGAGATCTCAAAAAACTAATCATGATTGGTGAGAGAGTGTTGAACGATGTAATGCGTTTGATGCCATCTGCTCAGGCGATGCCCCGGCCAAGTCTCGACTTGTCGAGCCCTGAGATCCATGTGCAACCAAAGTTGGTGGAGTCCTCCGAGATGGGGCTGAGTGCCGCGGATCTCGGATACACGATCGATGCGTTCGTCGATGGTGCGTACGCGGGGGATTATTTTACGGATGGCGATAAAATTGACCTGACAATTATCGGTGACAAGTCGTTTGCTGGCCGTACGCAAGACATTCTTTCACTTCCTGTCTCCACGACGACTGGGCAAGTCGTTCCGCTCTCTGCTTTGGCTGACGTGGAATACAGCAGTGGTCCCGAGTCGATTCTGCGTCGCGAGCGGCAGCGTGCGATCACCATTTCTGTTACGCCGCCAATGGAGATACCGCTTGAACAGGCAATGCAGTTGGTTGACGAACAAATCGTCGCGACACTGCAAGCAGAAGGGTTGGTTGACGGAGAGACGAGAGTTTCGCTTTCAGGGACAGCCGATAAGCTGCGCGAGGCTTGGCAGGCGTTGCGGTGGAACCTATTGCTTGCTTTGGCGATTACCTACCTGCTGATGGCTGCCCTGTTTGAATCATGGCTGTATCCATTCGTGATCCTGTTCAGCGTCCCGCTAGGTGCTGTGGGTGGCGTGTTGGGGTTATGGGTGTTGAATCTCTTTACTTTCCAGTCACTCGATATTTTGACAATGCTTGGCTTCATCATTCTCATTGGAACCGTTGTCAACAATGCGATTTTGATTGTCCATCAATCCTTGCATTACATTCGCGACGGGGCTGACCCACGATCGGCGATTCCAAATAGCGTCCGGACCCGTATCCGACCGATCTTTATCACCACGACGACGACTGTCTTGGGACTATTGCCTCTTGTTATTTTCCCCGGCGCTGGAAGTGAACTTTACAGGGGGCTTGGTGCCGTCGTACTGGGCGGGTTGCTGGTTTCAACTCTTTTTACGCTGTTTCTCGTTCCTACGGTCTTTGTCTTGACGTTAGATGCTAATCAAGGATTGCGACACTCGTTGCGCCGCTTGGCGGGATTGAATCCGCGATCGCCGTTATCCGGGGTCGGAGCGATTGATGAGGCGGCCATTGGGCCAACGGAATAAATTGCTGAATCGAAGCTGGCAACGGGGCGTTTCAGCGGTGAGAGCTTTGGCGAGATCGAACGAAGCGATGGCTCAGGCTCGACAATTCCGCCTACCGGTAACGGGAAGCAATTTTAAGAGCGTTTGTTTTTACCCAAGAGATCAAGTCATTGGTGTGAAACTGCTGAAACCCACGTTTTACGCTCTTTTGCAGTTGGGTCGGTGTTGACGACGCGGATCATTCGGCAACCGGATGGATGACCTCAGCACTGTTTTTACGGTCCCCTATCGGCTTTGATTTAATCCCTGGATTCGACAGGGTCTCAAATCTCATTAGACTAACAAGTAGAGATAAGGGACAGGGACGCTGCGGGGCCGTTATTGTTGCTATACTTTCGGCGTTGAAATCTGAGCGGGAGTTTTCTTGCTAGTGGCGTTTTCCTGGATTCTGCACGGTGCGGCATGACGAGTGCCGATCGAAATATGGCCGACTGGTTCATTAAAGCCAAAGGGAATGTTCAAGGACCTTTCACCGAAGCAGAGCTGCGTGCTGCGATCACCGACTCGGCAATGGATGATTTGCAGGTTCGGCAAGGCCAGAGTGATTGGTATCCTGCGAATGTGATCCGCCAAAAATACGAAGCGCTGGATCAAAACGGGGTATTCATTCGGTTCAAGCAGGTTGCCGAGGGCCCGTTCACTCTTAGTAAGGCCTATGAATCTTTGATCAGCCTGGACCCGGCGGGGATCCAGGTGCGGATGGGCAGGGACGGGTCTTGGGTAAAAGCGCGCAAATGGATTGAGGCCGTTGAGCGGTTAAAACGAAAAGAAAAAGATGCCGTCTTGAAAGCGGTTTCCCAACTGTTTGACTCAGCGGATCTGTCTGATTGTTCTGAGTCCCGTACGGCCCAGCAAAGTTTGGCGGCTGAACCCCCCACTTCTCCCACGAGAGATGGTTCGGGGTTAGGGAATGAAGATGACAGGTTGACCCGTCGTCCACAACTGGAATCACGGCAGGCCAACGCTGGGGATGAAATGGTTGTTCCTGCCAGGTTCGAAGAGCCGGCAAAGATCGACAAAGGGATTGCTGCATCGCCGGTGTCTCCGCTTGCTTCGGTGTCTCCGCCTGCTTCGGTGTCTCCGCCTGCTTTTGGGAAGAGCCAGCCATCGGTGCCAACGGGAAAACAGGTGGGAGTTTACCAATCTGCACCAGGCGGCAGCTTTGGGGGTTTTGATCACGACCCTTTAGCAACGCTCGGAACCCACGCCGACTTGGGCCGGACACACGAATCGCAGCATCCTCGCACACGCATCGAAACTTCGTCTCGTGAAGCTTGGGGGCGTATGCTCGCTTTTTCGCTCGGTTCGCTGATCTTTTTGATGCTGGGTTCGATGATTGCGGCAGGCTACATCAAAATGAACTCCCTTCAATACGTTGCGTCTCAATCACAACCGGAAAGGCAGTCGAACGTTCAAACACAATCGACTTTGGTGGACATTGGGGAGATCGACCGTGCACCTTCGGCTACCCAGCGAGATCGAGGGGAAGTAAGGCGTCCCACCGTTTCAGGAGCGACGGCTGCAATGCCCGTTCGCAGTTCATTGTCCTCTTCATCCATTCGTCCACCCTTGGTGACCGATGGGATGCTATTTCGGCCGACCATTCAAACGGCGAATGGTGTCATCGATGCTGGAACTGCGTTTGCCGCGACGATCAACGGTTCTTCAAAAACTTTTGTCCTTACCGCTCTGCATTTATTTGGTCCAGCAGGTGGTTTGAATCAGGATATGACCCCATCGGACTTGCCACAACAGTGGGAAGCGTTGAAGCTGCGAGACTGCAAGTCTCGAATCATGCACGATGACGTTGGAATAGACCCAGTCTTGTTGGATCAAACACAGCCGTTACCAACGGTTTCCGCCCAAGGTGACGTCGCTGCTTGTGCTGTCGAGGAAAGCGGTTTCCTCCGTTTTCGCCCGCTGGCGATCTCGTCGAACGCGCCGCAGCCAGGAGACAAAGTTTGGCTGGTTTCAGAGGTGATTGGCAGTTCGTCGCTTGTTCATTCTGCGGTTGTCGAGGGAATCGAGCAGGGATGGGCGGTCTATCGATTTGATCAACCTATTGAATTGAGGGCAACGAGCGGTGCCCCCGTGGTGGATGGTCAAGGCCAGGTTGTGGCTGTTCATGCAGGGGGCGGTGACGAAGGTGGGGTGGTGATGGGAGTCGGTACACCGACCTCGAAATTCGTTAATAGCCTGATATCACAGTAATCTTCGCGTATCCATGATAAGGCGTACGTTGGAGCATCTTTGCCATGATGCGGCCGTTCGCGACGGATTCGAGGCTCGATTTTGAAATGCCGCCTGTGGGAAAATCTTTCCCATGTCTCCGCCGCGCAGGTCTGAAAGCTGGCAGGCGTTTTTCTGGCTGCGGCTTTCCCTGTTTCGGCCAACAGAATCCTTGGCGGCTTCATGAGCTGTAGCCACTGACGCATTGCAATGCTTGGTAAGATACGGCTTTACGTTCTATTCCCAAAACTTTTTGTGTCATCCGATGAACCGAGTCCTGTTGATTCTTTTTGGCCTCAGCTTTATTTCAGCTGCCGACGCGAAACCACCCAATATTTTGTATTTCTATGTGGATGATATGGGCTGGGGCTCCATTGGGCCCAACGGACAATCGGAGCGTCGGGCTGCAGGATTAGCGAATGTCCAGACGCCGAATCTTGATCGCTTGGCGAAACAGGGGGTTAACTTTACTCGTGGCTACGGATGCCATGTTTGTTCACCTGCACGCGCTTCGCAGCAAACAGGATTTCATCAGGGTCACACCTTTGCCGACCGCAATGACCCCGACAATGCCAAGAAGGCAATGCGTCGCGACGATGTTACGATTGGTGATGCGCTATCCGCGGCGGGCTACGCGACCGGTTATTGGGGAAAGTGGGGTTTCGGTGGTTCGAAAGATCCCCAGAATCCGGTGGTAGTAAACGTGCAAACGTTACCGACTTCCCATGGCTATCAGGACGTCTTGGCAGAGTTGCATCATGTCCGTGCGCACACATTTTTTCAGCCGACGTTGTGGCGACAGGCGACCAATGTTACCGCCCGCGGCGGACTCGACTTGGTACCAAATACGCTTACTTCCTATCGAGGGAACGCTGCTTATCCCAATCTCCCGGCGCGACAGAATCACGCGGATTACCCAGCGACGGCGTATTGCGATGATTCGTACGCTTTTGCCGCATTCGATTTTGTGAGGCGACAGGCTCAGCAGTATCAGAAGACGGGGCAACCCTTTTTTGGCTTGTTGGCTGTTCAGGTTCCACACGCACCCTTTGATGAAATTACGCGACTTCCTGACTGGGACGCTGCGTATGCCGACGACCCTCATTTCGCCTCACTCGACACTCAGTCCCGGCAGTGGGCGGCGATGGTGACGCGAATTGATTCCCATATCGGTAACATTTTGGCGGCTCTCGAAGATCCGAATGGAGACGGAGATCTGTCAGATTCAGTAGCACGCGAAACACTGGTGGTTTTTCAATCAGACAATGGAGGACCTCGCGGCAGTTGTTTGAAAGAATTGGACAGCAATGGTGGTTTGCGCGGGACAAAGGGGACTATTTACGAAGGGGGGATTCGTGTTCCGCTGATCATGCGTTGGCCTGCCAAAATTAATGGTCAGTCAGAGCGAGCGGCGGGATCTGTTTGTGATCAAGTTGTCGATGTGACTGACCTTTTACCAACCTTCTGTGAATTGGCGGGTGCTGAAGTACCGCTTGGGATCGATGGGGTTTCGATTGCTGAGATATTGGTTGGGCAAGAAGTAACGAAGCGGCGCGATTTCATCATCCACGAGGCAAGTAACCAAGCTTCAATCATCCGTGGCAATCAAAAGTTAATTCGAAACGCGCGGGGAAAAACGGAGCTTTATGATTTGTCGCTGGATCCAAGTGAGTCGCATGATCTTTCACAAAGCCAACCCAAGCTTGTGCGCGAAATGGAAGCACTTTTGCTCGGAGAGCGGGTGACTGAGAAAAAAGGGTTTGCGGTGACTTATCATCAATGGATGGGAAAAGATGGCGACTCAGCAGGTGAGGCGGATCACTGGTCCCCTTATCGATATGAGAACGAGGGAATTATTTACCAAACAGATGACGGTGCCCCGCAATTAGCGTGGATTGCAAAGATGGAAAATACGGGAACCGCCGACAGTCTGGCGGTTGCTGAAAGAAATTTGCATGTTTTGGCTTTGGAAATCCGGGGCAGGGAAAACGCACGACAATTACTTGGCCTGCAAGAAGGCATCGAGCTGGTTGGTCGTAACGAAATTCGCATTGGTCCCTTCGGCACCATTGACATGCATGGAGCGCGGATCGCCTCTATGCGAGCGGTCGATGTTCTTCCACTTGGAACTCTCCTTGGCAAGGGAGAGGTCGATGCCACGCTGCGTAACGGTGGGTATTTGGTAATCCAATCATCTGCAAAGCCGTTACACTTAATTGGTGATTACCGCCAGCACGAGCAAGGCCTTCTCGCTGTCGAAGGGCCGACTGAATCTCCTGGCTTTGTGATTGATGGGATCGCTGAGCTCGATGGCAAGTTGGAGTTCAGATCCAAGGGGGTTACCGAATCACCGAAAGGAACCGAGATCACGGTGCTTACAGCGAAAAAGGTTAAGGGGAAGTTTTCCAATCCGGATGATCTCGTCAGCAATCAAGGGCGACAATGGCAAATCCGTTATGGCTCGAAATCGGTCTCTTTGATCGCAAGATAATCCTACCTTCTGTCTTATTTGCTCCATGGACTTCCAAACAGGTTGGCGTTCTGGTCACGGCAATATGAATCATGCACCACGTCATCTGTTCCTGTTTGTTACGTTGGCTTTCGTGTCATTCAGCTTTGCAGGTTTTGTGCACGGTGAGGAAGTGAGTGATGCGAAGCCACTGGCTGTGGTGATCGGAAAACAGATCTTTTTGGATTCGACGCTTTCGCAACCGGTTGGGCAGGGATGTTTCTCTTGTCACCGGGCTGAAACGGCGTTTGCCGATTCCCGACCGATTTCGCCAGGGGCGGTGAAGGGACGCGTCGGTCGGCGCAACTCGCCCTCTTTGATGTATGCGGCGCTGATTCCCGGATTTGCTTACGAGGATGTGCAGACGGACGATGGAACGGAAGTTTATGCTTGGGAAGGTGGATTGTTTCATGATGGGCGAGCGGGCGACCTCTTCGAACAAGTGCAGCAGCCATTCTTCGACCCCAACGAAATGAATTTGCCCGACGAAGAGACGCTAGCGTCGCGGTTGCGGGATTCCGAATACGCAGCTGAGTTTCGGCAATGGGTTGGGGATGAGATCTGGAGGGACGATCAACGCTTGAACTATCACGCGTTTCGGGCGTTGGTAGAATTTCTGAAGGAGCCCATCTTTCGCCCCTTTGATGCCCGGATCGACGATTATCTGAATGGGAAAGCTGCATTGACGCAAGCTGAGCTACGGGGGCTCGAGATTTTTAGAGGGGCCGGGAAGTGTGCGGATTGCCATCTTTTACAGCCGTCGAGTTGGGCGGGGCCACTCTTGAGTGACTATGGGTATGACAATTTGGGAGTTCCCTCTCGAGGCAAAAAGGATGCAGGGCTTGGCGGGCAAACGGGGGAGGCAGCCGAACTTGGGCAGTTTCGTGCACCATCGCTTAGGAACATCGTTCTGACGGCGCCTTACATGCACAATGGATCGATCAAGACGTTGAAAGAGGTTCTGGAGTTTTATAATCGTCGCGATGTCGAGCCAGAGCGATGGGGCCACACCGACTATCCAGTTACCGTTAATCGTGAGGACATGGGTGATTTGAAGCTTACCGAACAACAGGTCAGTGATTTATTAGCGCTGATGAATGCTTTCACCGATCGTACCTTATTGAACCGCAAAGATACGGACGATTTCCCGGCGACCACCAATGAAACGCCGTCGACAGATGAGCTGCGGCTGTACTTTCCAGACTGGACACACCGCAAGCATCCAGCTTATCCCGGTAAATGCGACCCGCCCTCTTCATTGTCGCGGAACGCTGCTGAGTCTTGATGACGGATGCATCGAGCGGCCAGCTTCTTGATCTGCTATTTGGTTGAGCTGCCCTGCTTTACTGCGTTGACGTGCCGCGCCGGCTTTTCGTGCGACTTGAGAGTTTTACTGAAGCCAGCAGCGATAGCATCGAACCGGTCTGGACTCACGAGGGCCAGGTTTCGCACAATCCGCGGGATTCTCGGTTGAATGCTACGCAGGAGGCATGTCGTGACAGCTGATAGTGAATCCAAAACACGATGGAGTGAGCTGCGCGATCTGTTTGCCGCCACGAGGGAGGCGATGATTGTGATCGCTGTTCTCTTGATCTTGCTAGTCCCGTCGTTTGTTCGGGAGTCGTTACAGCGGGCCGGGATTACCTCTTTCGCTGGTGTGGAGTTCGACATGGAAGACGTTCTCGATGCTGGTCAGCAAGTTGCAATTGCTGAATCGCAGGTCGCAAAGCTCTCGTTGCAACTGAGTAATGTCGAGCAGCAGCTTGCAGATTTATCTGTCTCGGGAAGAGCTGCCAGCTCGGAGGAACTCCGTGAAATTGCCAATTCGGTTCACTCAATTAAGAACCAGGCTTCCGAAGCGAACCAATCGCTATCCAATACCACCCAAAGTATTGACCGGGCGATTCAACTCATGCCGCCCGCTCAGTTGCGAGAGCTAGCTGCTAAAAATGCGCGTCGGCAAGAGGTTCGGCGACGTCAGCCAACTCGACTGCCGGGCCTGGAATCCGCACAACTTCAGGGTGGATTGCTGATTCAATCTTCGGATCTAAGCGGGATCACCATCTCTCGTTAAAAACCATTTTTGTTTGGCGGTCGAGTTTTAATTCGAATGGGCCCGGTATGTGTCGCCTGTTCATCATTGCGTAGTCGTT
The DNA here is from genome assembly GCA_029213145.1 of Rubripirellula sp. Classification (GTDB taxonomy): domain Bacteria; phylum Planctomycetota; class Planctomycetia; order Pirellulales; family Pirellulaceae; genus Rubripirellula. Next base: position 28,103 of record JARGNK010000037.1, on the reverse strand, counting down.
CGCTTTGTTTGGATTTTGCGATGCAATTCGCGAATTTTCTCGATGACTCGTTCCTCAACTGTCGCTTCGAATGGTCCAGGGTATGTCGTGTAACGCATTGCACCGCCACCTTCGTATCCGCCTTCCTGGAGGACTCTCAGGCTGGGTAGGTAGCCAAAGACATGGTTCGAATAGCCGGCGACCCACACTAGGTGCTCGTTTTGGCCAAGTTCTTGTTTTAAGCGAAGTGAATAATCAACCACTACTTCGCCACAGATAGCGACGAGCGTTAAGTCCGTTCCGAATTGTGCAACTTGAATTGGGAAGTCGCTATAACTTGAATCGATACGACCTTGAGTTTCGAGTTGTCGAAGCAATTCTTCGCCGTGAACCCGCGTGTATTTGTTGTCTGAATTTGCCTCCTCGTTGATTTGTTGGATTGAGGGTACCTTGAAGTCGAGTGTCGCATGCCCCATCTCAACGAAAAGCGGACCATGAAGCTTTCGGAACTGTTTCGTGGTTAAGGCTGTTTCAACTCCATTTGCCAATGCTTGTCCGTGCTGCTTCGCAAGTTCAAGTGTCCGGCGTGGATAAGGGTTTTGATCAGCTGAGCAACCATTTAGAAAAAGCGCGGTCACGCCGTCGTGCGTCGCTTCGATGAATTGTTGCGCAAAGCCTGGGTAGTCACCACAAAGCTTTTGGAAGCTGAGGGTGGTGGCGTGGCATGCGTAACCAAATAGGACCGCAGTGAGTCTTCCCTGAGCATTTTCTACCCTCAGCACAGGAACGTCGTGATCAATTGGGCCTTGGGGATTTGGGCTATTGATAAAACCCTGCTCTGTTGGAAGCCGACGGTTCATCGCGAAACCCGCGCGTGCGCGACTGTAATACAGATTTGCCGGTTCCAAGCGTTGCAATGTTTCGGTGATGAGGTTTCCGATTTTGATTGCCGTATTTTGAACATAGGTTCTTGCAGACGCAGCATAGGTTGCATCAATGCCATACCTCAAGATGCGGTCATCACGCAATTCTGGCCCGCAATGCGTATGTGAAGCATTCATTAGCAGTGAATTGGGGGAAACGCCCTGTGCAACAACACGTTCTTCGACTGCGATTCGAAGCTCTTTCGTTATCCCTAGCAAATCGAGCGTGACGATAACCAATTGCTCACCTTGGTCATCTCGGATGATCAGGACTTTTGCATTTAAATCGTGCACGCTTCCTGCCGAAGGCTCTTTTCTCGCGGCGTAGCCTCCCATCCATACGGGGTCTTGTGGGGTAATGGCTGCGCTTCCCGCCGCACACATCCAAGATGTTTCGGCTGCATCGAGCGAGGTAAAATTTGGCCAGAATGCGAGAGCGAAGATGATGATTGCTGGAGCTTGTAAACGGTTCATGGCGGCGATCTTTCTTCAGCGGTGGTATCAATGTGTTTTGGGGGGGGACGAGCATGCGATGCATGTGCGCTGTGAATCACGCCCTCTCTCACGCATTTGGTGAATCAGCAACGATAAAACGTGATCCGTAGCACTCGATCCATTGAGTGAGGCGATGCTGAAATGCGTTCGAATCCTCGCCGACGGTACGCCATGGGGTATGCGATTGAGCAATTTGTTGCCGCACTTTCACGATCCACTCTTCAAGCGTTTTCTGAATCGCCGTCATTAGATGGCAATCGATTTGGTTTGAGTTTGCATGGGTTTTTCCAGCAACAGATGCACGGATCAATTCGGCAAGCTGCCCTTGTTGGGCCGCAAAGCGTCTTCCCTGAAAATAGACACGGCGAAGGTGCCCGTTGGCATTGAATTGAAAAACTGGATCCACGCCGCAGTAAAGACTCAATTGGTTTTGTCTGCGAAAGCCCGCGAGCAAAGTGATGCCGTCAATGTCACACTCGCCACGATGGATCATCGTATGTCCATCCCGCAGCAAATCTTCGCGATCGCGTTCGTGCAATGCCATGTTCAATGTATTGGGATACGAATATCCGCGACTCACTACGATAGCGTTGAATTCTTAATAAGTTTCATGCCAGGATCTCTTTTACGACGCGACCATAGACGTCCGTCAATCGGTAATCCCGCCCAGCGTGTCGGTAGGTTAAACGTTCATGATCAATGCCCAGCAAGTGCAAAATCGTGGCGTGTAAATCATGAACATGTACCTTGTCGACGACCGCTTTGAATCCGAAGTCGTCAGTTTCGCCGTAACGCATTCCACCCTGAACACCGGCCCCCGCCATCCACATGGTGAAGCCGTGATGATTGTGATCCCGGCCATTACCATTCTCAGAGGTTGGGGTGCGGCCGAACTCTCCGCCCCAAACGATCAGGGTGTCCTCAAGCATGCCGCGCTTCTTTAAATCCGAGATTAATGCTGCGATTGGTTGATCAATTTCCTTGCACAGCTTGGGTACGGTTTCATCGTGTTTACTGTGGGTGTCCCAAGGCTGGCCGTTGCCATAATAAAGTTGAACAAATCGAACTCCACGTTCGACCAACCGTCTTGCGAGCAGGCATCCATTGGCAAAATGGCCGTTCCCATAGGCTGCTTTTGTTTGTCGTGTTTCTCGGTTTAGGTCAAAAGCTTGGCTGCCTTCTGTTTGCATGCGAAACGCGGTTTCCATGGCCTCGGTGCGCGCAGCCAAAGTTGAATCGTCACCACGACCGGTTTGATGTTCAGCATTCAATGCACGCAAAAGATCGAGCTGTTGTCGCTGGGTTTCCTGATTCCAACGAGAATTACTGAGATGCGGCAACATCTTATCCGGCACCATCGACGAATGATTGATGTAGGTGCCTTGGTGCTCCGACGGAAGAAACGCGCTGTTCCAGAGGATGGAAAAACGGACTGGGCGTCCGGGACACAAGACGACGTAGCCGGGAAGGTTTCGATTTTCGGTGCCCAATCCATAAAGGAACCAAGCTCCCATACTTGGTCGGGTTGGGACAATCGTCCCATTATTCATCTGGAGTAGGGCGGGCCCATGATTCGGATTATCCGCGTGCAGATCTCGTCCATGTGATGACTCAAGTTGGGTAATAATTCACTGACCGGTAAACCACTTTCTCCACATCGCGAGAATTTAAACGGGGATGGCAAGAGCCCACCGGTTGGCCGTTCGGTTAAGAGTTCGACACCTTCGGGTCTGGTGCCCGCGTATTTCGCCAACGCTGGTTTGGGGTCAAATAAATCGGCTTGAAATGGTCCGCCATTCATGAACAAGTGGATGACTCTTTTTGCTCGGGGAGCAAAGTGAGGTCCCGGATGAGGGTGGCTGTGAGGTTCCGTGAGTACTGCACCAGTTGACGCTGACGCGGCGCTAAGTAATCCGACGGTGCCACCAAATTGTCGCAGCCAATCGCGTCGTTCAGTTTTTTGTCGAATGTCTTGCATTGCAAAAAAGTCGGTAGTTATTGTTTCGGGAACGTTCGAATCAGCATCGTTGCTCGGGCGAGGGTCGCCACGTTTCGATGCGTCGCGCTGGTCATTCGATAGGGCATGGTCAATCGACAAACATTACTTCGTTGGAAGCGAGTAAAACATGAATGTACTGTTCCCAAAGCTCATTCGGTTCTGACGCACCCGTGGATAAAAAAGCTTCGGCTAATGTCAATTCACGTTCGGTTGGGTCCCGAGTGAAGAGTTGCTGATACAGGTAGTGAATTCGCTGCGCTTCGCTGTGAACTGCAGGCGTGAGTTCTGTTGCTAAATGCTCGGAGAAATTTAGATCATTTAAGCGAGTGGCTAGTGCTTTGGCCTGCCCAATTAGCAGTGGTCCATTAAGTGCGTATAAGCCTTGCAGCGGCGTAATTGTGTACGCTCTTTGCGGGCTATGTTGAGTCGGGTCGGGAAAGTCATGGACCATCAAAGTCGTGGACATATCGCGTCGATGGACCGTTCCGTAAATCGTCCGGCGTTGATTGTTTTCCGCGTCGAGATCAATCGATATGCCTCCCCGGCGGTGATCAAGTGATCCACTCGCCGCTAAGATGCTGTCTCGCCATTCTTCGAAATTGATACGCCTTCGTACCATGCGTGATAACCAGCGATTACTTGGATCGAGTTTAAAGCGGTTTGGCGTGACACTCGATGATTGCTGCCAGGTTGCTGAAAGCAGGATCTCTCGGTGTAGGTGTTTGATCGACCATCCATTTGAAATGAATCGGTCCGCCAAATCATCGAGCAACTCTGGGTGGCTAGGACGGGCGCCCTGTTGGCCAAAGTTACTCGGCGTCGAGACAATTCCCGTCCCAAAGTGTTCGTTCCAGATGCGATTGACGAGGACTCTTGCGGACAGTGGTGTGCCATCGTGAAGAATCGACTCAGCTAACTCCAGTCGCCCACTTCCTTGCTTGTAGGGTATCTGGTCAGGATCAAGAATTGTCAAAAATCGACGCTTGATAACCGGGCCGGGGCGGTTGGGGTTTCCACGGATAAACGCGGGTAAATCCCTTGGTTCTGATTGATAGACTAATTTTGTTCCTTGTTGGGGAGTCTTGCCAGCTTGCACGACATGCATGGACTCTTCTGATAACGCGTTTGCCATCGGCGAGTCGTAAAAGGGGGTTGCTTCAATCAGCCGATCGATCTTGGTGGTGAATTCCGCAATCTTCTGTTTCGGTGGCGAGTCTTCTTTTTTAAAAATCTCAATTTGCTCTTTCCATTTGGCAACCTGTTGTTTGGCGAGTTGCGTTTTCTGGTGGATTGCTTGATCCACGATTGGACGCTCGACCTGGCGGCAACTGGCGAAGATTCCCGCCAACGCGTAGTAATCTTCGGTAGAAATGGGGTCGAATTTATGGTCGTGGCAACGTGCACAGGCGACTGTTAGGCCGAGAAAGGTTCTGGAGACTGCATCCACTCGTTCCTCCCATTCGTCAGCAACGATGACCTTGATGATCTCAGAGGGCAGCTTCAATTCTTTCCAGTACGTTGGACTGAGACTCAGGAAGCCGAGGGCGGGAAGATCTTCTGGGCCAGTGTTTGGCATCAGGTCAGTCGCAAGTTGACGGCGTACGAAATCATCGTAAGGCATGTCTTCGCAAAATGCCTGAACCACCCAATCGCGATAAAGATGGGCTTGTCCGGTTTGATAGAGCCAATTGGCGGTGCGGTCAGTGTAACGAGCCATATCCAACCACCAACGTCCCCACTTCTCACCATATTGGGGTGAATTTAAATAGCGATCTACCATGCGTCGGTAGACTTCGGGGTGCTGCGAATTGACAAACTCACCTACGTCGGCAGGTGACGGTGGTAGCCCGGTCAATGCATAGGCCGCTCGGCGGATTAAGGTCGATCGGTCCGCTCGATCAGACGGATGCAGACCTTCCCGCTCCATTGCAGCCAGCACAAATTTGTCAATTCGATTCCTCGGCCAATTAGGTTGTGCAAAATTGGTCGGAGCCTTTTGAGCTTGAATTGGCTGGAAGGACCAGAACTCACGGCCAGCCTCTAAATCCAGTTTAGGTTGAGGGTGTGCAGTAGAGGTTTTGGCGTCTGGAAAGAAGGCACCGTCGTCAACCCACTTCGTCAAAATTGAAATCTCTCGGTCCGTCAACCTTCCTTTCGGCGGCATCTCAATTTCGCCATCTTGCCGCACGGTCTGGATCAAAAGGCTGGCGGCGGAATTACCTTTCACGACAAGAGGGCCGCTGTCGCCTCCGCGTTCGATCGAATCGGCACTGTCAAGCCGTAGTCCACCATGAATGGTTTTGGCAGGTTCGGAATGGCATTCGTAACAATGCAAGCTCAAAAGGGGGCGGACTTTCCGCTCGAAAAAATCAAGCTTGCCGCTTTCTGCAGCGTCGGGAATGTCCTTCGCAAACGCCGGCATCACAACCATAAATGCGAGCACGGTAATAGCACGCAAGTTCATTGAGCGGGCAACTCAGCTAGGCGGGAGGATTATTGGTGGCCCCGTATTGTAAATCAGATGAAGCGGAGTTGCGACAAGTGGGACCTCGGGGCTAAGCATGCTGAATGCGGACATGGAAATTGCGATCCGAGAAATTAGGTTTTTGCCAGTCTACTCGAGAACGTTTACGTGCGTGCCGTAATGGGCTTTTACGCTGCAGGATGTGATGGATTGCCGGCACCACTTCGGCGTTCGCCAAGTGGAGTCCTGCCACGGGGATGACTGAGTCAGGCATTGGCCGTGGGGGTAGGTATTGCCCAGTCATCCAGTACGCGAAACGCAAGTGGCTGTCGCTTCATTGAATGCAAAATATCGGTAATTGTTCGGATGAATTGAGGGATCAGTTACTGTGAAAGCTGTCTCTCGGCGGTTGGTCCACCTGTCCGCTGGGGTGTTTCGTTGATTATCATTTGCGGCACGATTGGTTCGTTGAGCTTCGCTTCAGTGAGTAGGTGCGATTTTGCCCTTTGGCTGTCGTGTGGTCGGAAATGAGAATAACAGTGACCGTGAACGGTCAGAGCGGAATTGCTGCCCAATCGACGGCGAACATTCTTTGCTGAGCCAGATCCCCTCCCAGTCCTGTCGAAGTGATTGCATGCGAGAGAAATTTCAAGTTTGTTTTCGAGTCTTACTGTTTTCGATGATTATGGGGGCAACTTCCCTGCCCCTCGTTTGTGGCGAGGAAGCTGGTGGTGACGCTTGGCGTCCATTTGCAGAACGCCGTCTAGATGAGATCTACGAACAAGGGAAGTATCGCGCAAAAAGTTTCGCTGCAGATTGGGAGGAAGGTAGCAATGGCTATGTTGTTCAAGAACGTGTTGCTGAATCGAATCGCTCAATATTTGTGCGATACGATGTCCTCAGCGGTGAGCGAACGGTGTTGCCGGTCCGACCTGAGTTGAGTAACGGCGGCAACCGGATGCAATCACCCGATGGAAGGTATTTGATTGAAAATCGTGGTCGGCAGCTTTTAATTCGCGATTTGACTACGGGTGACAGAATTCGATTGACGCCTGATGCTGGCGATCGCGATGTGTGGTATCGGAAACCAGCCTGGAGTCCTGATGGAAAACAGATTTTGTTTGTTGAATCAGACGAAACAGCGATTCGCTTTCGGAATGTGTTAGTACCGAGCGATCCGACGTATCCAGAAACGCAGAGGAGGCGTTTCGCGAGGGTGGGTGGTGAAATAGCGAAGCTTCGAGTTGGGGTCGTGAATATTGACGACCAGAAAATTCAGTGGATGGCGGTCGATGCGCCGGACGATGGCTTTTATCTTGGCCAGGTGGAATGGGCGGGAAAGGGAGCGGAAGTTTTGGTTGAGAAACTCAGTCGGTTTCGAAACCAGCGTGAGTTCTTGCTGATAAATTTACGCGATAATGAAACGACTGTTCTCTTCGCTGAAACGAACGAGGCTTGGTGCGTTAGCAGCCAAGATAAGAACGCCGGTTTGATTTGGATCGATGGCGGTAAGTCATTCATTGTGATTTCAGAAAAAGACGGCTGGCGACATGCCTATCGTTATTCACGCCACGGTGAAGAGTTGTCCAAGTTAACAATCGGCGCGTATGACATCATTGATCGTGCGGTCGTGGACGAGGAAAGGGGGTGGTTCTATTTCTACGCATCCCCCGACAACGCAACTCAAAAATTTCTCTATCGCGTACCCCTTGATGGGGCTGGCGACCTACAACGAATCACGCCAAAGGATCAGCCAGGGACGCACCGATACGATTTTTCACCGGATGCCCATTGGGCCTTTCACACCTGGTCGGCATTTGATCGCCCGCCAAAGGTTGAGCTGGTTGAGCTACCTAATCACGAGGTGATTCGGGAAGTTGAAGAGAATACTGAGCTCAAGTCCGCCGTTGCTGCTCGACGTGCAATCCCGGCTGAATTTCTGGAGTTGAAAATTACTGATGGCGTGACGATGGATGCTTGGCTCCTCAAGCCAAGCGAGTTTGATTCATCAAAAAAATATCCCGTGTTTGTTTACGTTTACGGCGAGCCGCACGCCCAAACCGTGCTGGATGAGTGGGGGACTCACCATGCTGAATTTCATCGCATGATCGCCGAATTAGGTTACTTGGTGTTGTCAATCGATAATCGTGGGACGCCGGCGCCAAAGGGAGCTGCTTGGCGGCGGGCCATTTTCGGTAGCCTGGGTCCGCTTTCCACTGCTGAGCAAGCGGCCGGACTGAAGGAGCTAGGGCGAACGCGACCGTATGTTGACTTAGATCGTGTCGGTATCTGGGGGTGGAGCGGTGGCGGATCAAACACTCTTAATGCCCTCTTCCGTAAACCCGACACGTATCACGTTGGGATTGCTGTTGTTCCAAAACCTCAGCCGCATCTTTACAACGCGTGGTTTCAGGAAATCTATATGCAAACTAGGAAGGTAAATCCTGACGGCTATCAGCAGTCCGCTCCGATAAACTTTGCTGCTGGGCTGAAAGGGAAATTGTTGATCGTGACGGGGTCTGGTGAAACAAACACGCACGTGCAGATCGTCGAAGGGCTAGTCGACCGTTTGATTGAAATGGGAAAGGCTTTTGACTATATGGTGTACCCCAATCGCGATCATGGATTAAGAAGAGGGAAGGGTACGGCCGTGCACGTACGAATGTTGTTGACGCGATATTTGCTCGAGAATTTACCACCGGGCCCACGTTAGTAGAGCCTGCAGCGCGAAGCTGCTCAAGATTTTGGTTTTTGCAGGAAATAGAAGCCCGCCGCCATGACAAGAACGGCGGGTAGAAACGCGCCCACCATACGGCTGACGCCAAGACCCGATGCGTCGGTAACCGGTACGTCCGGTGATATAAACGTGTTGTTGACGGCGATTCCTGCCAGAACGACGGAGATGAAAATACAAACGAGGCCGTTCTTCTGTCGGTTGTTCATGATTTGGGTCCACTGTTCTTGGCAAGTTGGAGTTTGGTCACGGACGCGAGCATGTTTTTAAGCCATGCGACGATGCTTGTCGGACAAAACCGCTGGCTGTAAAAAATCTTTGGATAGGACGGTCTAGGGTGACACGATGTTAATGTATTTAGCAAATACATGTTTTTGGTTCTCTGCATTTCGCAGTTTCCAGCATGTTGTTTCTTGTTTCGCAAATGATTGGTGTGACGGGCATCGCGTGGAGTGAGGGCGTCTTCGTCATTAAAATGGGTCGCGCACCAAGGTCTCTTTCCTGGATTGTTAGGCCACAGAGCGAATGCTGCGGATAAAGGGATACGGTTAAGTGATTCCTCGATTCGGTCGCTGTTATCTAAAGGCTGTGTCTGCTTCTGATATTCAATGTCAGTCAGAGTCACGATTCAATTTGGATGCCTATCATGTGCTTGACTGCATCGGTGGGATTCCACCGAGAATACGGCGGAGTTTTGCGTTCTCATTTCTGACTGGGCGATGGATGAATATATATTGGCTGCGTTCATTACGACTTTTGGAGCGATTCTCGACGTAGGGAATTTGTTCATACAGCAGGGCAGCCTGATTATGTTTGTCGACACCACTTGAGCCGAAAAATGGGGAAGGCGTCCAGTGCCGAGTTCAGTACAATACGCGCCGGCGTTGCGGGTGAGCTGCCCTATGTTGCCCTCCTAGGTCAATGCAATGGCCACGCTCGGTTTGAGTTTTCTTGGACGCTATAAAAACTGCGAAGGGTTGGCGGTGACTGGGTTGATCCGCTTGCCACCAAGTCCGTGCGAGCAGACGGGAAGGTCAATTGAATCTTTTTGAATTGGCGTTTTTTCTAGCCGATGCGTACTGCGGAAGGTCCCATTCGCCGGCACCGATTTCATGATACGAATCCACGGGATAATTGATGAGTTCATCTCTGCGTGCGACAATTGTCGATTTTCGGAGTTGCTGGAAGCAATTATTGCTGACGGATGTGATCTACAAGTTAATTGCATTTACCTTGCTCACTCCGCTGCTCGGAACGCTCTTCCGCGTTCTTGTTTCACTATCGGGCGACGATGTTTTGTCGGACACGGACATCGCGTATTTTTTTCTTCAGCCGGTTGGTTGGATCTGCCTGATTTTGGCGGGCGCGGTCTGGCTTGGCGTGGTCGCGTTGGAGCAAGCCTCCTTGTTAGGAATTTTATGCGCGCGGGATGACGATAAAAGCCTTAGTATCTCGGGTGCCTTGTCATTCGCGGCAAAGAAGGCAGTCCCGGTGTTACTGCTGGGTATTCGACTTGTCACTTACACACTGGTAGTCCTTGTTCCTTTCTTGGCGGTGGCGGGTCTGGTTTATTGGGTTTTGCTGACAGAATTTGACATAAACTACTACCTGAATGAAAAACCGCCAGAATTCTTAACCGCCGTTGCAATTGGTGTCGTCCTCGCTGTCATCTTGGTCGCAATCATCCTACGGCTTTTTAGTGGTTGGTTTTTTGCATTGCCAATTTTGTTATTTGAGGGTGTGCCTCCACGAAAAGCAATCAAACTGAGTGTTGAATCTGCCGTCGGTTGTCGTCGCAACTTGATTGCCTGGATCGTTGGCTGGATTTGCTTTTCGTCGTTTTTGGCTGCCTTAGCTTCAAGCTTGATCACAGGGTTTGCACGCTTAGTTGTTCCCGACGTATCGCGTTCGCTCTACTTAATTGTGCTTGCGATCGGCGCGACGCTTGTCGTGTTGTTAATCGTAAACTTGTCCGTGAGTCTTTTTAACGCGGCCTCTTTCGCGGCGATTCATTTTTACCAGTATCGGTCGGTTAGGCGCGAGAGGACGGGACGGTCGCCACGAATGGATGCGAATGATTACGTGGTGAATCAGCTGTTTTTGCGTTTGACGAAGAAACGGTTGATCGCAGTATTTGTGATCGCTCCGCTTGTCGCGATGGCTGTAGGTCTGTTTGCGTTGAATAGTATTCGTCTGGACGATGACGTTCTGGTGATGGCCCACCGAGGAGCATCGAGTGTCGCCCCTGAGAACACGATGGCGGCCATTCGGCAGGCGATTGCCGATGATGCGGACTTCGTTGAAATTGACGTGCAGGAAACTGTCGATGGTGAAGTAGTGGTACTACACGATAGTGACTTCATGAAGCTTGCTGGGAACAAGATTAAGATCTGGGACGCGACAAGTGAGGATTTGGCTGAGATTGATATCGGGAGCTGGTTTGCGCCTGAATTTGCAGATCAGCGCGTGCCTTCACTCGCCGAAGTGTTGGATGCGTGCAAAGGAAAGATAAAGGTCAATATCGAGCTGAAATATTACGGGCACGATCAACAGCTCGAGGAACGCGTGGTTGGTCTCGTGGAAGATCGGCAAATGAAGGATGAGGTGATGGCGATGTCACTAAAACGTGAGGCCGTGAAAAAAATGAAGAAGCTTCGACCAGATTGGAAGGTTGGTTTATTGATGTCGGTAGCGGCAGGGGACTTGGGAAAGCTTGATGCCGATTTCCTTGCTGTTAATGCGAGTTTTGTCGACCGTGGTTTGGTGAAGCATGCCCATGCGGTTGGAAAACAGGTATTCGTTTGGACGGTCAATGATGCGGCCACGATGTCTGTAATGATCAGTCGAGGCGTCGATGGGCTGCTTACTGACAAGCCAGGCTTAGCACGGACTGTTCTGCGGCAGCGTGCGGAGTTGAGTGGACCGGCGAGATTAATGCTTGAACTCGCTGGGGTGCTTGGAATCGATCCAGAGCTTGGCGAGCAATGAGTTGCAAAAAGCCCGCGCGAGTGTGAGCGATAATTAGTTCTGGAATTTGAAACAACGGCTGTTTTTTGGATACCAGCTTGCGTCTTGGCTTGCAGAATAACGCCGTCGGAATTGATGTCAGACTGGATGATTGTGTGATTGGGGTTTGATTGTGATTAGGTCACAGTCGCGTTTGGGGGCTGGTTTTTTGTTTGTGGACTTCGAGGCAGAAGATTCTGATGGAACTATTTCGAAACGCTGTGGAAATTGTTGGCCTGGTGATTGATGGAGCAGGTGTGGTCGTTATTGTTGTGGGAATGTTGATTGCAGCTTTTAGGTTTATGTTTGACCGCCAGCAATAGAAAGACCCCTAACGCCCGCTAAGGCCAGATTTAGGACGCGCGATTCTGCTCGGGTTAGAACTATTGGTCGCGGCCGATATTATCCGGACGGTGGTTGTGGACCCAACGCTTGAAAATGTGCTGGCCTTAGGTTTGATCGTCATCATTCGAACTTTTTTAAGCATTGCCCTGCAGGTTGAATTGGAAGGCCGTTGGCCTTGGCAAACCGCAGTAACCGGTAGTTAGGACCATAAGTTTGGTTGAGACTGCTAGGTTTGGCAGTTAGAACGTCCGCTTTATCCGCACGTATAAGACGTGGTTTGGGTTCTCTGCCGCACGAGTTGCTGCGGGATTCTTGAGCGAGGCGGATAGTGCTCCGCATAGCTTCGGAGTCAGTTGGTCGGCGACTGTCCTAGTGATGGGCGTCGGCCAGATTTATGGAGCACGAGTACGCTGTTAGGGTATCGCACGAACGGGCGAAGCGATTGGCTTTCCTTGGACGGGAAATGGCCAGGAACAGGATGTTTGTGGGGTGCTGCCGATGGGGGATGCCATCGTTACCTCGGTCCAGTTCGCAAGTTGTTGGTTTTCAGCGGGCAGGATTTTCCCCGCCAGCAGTTAAAAGTTAAATGCAGAGCGTTTCTGTCGGTCGAAATTTCTTTGCGTGTCACTATTTGCGTGTTTGCGTGCTCATTTAAATTTTGCTCGACGCCTCGGTTTGCTGCATTAGTTAAAACGCGCGGAATCATCGACGTGCCTCCTATACGTGAGTATTTCGCCGGTAATCGTAAAAGGGCGACACACATCGGTATCTGCGCGTGTGCAAGATCGATTAATCTTTGATCTCGTGCATTGCATTGTTGCCGTCGGGCGGCGGTGCCCTTGCTGTGGGGCAACTCATCGCGAGGGTATCAGCTCATCGCGAGCATATGAATTCCGCGCTTAGATTTGATGTGAAGCACGATCGCTACATGCCGAATGGCCCACCCTAAAAATTGCGTTGCAATGAATGAATCTGGATACTTAACAGTGGAATATTCGCACACCCAAAGAGCCCCGCTTTGTTTGGTGCTTTACGGGTTTGGTGTCTTCTGCGGACTGCTTCTATCGAGCGTCGACGATCCAGTGGGAATGGCTTTATGCACCTCATTCAGTTTACTATTTGCGGTGCTTGGGGGAGCATTTCACTATTTAAAGGTCGAGGATAACGGTGAGGAGTTGGCGATTCGATTCGGCCCGATTCCATTGTTTGGTCGTAAATTGGAATACGCCGAGATCCAAGAAGTTGAAGTTTCTCGAACGATTTTGTTGGACGGTTGGGGCATCCATTACAGTTTGCGCGGTGGTTGGGTTTGGAATCTGTGGGGATTTGATTGTGTTGCCATCGGTCTGCGTAATGGAGGGATACTCAGGATTGGTACCAATGATCCTGAAAATTTGGCGAGCTTTTTAAAACAAAAGACTAACTCATCAAGCCTTGCTCGAGATTGAGAATTCTACGAGAGCGCTCTTCGCGATACACGTCAGGAATCAATAGAGCAGCGTGGGCCTCATGCGACACAAATCTTGTGTTTGTGCTTTTTTTGTTCCGGTCTTGTCCGAGAAGATGCGAAATGGTTTGTTTTCAGCAGTTTGATGCTTGCGGTGATATTGACGAATGGAATCACAGCTGCAGTTATGACGACCGTAAGGTTCCGAAGCTATTTCAACACTACGGCATCATCAATGCTATGTGCCTGGGGTGATTTCATTGACTTTGTCAGCAATCGAGCTCCGCTTACGAATCGGTGTTTGGTTTCTGGCCGGTCGACTTGTTGAAATTCCGGCAGGTTTGGATCTGCGGGCAAACTCCTATTCCCTGCGCCAGATTGTCACGGTGAGGAGTTGCATTTACTTCCAGTCGTTAATTCTGCTCCAACGGGCAATGCTGCCCGAACACGATCTAATTATGTTTCAATGAGGATGTGGCATTAATGGTTGGAGTATCAATCAAACGTTTAGTCCTCGCTTTTGGAGTACCTAGACGACCCTGCATTTGACATGCGTGACAGATTTCTTTTGATACCCGGTTGCGCGTGATTGTGTTTTGTGGGTGAGTCACCCACGAATTGATGCCACGCGTGTACGATATCTCACTGTGCATAGCGATGGCGAGGCATTACCGCGATTTGGCCAGACCCCATGGAGCACGAATCCGTTCATCGCGTACCGACTGTTGCGAGAATTGTTATGAGAAAAGTTTTTGTATTTTTGAAGTTCCTGTTCGTTGTTCTGTTTCATGGGGTGGGTGCTTGTTTCAGTGGTCAGGCGGGCCAACCGAATGTACTTTTTATCTCTGTCGATGATCTCAATGATTGGGTCGGTTGCCTTGAGGGGCATTCACAAGCGTTGACGCCGAATTTGGATCGGTTAGCTGCAAGCGGCGTCCTTTTTACGAATGCGCATTGTCCCGCGCCCGCCTGTAATCCCTCTCGCACCGCGATTATGACGGGTATCGCGCCGAATCGATCAGGGCTTTACGACAACCGTCAAAAGATGCGTGAATTGCTGCCCGGGGCTGAATTGCTGCCGCGATATTTCTCACGTCATGGATACTGGTCAGCAGGGTCGGGAAAAATTCTCCACTACTTCATTGATGCGCAATCCTGGGATGATTATTTTCCTGCCAAAGAGTCGGAGAACCCTTTTCCCCGTACCTTTTATCCGAAACAGCGACCGGTCAATTTGCCGCGTGGTGGTCCGTGGCAATATGTTGAAACGGACTGGGCTTCACTCGATGTGTCGGACGAGGAGTATGGGGGCGATTGGCTCGTGTCGAAATGGATCAGTGAGCAATTGCTAAAGAATCACGAAAAGCCATTTTTTCTCGCCTGTGGTATCTATCGTCCCCACGAGCCATGGTTCGTTCCCAAGAATTATTTTGAAAAGTTTCCGCTAGACGAGATTCAATTACCGGCTGGCTACAGAGAAAACGATCTTGAGGATTTACCATCGGCGGGTAAGAGGCGAGGGCCAAATCGGTACTTCGCCCATATCCGCAAGGAAGGGCAATGGAAACAGGCTATCCAAGGGTATTTAGCTTCGATCGCGTTTTCGGATGCGATGGTTGGAAGAGTCCTCGCTGCATTGAACAATGGGCCGAATCGTGACAACACGATTGTTGTGTTGTGGAGTGATCACGGCTGGCATCTGGGCGAAAAAGAACATTGGCAGAAATTCACGGCATGGCGAGTTTGCACGCGTGTTCCATTGATGATTCGCGTTCCACGCGGTGTTCCCGGATTGGTGGAGGGAACACAGGCGGGGACGCGGTGCGACGCGCCGGTCAATCTACTGAGCCTGTTTTCAACGTTAACTGAGTTGGCCGGATTGCCAATGAACCCAGCTAGCTCGGGGCCAAGTTTGGTGCCCCTGTTGAATGATGCAACAGCTTCTTGGCCACATGTTTCATTGACCTACTTGAATGAACCAGGGTCGTACGGTCTAAGTGGCAAAAATCACCGTTTAATTCATTATGCGAATGGTGACGAGGAATTGTATGACATCAAGGTGGACCCGTTTGAATGGAACAATTTAGCTCAGAGTGCAGAGCACAAAGAGTTGATGGAGACGTTGCGTAGCCAGGCTCCGGTTGTTTTTGCGCCTAAGGGTGGTTCGGAGAAACGGCAACGTTAAATGTTAAAAATATGATGTTTGGAAGACTGGAGGGTTCGATTAAGTGAGCAACCTTTTGCCGGCCCTCACGCTTGATCAAGTGAATTTTCAAGACAAGAAACAACGCCCTGCCATCTACTTGCGATGAAAGGGTGTTGGCGACGTTAGGTTTATTTCAGCGTGACGCGTGTCTCCGGAAATTCGTGATTAGTAACGTAAAATCAAGACAACCATGACACGTTTTTCGATTTTGTCTTTGAATCCAGTCAATGGGAATTCGTAGGCAAGGCCTGTTTCGGCATTTGTTCGTGGCTTGTCTCGAATCCCAACATTCTGGTTCACGAGGTCGTTTCCTGCAGCGTCGCTCACGGACAGGTTAAAGAGGTCTTGGCCGGCAACTCCGAGTGCAGCACCGTTTGACGCATCATCTGTCCAATGCGCCAGGCAACCTCGATGAATAGTTACAAGCTTTCCGTCAGTATTAAGTCAATGTGAGCCGACCCATGAATGCTGGCGGTTTGTACTTGATCATCGGCTGGTAGGCGGTGTCCGACCGCAGATAGTAAGTTGCCATTCCCATTCAGGATTCGTTGTCCCGCAGTCGGAAAGAAATGAAACTCGCCATCACGGACAGATTGGAGCGCGGAGTCGCTTCCCAGCGGAATTTCGTCCGTGGCACCCGCTGATGCTAGCTTTGCTCGGCATGTGTCCCGCAGCAGGTTGTATTTCAAACCGACCGACACATCTGCCCAGCCGCTGTCTAACAAATCGTCGATTGCATTGTCGGTATTATCGAAGATGTATTTGTCTTTCGTTGCGATCAAGCTAAGTCGTTCGGATAACGCAATTCGAAACTGCATCGCCAATCATTGAATCGCACCGCCAGCAGGAACTCCGTTCCCAATCGTGGTAGGAACGTTGTGGCTTATGATTACAGGACGCAATTCTGAAACCGTTCTTGGAACTTCAAAAAGACAGATTTAATCCTCGTTCTAATGAGGTCATTGGAGCACGGATCGCCGTGCTTGATTTAGCCGCAGCAATCTAGGTTGCCAATCAAAGAATCCCATCGCGCCCAGCAATTCGAAAAGAATCGCGTTCAGCGTTGCCGCAGCCATCACCCGCGAGGGAATCACAGCACCCCGTAGCTGAGCCAGATGAGTCGCAGCACTTGCTGTCACAGGATGTCTTGTCGAATGCTTACCCACCTAAGTCCTGGTCAAAAAGACCGGTGCCCGCTAAGGCGGTCGTCGGTATAAAGAAGCCAAGGCTTGTAATTGTGATGAGCGCAGTCAACAAGTTGAAGTATTTCTCGCGCACCGTTGATTGCTCCGTGAATTTGATGGGTCGGCATAGGCGTCCGTTTCATGATCCATTCGCAAAGCGAAGCTTCCCGAAAAATTAGAGTCTAATGAACGACGTAGATCCGTGATCGGGTTGCAGTTTGTTGATTCATCAGTGCCGGCATTTAAATCCATGCGATCACTTCGAGAATTGCCACTACTACCGTGACATCCCGGTTCTGCACGGTTAGATCACTGTGACACGCTGGGATATCACTGTGACACGCTGGGATATCACTGTGACACGCTGGAATATCACTGTGACACGCTGGAATATCACTTTGACACGCTGGCACGCTTTAGGATTAAGGGCAAGAGAATTTGCAAAACATGGTCAATCATTACGTTTTAAACGCCCGGGAGTTGGGTGTGGGGGGAAGTCAACTTTTTGTTGGAAGTACGAACGCCAACGCACAAAAGTGTTTGTCTCGGGGGCTTATTCGGTGAGCGCTGATCATGAATCGCACCGAAAACGCAATCCGGTCGCAGTCGCAAGAAGCAGCGACTTAGAGATCCATCACGGCTTCAATGTCTGAGTCGATTTTCGGGGGCTTTGAACAAAGCGAGATTCCGAAAAAGAGAGTTAACGAGACAAGCAATGAGATCGCACCACCATCGATGCCCCAAGGAATCGCGAAGCTCGGCCAGATATTAGATGCGAATTTGAGTCCGATGGACAGCACCAGACTTACGATAATGGTTGCGTTCACGGCAAATGCCGTAGCGCGTTTCCAGTTAAGGCCAATCGCGACGGCGGGCACCAGTGCGGCGGCAAAGGTGCCCCAACCGAATGCGCCAAGTAGTGCCACAAGTGTTTCTCCCGAATAGAGCGCGATCAAGGCAGCGACTAGAGCGATGATGACGGTTGCTGTTCTCGCCCAAAACAATTCGTTGTTTAGCGATCTGCCACGGATAGCTTTGGGGATGTCGTGGACAATAGCTGCAGCTCCGATGTTTAAAAAACCGTCTGCTGTGGACATGATTGCTGCGAATAGGCCGGCAAAAACGATTCCGGCTAAAAGCGGATGGGTGTAATGCTGCAAGAACTGCGCAGCGGCAGAATCAGGAGTTGCTAATTCTGGATGTGAACCCGATAGAACAAGGGCGCGCATTACCATTCCAATCCCGATCCAGAGTAAGGCGGCCAGCGTGAATCCTGTCAGGGATACAATCAAGATTGAGCGTGCGTCACGGACATTTCGGTACATCATCATCTTGGTAATGATGTGAGGTTGGCCCATGGCACCCATGGCGAAAATGAACAACCACGATAGGCATCCCATGACACCTAGCGTTCCCCAGGGGCCAATCGCTTCGCGATCATCTTCCAAAATGACTGTCGACATGGCGGTAAAGCCACTGCCATCCAGATTTGCGGTCGCAGCAGAAGCGGCGGCGACAAACACTAGGATTGCCGCAATTACCATCACGGCACCCTGCACAAGATCGGTGTAGACAGAGGCGATGATCCCTCCGGTTACGCAGTAAAACACCAAGACAGCAACGGAGAAGACGACATAGATTTCCAAGCCACTTTCTTGCACAACAATCGGAAGGTGCAGTGTTTCGCTTCCCCACTTGGCAATCCCGTACAACGAATTGTTGATTCGATCAACGAATTCAATTTTTGGAACAATACTGCGTAAAACCGTTGCCATCGCCAAGATCTGAGTAGCCAGGTAGCCCATTACTCCCAACAAAATTGCGAGTGCAGTCAGGAACCGGCTTGTCTCGCTGTTGTAGCGAGCGGCCACCGCGTCGGGTAGCGAAACTGAATCTCGTAATTCGGCGACCAAACGCAACCGCTTCGCGACAAGATAAAACGAGAGGCAATGTCCGATGCTGGCGCAAACAATCAGCCAGAAAGATGACACACCCATTCGATAGACAAGACCTGGCCCGCCCACAAATCCAAAACCGCTGAGTTGGCTGGAGAAGATTGCCAGCCCAGCTACGAGAACTCCCAGATTGCGACCGGCAACAAAAAAGTCCTTTGAACTTTTTGTCCGACGCATCGCCCAAACGCCGACAGCAATGCACATCAGCATGTACAACGCGACACAAACTAGGATCGTGATTTGCCGAGAATCCATCAGATGTTTTCCTCGGCGCCCGCCACGGTATGTGCCCTGCGTTGCAAGATTTCTTCAAAAGCCCGTTCGTCCTCCGGACGGAATGTCCAACGATTAAACGCGGCGACGTAAAAAACGACGAACAGCAGTGGAGCGGGCCACAACGCGTAGAGCATCCATGCCGTGGGTGCTGGGAAACCGCCATACAACGGTACTGCTGTATCACCGATGTATGACTCGTAGCTTACGAGCATGCCAGCCATTGCGAACATTTGAATCGAGAGACCTACAAACAGAATCCAGTTGAGTTTCGAGAATCGGCCCCCTTTTAGGCTTGCCAATGCGAGCAACGACGTAAAAAAACAGACCATGCTCACCGCGAATATCCATGTTGCTAGGCGAATTGGTGCGTAGCGTGCGATGCTGTCTCCGCCCACAAGCATGGTGCCAATCTGTGGGTGCGGTATTCCGTGCCCGGCTGGGGCCGGATCTTCCCCTTCATTGATAACAATGGTTGGCTCAGGAGTCACAAAAAGCGATCCCATCGCTCCACACATCGTCAACAGCAAGCCAAAAATGATCCAAGGTAATTTCATCCGTTCTTCTTTCAATCGGTGTCTTGCTCGCATCACGGTGGATCCGTTTTCAATCAGCGCCCGGGTTTTTTGCTCAGTTTTCTGGGCTTTGGACACGGACGTCCGATGTGTCTAGACACGCCAATACAAAGAATCTTTTGGGGCTTGATAGGATATGTTCAGATGAGGTGTTGGGAGTTCTTTCTCGCCGGCATGCAGGCTGTCGACACCAGCGATCACCATCCCCGAGGTCAGCAAGGTGCGTTCGACCGGATAGGGGGCTTCACCCTCTAGCATCATCGTTTCTGCGTGCCGCACCAAGGGGTTAAAGAAATCTGCGGTTGTTGATCCGTGACCGGGCATTGGTAGATACATCTGACAAGAGACGATCTCATCGTTCTTCAGCATTCCAGCGTAATTAAAGTCGCGAATCCCCGTCAGTAACATGGTGGTCCGCAATCCATCATTGTGTTCGATCAAATAGGCCGTGACTTTCGGTAGTTGTTGCTGTAGCCAGTCGAGCGACAGGGTGTCTGTTGGAAAACCATTCTTAACAGGAAGGTTGTGGCTGCGACTGAGGGCAGCCAGAATTAGCCGGCGAGTGGTTTCGCAGTCATCCGCTTTGATTCGGCTGTAAAAATTTTCATCGCGAAGCGCGTGCACCTGTCGCACTCCACGCTCACCATGCTGGCGTCGTTCGGACATGCATTGGGCCGTTTCTAGGGCGTGAATGTCATAGCTATCGATGCCGCCATAGGCAACGCAAACGCTTTCCTTCAAGGCCGCGTTGTAGGGCATATCCAAATCTGGCATACGACGAGTGACCGGTAAGGACGATCCGGCGAGGAATGGGAATTCCAGGCGACGCGAATCCTCCACCATCTCCACGCATTCATCCCATTGAGTGGATAGGTGCTTATCGTTGAATACGGGAACGCTGCGGCCGCTGTCCTCGAATACTTTGGTGACTCGTTTGAACCATTCGTATCGCGGATAGCGAGTCTGACCTTTTTCATTTTTTGGGTAGTCACCATGTTCGCCGATGATAATCACGCCATCGACGGCAAGTTTATCGCCACCGAGAGTCAAGGCTTCCTCAATGGTTGGGAAAGCGTTTAGCTTGTGACGTCGAATTCGTTCTTGGGAAAGGTCCCCCTCGGGCCGTTGATCCATGTAGATAGACGCGAGTTCGATTCGTGGCAACTGCCAACCGCTGTTCCAGGTGTACCCGAGTAGATGTCGATCGAGAAAGTGCTGGGCGTGGGAGTGTCTGCGGTCAACCGTTCCAATAAACGCTATATTCGGGCAGTACGTCGGGTCGGCCGCACGGCATGTGGAGCCAGGCATTGAGCCACCGCAAAAGAATGAACTTGGCATCACAGAGGCGGATGCGGCGGAAGCAGACAGCGAGGTCAAGAATTTGCGTCGATTCGTCAATTTCATTTGGATACGCTCGTAAATGGGTTCATCGATGCGGGGAGGTGGCAAAACCGTTGCGATGCGAGTTCGCAATCCGTTTGGCAACGTCGGCCTGGTGCGATCAAGTTGACAGTCCGCCAAGCTCGATTTTCACGCCAATGTGGGTGGAATCGGCAAGGCGATTGCAACCCTGCGATGATCAGTCTGGGGTACCATTTGGTTCCCAATTGAGAGCCCGCCACAGAAAGCTCGTTAATCCGTCGGCGAAGCATTGTAGCAGCGCCTCGCCCTTCTCGGCGGTTGCGTCAGCCGGATATCCAATGTGCCCTTGGACTGATCGATCGGGCATGATCCAGCCATGAGCCGCCGGAGCGAATTGTTCAGTCGGTTGAACTGGCGGAACTTGCTTGTGGTTTTTTACCAAATCGGGGGAAATACGCAAAATCATTGACGTCTCCCATTCCCCCGCGTGTCCCATTTCGGATTGGGACAATCCCTTTACCGTCGTCGCCGGCTCGGCAAGGCTCCAATAAGTTGCCATTAGCAGTAGTAGGTTTTTCCGCTCCCGAAACCGCTGTCGGAGTTCAAAAATTACCTGCCGTCCCGGAACGTCGTTCCCACCGTGTCCGTTCACAAACACGATCCGCTTAAATCCGTGAGCGATCCAGTTTTGAGCGATGCCGAACAATAGATCAAGATAGGTTCGAGGTTCCGCCGAGGTGGTGCCGGCAAAGTCCATGTGGTGGTGTGAATTTCCGAGCCACATCACCGGAAGCACCAAAATTTGGGGGCTCAGGTGTTCATGAGCGCGTCGCACGACCTCTTCGACCAACAAGCTGTCCGTAAAGACTGGCAGATGCGCGCCATGCTGCTCCAGCGCCGCGATCGGGATGACGATCGGCGTTTCGCGACTTAATGCCGCGATCTCGGGCGAGGTAAGGGTAGCGAGTTTCATTGTGTCAACTCCGATGGGATCGCAATCCGGCCTTCGTGTTTTGGCCAATGTGCCCTAGACAACACGGTCCCATCATATGGAAATTGTTGTTCCAAGATCGAAGTTGTCACGCTTTTTTTAGATCTGGCCCGACGCGAGTTTTTTGCTCTGGGGTTAGGTGCGCGTGGACTGATTTGAGAGAGAGGCTCGCCCCTGTTGCTGGACACTGATTTGCGAGCCTTAGGGTTCTGAATTCACCAATCAACTGTTCCAATCCAAAACGCTTGGTATTCAGGGCTCTTTCATGCCGAGGCGTGACCTGACCGCGAAATTTGCTCGTACTTGGCAAATCGCAAATGCAGTCGGAAGGATTTTCTCGGCTTATTTTGGTTAGATTCTGGCGAGGATCGCCAAGAAAAATCGCCCACCATCGAAACGCTTGGGGCCTGAAGCGATAGAATCGTGCCTGATGTGACTGGCTACTCGGAAGGAATGCACAATGACAAATGAATCAAAGACTGAACCGACGGAAGGCAAGACTGAGGAACCGAAGGCGGATGATCAGAGAGCAGGTAAGAAGTCTGAATCCTCCAAATCATCCGGTCCGCACCGGATCATGCTCGTTCCGTATCCAAAGTTCATTTTCATGTATCCGACACTGATAGTGTCAGTGTTAGCGGCCATCGTGCTTTCGATCCGGGAATACAGTGTGGTTGATCCAGCAAGCCAGACTTTGCCGGTGATGATGACTGGTTTGTTTCTCGTGTTCTTTGTTCTTAACACGTTCATTATCGTCTTCGACTTTCCACGGGCGACCTCGCTAACGCTCGTGTTTATTGCAACGACGAGTACGCTCGGTGGTTGGCTGCTCATGATCGGTAAGCCCGATTTGCTTCCCTCTGTGCAAGATGGGCTAACGTTTGTGCGTCCTGAGGCGAATGCCAGTTTCTTTGTTTGCATTTCAGTTGCCATGGCGCTGATGTACGTCGCGATCTTTATCAAGGTCCGATTCAATTATTGGGAGTTGAGAAATAATGAACTTCTCCATCACCATGGATTTTTAAGTGATCTTAAACGTTATCCAGCACCCAATCTAAGAGTCGACAAAGAGATCAATGATGTGTTCGAATTCATGCTACTTGGTGCTGGACGTCTGATTCTACATCCGACTACAGAAAAACGGGCTATCGTGCTTGATAACATTCTCTTCGTTAGCTGGAAAGAGAAGGAATTGACGAGCGTGCTCGGTTCGATCAAGGTTCAAGTTGGTAACGATTCGAATCACTGATCGCATTTTTGTGTCATCGATTGCGTTGCTGATCGGTGCTTGGTGGGATCCAGGATTTATACGAGTCCCAATGCATCGCATCGAGACTAGTTATAGCGACGGGGAGACAATTGAATGGGTCTGCCGGGGATAGCGTTTTCTGTTGAATCGATTGAGCCAGAAAGTGCTTATGCGGTGCTGGCAAAGGCACAGGCGTTAGAACGCGCCGGACGTGATATCATCCACCTTGAAATAGGCGAGCCTGACTTCGCGACCGAGCAAAGAATCAGTCAGGCGGGGATCGATTCAATCAATGCGGGACAAACCCGATACAACCCGACCGCCGGCATTCATCCGTTGCGTGAAGCGATTGCGACTGAGATTAGTCGTCGATGTGGACGTCGGATTTCCGAAAATGAGGTTGTGGTCGGTCCGGGTGCGAAACCGCTTCTGTTTTTACCGACGCTTGCGATTGTTGAATCTGGTGACGAGGTGATCTACCCCGACCCCGGCTTTCCCACCTACGAAGCGATGGTGCGTGTTGCTGGCGGCACGGGAGTTCCACTTCCACTTATCGAGGCGAATGGGTTCTCAATCGATCTCGATGTTATGCGAGACCGGATCAATGATCGAACGAAATTGATCGTCCTGAATTCGCCGAGTAATCCAACGGGCGGTGTTATTCCGTTTTCCGATTTGGAGGAAGTAGCGAAGCTTGCGCAGCGTCATAACTGTTGGGTATTGTCGGATGAGATTTACAGTCGGATGTGTTTTGATGGTGCCACGGCGCCGAGCATCGCTGCGATAGATGGGATGGCGGAACGCACCATCGTCGTTGATGGGTTTTCGAAAACCTACGCAATGACCGGTTGGCGGCTCGGGTACGGTGTGATGCCTGAGCGGCTGGCAGCGAAGGTTAGTTTGTTGGCCGTGCATGCATTTGGGTGCACGGCTCATTTTACACAATTCGCCGGCTTGGAGGCGATGACAGGAACTCAAGCCCAGATTGACAAGATCATGGTCGAATATCAGCAACGCCGCGACGTCCTGATCGATGGCCTGAATTCGATCGCGGGTATTTCCTGCCAAAAGCCTGCGGGTGCGTTCTATGCCTTCCCAAATGTAAAGTCATTGGGCGAGTCTTGCGAAACGATTGCGGACCGGTTGCTCGCTGACGCCGGCGTGGCTCTTTTACCAGGTACCGCGTTTGGTTCGGCTGGCGAAGGATATTTGAGAATCTGCTTTGCCAAATCGATTCCCGAAATCTTTCAGGCGGTTGAGCGGATGCGAGCTTGCTTAGGCTGATTCGGTCGTTAGCGAATGCCTTCAAACAGCCGTGAGCCAATCCGCACGATCGTCGCACCTTCGGCAATCGCGGCGGGAAAATCACCACTCATGCCCATCGATAATTCCTTGAGTTCGAGGCCTGATTCAGCTCGCAAACGATCACGCAGCAGCCGTGTTTTTTCGAACTGGGCCCGAGCTTCGTCGGGATCGGTTCCCCAACCTGCCATCGCCATCAATCCGAGGACCGCGATCCCGTTGACGGGCAAGTTTTGCATCAGTTGAGGCATCTCTTCGGGGGCGAATCCCGTTTTTTTTTCGTCACCGCTAATATTGACTTCCAGCAGAACTTGAGTGGTGAGTTGCTGCTGGTGGGATATTTCGGCCACTGCATTTAAGGTTCGTTGACTGTCAATCGATTCAATGACTACCGAATGTCGCAATAATCGACGGATTTTATTGCGTTGCAAATGACCAATCAAATGCCATTGCACATCACTGGAGAGTAGATTTGATTCAGCTTTCGACCAGAGTGCTTGTGGTCGGCTTTCGCCAAGCGTTTTGCATCCTGCCTTGATCAACATCTCGGTTTCAGGGAGCCCAACATATTTCGAGACGCCGACAATCTTGGTACTGCCTGCCGCACGTCCCGACATGGCAATTGCATCGGCGACTAGATGTTGAACCGCGTGCCAATTGGCTGCGATGCGTTCGATTTCGTGGTTTTCACTCATAAGATTCCGGGTGGTCGTCGACCGTGATCAGTTCCTCTTGGTCCCCTTCGCCCGGATGGAATCGGGAGCAAAAGAAGTCGGCTAAAATGTGTTTTCCCAAAAAGGTTCGGCAAGCGGCCCCATCAAGACTTCGGTACACAACCCACTGTTCTGAACCTTGCTGGATGCGGTACGCGACAGCCTCATTGGTTGGCACGATGCGCAATTGATCGGCAACAGTTAATGATCGCCATGTTCTTTTGCGCCGAAATCTTCTGGGAGTGAAGTCCAGCCAAAGGGGACAGTACAAGCGTTCCACTCCGGTGCAGGAGGAAACAAGATGATGGTCATCCGAGCATCTAAGTGTTGCGTCGCTGGGCCCGATCTTCCATTCGTTTGCGGCCAATGGAAGTGCTAAAACACGGGATCGCTTATCGGCTAGATGCATCTCTCGAGTCTCGGGTTCTTCCACGGCGGAAAAATGTCGAGTCATTGGCAGGCGACTCGAATACTGAATCCGTACAGGTGGTTCCTGTCGATCCTTTGGCATCAGCACGGCGTCCGCAAGTAGTAACGCTCGATCCTCGCGAAATTGAAGAATCTGTCGCTGCAGGGTGACACCATCGGACCAGGGTTGTTCAATTTCTAGGTAGTGGACATCATCATCCGTGAATTCGCATACCTCCGTCCAGGAACCGGCCGGTAACTGTTCTTCCTCGTCAATTTCGATTTGCGTCTGCCATTGGCCCGCGAGAACCAATTTTTTACCTGCTGAGACTTCCAGAACGATGTCTTCGCCGGAGTAGTCGAGCACGACTTTCCCGTGAGAAACGTCCCATTCACATTGCATCGCGATTAACTTGTTGTCGGCCTCATGGTGTACAGCGGCCGGTAACGAAACCTCCCAAGCGAGTCGGCCACCAGTTGGTTTTTTGCCGAGGGCGGCATCGATTGCGGGTGCAAGGGTATCACAGTCGAATTGCTTTGCCTGCTCCAGCAGCCCGTGAGGTCCGAGATCAGATTTGATCGCTTTACGAGGTGCGGTCGAGAAGGCGGTGGTTCCGTCTGGCCGAGCAGTTGCGGCAACCCAAGTGGCAAGCCATTGACCCGTTGCGTTTAATTTCTTCTGTGCTTTCTTTGGTTCCAATGAGGCGATCCAACCCTTGTTACGAATCAATGACGCCAAGACCATACGACTGTCACGGATTGGTTGAATCGAGTCTGCGACCGATTCAACATCGTTTTCACACCATTGCCGGACCGCTTTGATGGAGGGTTGTTGCAGCTGTTTGCAGTGTGGGAGTTTTGAGAGGCAGCAAGCTAAGGTGAGTCCCAATTCTCCACCGAGAATAAGGTGACCCGATGCGTAAGCGTGGTTTCGTTGCAACGCCGCTTCGTTGGCTTGCTGTAAACCCGAAAGCAACCGCCACCAAGAGTTCTGGGGCATGAAATGCACTAACGCCGGAAGTGCTGCGGCCCAAACTACCGATTCGGTCGCAACGAGTGCCGATGTCGGAGAGTTCGACGCCAATTGGTTCAGTATTCCATCCGAGAGCGAGCCCCAATCGAATGCTTTGGTCTCAATCTTTTTTGGTAGGCCGTCGCAAGCAAGACTGGCAAGCTTTTCCCAATAGGGGTCAATATGACCGCCAATCGATGTTGAAACGCCCCAGTGGTAGAGCTTGCCGCGGTTTGCGGACTTACCAAAAACGGACGTGGGGGATTTTTCACGACTGCTCTTGGTGATTCGCTTTTTGAGCTGGTCTCCTTCGATAAACCCGCTTATCAAATCGGTCCCGGTTGACTCTGCATCACCTTCGGCGGCAGTTTGCGGGTGGTCAATCGACATTCTTCTACTCTAAATTGGATTGCCAAAGTGGGGCGTTTCGGCAAGGCGAAACATTTGCTGGCGGGACAGGATAATCTCTGGACGGGAAAGCTAGCGTGGATTTGGCGATTCGCGATGATCTTGCACAAACCCCGGGAGCTTGCCGATGGGAATGATCGCTGTTTTTGCAATCACAAAGTCAGCTACGACGCGCCCGGGAAACCCCTTTTCGAGACCCCCTTATCGAAACCCGGTATCGCTACCGTGGGTCTCTAGCGATAGCGAAAGTCAGCGTTTGTGCGATATTAGGCCCGATCTTGAAGTCCTCAAACCCGGTCGTATTCGTCGTCAGTGAGAAGTCCCTGGGTCCCTAATACCTTACTGACAAATTGCTGATACGCTAGGCTATTAATGACTGAGGAAGCTGTAGGATTCCTTTGGATCAAACTCATTAGCAGGTGTTCGAAATGACTCGGATCCTTCCGTTTTACATTCCGCTGGCGATCCTGGTTTTCACGCTGCCTGCCGCGGTCTGTTGTTCTCAGGAAACAGACGAAACGCCAAAGTCGTTAAATGATCCGCTGACCGAGGAAGAAAAAGCGATCACAACGGAAACTTACGTTCCACCGGATCAGATAGTCCGCAAGGCATTCGAGGCTCCACCAAACTCAAAACAACTCAGTTCGCGGTTGGTCTGGATTGATCGCGAAAAGCAGCGGGTCTACGCAGACGGTTTCGTCACTATGCGTGATGGGCCACTGGAGATGTTCGCTTGTCCCGTCGGAACCAAAGAGCATGAAGCAATCGTAGCGACGATTTCAAAATCGAGTGAACTGCACACGGCATTGCTGGCGATTGGCGCGCAACCTGGAACGCCAGTTTCTTATGTACCGAATTTTGTTCCAGCAACCGGTCAGAGAATTCGTGTTTGGATTTGCTATTACGATAAAGATAGTCAATTCAAGGCCGTCGACGCACGGCGGTGGGTGCAAAAGAATGGCACCAACAAGCAGATGGATTCGGACTGGGTCTTTGCTGGGAGTGGATTTTGGAAGGATCCATCGAACGGTCGTGAATACTATCGCGCTGATAGTGGCGACATGATTTGCGTC
>JARGNK010000282.1 GCA_029213145.1 Rubripirellula sp. | reverse complement strand
GTCACCGACAACCCAACCAAGCAGACGCAGTCCAAACCGGCACCGTCGAGGCAGCCAAAATCCAAGCAAGTACAGTCGCGGCCGAATCAATCAAAGCCGCCACTGATCGAGTATCCACCCGACTTGCCGATCACTGCCCACCGGCAAGAATTATTAGACCTCATTCGAGATCACCAAGTCATCGTTGTCTGTGGCGAAACTGGTAGCGGAAAGAGCACGCAGTTACCCAAACTATGCTTGGAAGCCGGCTGTGGACAACGTGGCATGATTGGTCACACCCAACCACGGCGTCTGGCAGCCCGCAGCATCGCCACTCGCTTGGCTGAAGAAATGAAGTGTTCCGTGGGTGATTTGGTTGGCTACCAAGTGCGTTTTGGTGATCAAACCAGTAACAACACATTAATCAAATTGATGACCGACGGCATTCTGTTAGCCGAGACCCAAAGTGATCGGGATTTAAATCAATATGATGCGATCATCCTGGATGAAGCGCACGAACGTTCTTTAAACATTGACTTCTTACTGGGATACCTCAGAAGACTGCAACAACAGCGGTCTGATCTAAAGATCATCATTACCTCTGCCACGATCGATGCGGAGAGATTCGCGGAGCACTTTGCCGAGGGAGATACGCCGGCGCCGATTATCCAAGTGGAAGGACGCGGTTTTCCTGTTGAAATACGCTACCTGCCGTGGGAAGACGTCAATGAGGACGAACTGGAAGTTCATTCTCGGCCCTACGACTTAGCGAGGCATGTGATCGCCGGCATTGACCAGCTAAGCCGAACGGGCCGAGGAGACACGTTAATCTTCTTGCCAACCGAACGAGATATCCGCGAAGTGTCACATCGGGTCGCCGGGCATTTCAAGCGTCTCGGGCGCAATAACCTCGTTGACCTGCTGCCACTGTATGCGCGACTGCCGACGAAGGAGCAGCAACGGATTTTCCGGCCTGACGGTGCTCGCCAACGGCTGATCTTCGCGACAAACGTGGCGGAGAGTTCGTTGACTGTACCTGGAATTCGCTACGTCATCGATACGGGAACAGCACGTATCAGCCGTTATAGTGCACGGAGTAAAGTTCAACGTTTACCAGTGGAAGATACCAGTCGGGCAAGTGCAGACCAGCGTGCCGGGCGTTGTGGTCGCGTCGGACCAGGGATTTGTTTGCGACTTTATTCGCAGGATGATTTTGATCATCGGGATGCCTTTACCACTCCCGAGATTCGCCGCACAAATTTAGCCGCGGTCATACTTCGTACCAAATCGCTAAGGCTAGGTCGGTTAGAAAATTTTCCCTTGCTCGATCCCCCACGACCAGAGGCTATTCGCGAGGGAACACAAACCCTGATCGAACTGGGAGCACTGGACGAGCAACATGAGCTGACTGATATCGGCTGGCAACTAGGACGGCTTCCGGTCGACCCCCGCGTCGGGCGAATCTTACTAGCAGCCGATCAGTACGGCGTCTTACCCGAAGTCTTACCAATCGCTGCGGCCTTAGAAGTCCAAGACCCTCGCGATCGTCCGCCCGATCGCCGACAAGCTGCCGACGAAGCTCATGCTGAGTTTGCCGATCCGCGCAGCGACTTTTTAGGGCTGCTGCGAATCTGGCGTTTCTACGAACAATCTCGCAATCAGTACAGCCGTAATCAATTGAAGCGACAGCTGACAAAGAAATTCTTGTCGCCGGCGCGGGTTCGCGAATGGGCAGATGTTTATCGCCAACTGAAAGAAATGGTGACGACGTCGCTTCGTGGATCAAGATCGCGTAATAATCAATCTCTTCATCTTGGAAAGGTACGCTACAGCGAAGATCCAGATTTGCTGGTGGACGAAGATCGCTACGAATCGATTCACCAAGCGCTCTTAACCGGTTTTTTGTTTGGTGTTGCGACGATCACCGACAAACGTGAATACACCGGTGCACGAGGTCTCAAGCTATTTCTCTGGCCCGGCAGCGGTATCTTTGCATCCAAGCCAAAGTGGATCATGGCTGCCGAGCTGATCGAAACCTCCAAGCCGTTTGCACGCACGGTTGCCAAAATTGATCAACGCTGGATCGAGAAAATCGCTGCGCATCTTTTAAAACGATCTCATACCGACCCGCATTGGAGTAGCAAAGCCAACGGCGCCTTCTGTTATGAAAATGCAACCTTGTACGGTTTGCCGATTGTTACTCGACGAAGAGTTCCGTTGCCGCCAATCGACCCCAACACGGCTCGCGATCTGTTGATTGAACAGGGACTCGTCGAGCAAAAATTACGAACAACGGCCAAAGTCATTCGACACAATCGAGGTTTGCGGCAAGCCATTGGAGAGTTAGCGAATCGTACAAGACGTCGCGAAATGGTGGTCGATGATTATCTGTTGGAAAACTTCTATCAATCCCGATTGCCCGCCGACATCGTGGATCGGGGAAGATTGGAAAAATTTGATCGCTCCCTCCCGATTCCCCCTTGGATTAAGCAGGTCGCAGATTTCGACGCGCTCGCAGCTTGGATGCAATCACCCAACGCACCTTCGGAATCAAGCTCTTTGTATCTCCATCCGAGCGACCTGATTGAAACTGATTCGCATTGTTTGGACGGCGATGCTTTCCCATCGCAAATTGAAATCGGCAGCTCACGACTGCCGCTGGAATATCATTTTGAACCGGGATCAGAAACCGATGGTGTCCGGTTAAAGATTCATCCCTCCGCGTTGCCACAAGTCAGTGACGATCGCTTGGGCTGGTTAATACCAGGACTGCTGCACGAAAAGCTCGTGGCCATGATCAAGTCCTTACCCAAGCGAATTCGCCGCAATTTGGTTCCAGCAGCCGATGTGGCGGAGCAGATTCGACAAGAGTTGTTAGCGAACTACGGAAAAATCCCGTTCATGAACGCTGTTTGTGAAGCGATGTCTCGACATGCCGAAATGCCGATCTCGGCAACAGACTTTCAGGCTGAGAAACTTTCGGAGCATCTCGATTTTCTAGTGACAGTCGTCGACGATGACGGCGCTACACTCGCAGAAAGTCGAACCGTAGAAAGTCTCAAGTCAGAATATCACTCGGGTGTAACGACAGATGACTCCTCAACGCCCACGAGCGATACTGAATCGGAAGACTGGTCACTTGACCACGCCAAGAATTTCTCGGTTGATGCTTTGCCGCAGGAAGTCATTCGCCGACGAGGTGGCGTCCAAGTGGCACAATATCCAGGACTTGTAGACCATGGTGACAGCGTTTCTACCAAACTCTTTTCCGAGCTCTCCCTCGCCGAGGCGAGTCTACGATCTGGACTGATGCGGTTGTACGCGCTTGCGGAAGTCAAAGAGCTTCGGAGCCAAGTACGTTGGCTTCCATCATTGGATCAAGCAAAAGTGAAGCTGTCAGGATTGATACCAATTGCCAATTTCGAACAATCACTCATCGATTTGTTGGCTCGCATCGCGTTCGTCGAAAATCAACCGCTGATCCGTGAATCAAAAGAGTTCGAAGCACGCAGACAAGATCGGGGTCGCCGTATCGCCGAAGCGACTCAAGTGCTCGCGACGTGGCTGGAACATTTTGCAAAACATGGTTTTGAACTGCGACGAGACCTCGAATCGCTTCGTACGGCTGGTCGCTACCAGACCTTCATAGCACAACTTGAAAGCCAGCTCGAGTGGCTTGTTTTTGATTCGTTCATGACGTCGGTCCCATGGCAATGGCTGCAACACTATCCTCGTTATCTGGATGCGATCACCTATCGAATTGATAAAGCTCGTGGCACGACCTCTCGTGATCAAGAACTCGCCGGCACAATTTCGCATTTGTGGGATCGCTGGATCAACCAGCTTCAAGAAGGGACACGAGTTCCAATACAACAAGTGGACTCCGAATTTCGCTGGATGACTGAAGAACTTCGCGTCAGTTTGTTTGCACAACCATTGGGCACAGCAGTAAAAGTTTCACCGCAACGTTGCGAAAAGCTGTTAAAGTGAGAGGTTCATTCTGCTCATTGGAATTTATCCTTGCTAAGAATCCTCGAACCACAAACACTACGGCATCGGGTCGAACCAAGCCGTATGCCGCGAAAATTTTGGATCGCTTCCATCGCGTTTCATGGGTTGCTGGCGGTACTTCTGTGGCTCATGGTGTCACGAACGGCTCCTCGGATTTCCATCGTTCTTTCAGCAACAGCAGCAGCTCCTAGCCCAAGTGCCGCGTTGAAGTTGGGCCAAAACAGACTGACCGAAGAAGCACCTTGGGGCAATGATCCCACCGTTGGCATGGACGTTGAGAAAGTCCAGATCGATGCCAAACTGAATCAACACTTAGACGCCGAAATTCTAACGGATTTTAACGCATCACAATTTGAACCAAATTCAGTCGAGTTTTTTGGTTCGCGTGCCTACGGAAATCAATTTGTTTTTGTATTGGATATCTCTTACAGCATGAGGGCCCGTAACGGTGGGCGATACTCACGGGCAGCGGAGGAATTGGTACGAGCGGTCGCCCAGCTCCGCCCCGATCAGCAGTATTGCGTGTTTTTGTTTTCTTGGTACACCCAAGAGATGTTCTATAACCGGCGAGCTGGATACACAAAGGCCGGTGGAGATCATGCTCAAAAACTAGAAACATGGCTGGGTCAAATCAGTTTAGATGCAGGTACCGATCCGAGGAGAGCTTTGTCTTTAGCACTGCAAATGAAGCCGGACGCGGTCTACTTGCTATCGGATGGACATTTTAATCAGCCTGTTTCTCCTAACTCAGAAACAGGTTGGTTTGATGCCGATGGAGTGCAATCCTTCGAGAGTGTTCTACAAGGCGTAGAGCAACGATTTGAACGTATTCCGATCCATTCGATTGCGTTTGAAAACCCGTTCACCGTTAATACAATGCGCACGATTGCTGAAAAGACCGGGGGACATTTTCGATACATTCAAACTAGTTCGCTTGAACCTGCGAATTTGGATCAGTTGTCCACTGCACTCCGCCAACTTGAGCGACAATTCGGTAGCGAACCTGGCGGGCAAGCTGAATATACGGCGAGAATGACTTACGCTCGCGAGTTGATTAGCAGTGGTGAATTAGTAGCAGCTGAGTACGTCTTGCGGCCGATTCCCAAGGGAGAGAAATCACCACAGGGAAATCGTGCCTTGTTACAACAAATGACCGACATCTTGGCGTCGGAACTGAAAGGGATTCGGATCGAAGATTTTGATGTACCGGGCGATATCTTTGCTACGGTCAGCGATCAGTGAGAGATCCTTACCCGATCTGTGAATCAAGGGACAAGAACCAATGAAGGGAAGGGAGTCCGGAGAATGTCTGAAGCACTGCAACGGGCTGGCTCGATTGAGGCCTACTTTGATGTACTCGATCAATGGCTCGATTGGGAAGCTGAGGCGGAACGTGAACGTATGGCACGGCGACGAGCCCTGCGAGCAGCTAAAGATGTCGAACGTACCGGTGAAGCCTTGGTGAATTTGAAACTGGTCGATCATCAAACGGGATTGGCTGGAAGGTTCTTATTAGACTTTGCCAAGACTGACCAGGATGGTCTGCCAGTCAATCGACTGAAGGTAGGATCGCCCGTGGTAATTACTGATCAAAACAACCTGAAGGATCGAGGTGTGGCTGGCGTTGTCAGTCGTCGCAAACGCGACTTGATACAAGTGGCGACTGATGCCTGGCCAGATGCAAAACGCTTCCGCATCGATTTGTCCCCAGATGAAACGACTCGCCGTCGCCAAATGGCTGCGATGGCTCGAGCACGCGTCGCCAAAGGTCGGTCACAAAAACTAAGAGATCTATTGTTGGGAAAGCGGCCACCGCGATTTGATCCACCGCAAGACTTAACCATGGTATCCAACCTGAATGAG
>JARGNK010000281.1 GCA_029213145.1 Rubripirellula sp. | reverse complement strand
TAACCGATCGTTGCAATTTGCGCTGTACTTATTGCATGCCAGCCGATACGCCAGACTACGCTGAACGGAAGGAGATTTTGACTTTCGAAGAAATCACCCGCGTCGTTCGGATTGCTGCTGGATTGGGGGTCGACGATGTTCGCCTGACCGGTGGCGAACCCCTGGTTCGCTCACAATTACACAAGTTGGTCGCGTCGATCGGCGAGATCTCAGGGATCAATAAGATTTCGCTAACGACCAATGGGATCTTGCTTGCCGACCAGTTGCCCGGGCTTTTGTCCGCTGGTTTAAAAAGCGTTAACATTAGTTTGGATGCGCTGGACGAGCCGTCTTTTGCTCAAATCACTCGGCGACCAGGTTTGAAACGAGTGCTCGACGTAATTGCGACCTGCCAAGAACAGGGGTTGAAGGTCAAGATTAATGCGATCGCAATGCGTGACTTTACAGAAAATCAAATTCTTGCGTTCGGCGAGTTTGCTCGCCGGACTGAAATTCCAGTCCGCTTCATCGAATTCATGCCCTTAGACGCCGATGGTAACTGGGATGAGACCAAGGTTCTGAGCGGTAAGCAGATTTTGAAAATGTTTGCGGAGCAGGTGCGGCCGATGGTTCCGAAAAGCGAACCGAATGCTGCGCCTGCGACGGACTATGAATTCGATGATGGTGTCGGAACAGTTGGGATTATCGCATCGGTCACCGAGCCATTTTGTAGTACCTGTAATCGCTTTCGGCTGACAGCCGACGGGCAACTCCGAAATTGCCTGTTCGGTGGCGATTCCGGTGATGTGCGTCAGTTGTTGCGAAGTGGTAGTAGTGATGAGGCGATCGCAAAGCTATTGCAGGATTCGGTGTTCTCTAAACAGCGCGGTCATGGTACCGACGATCTTTCCTTTGAGCGCCCGTCACGGCCGATGTATGCGATCGGCGGATAGAAGGGGAGTTTCCGACGGATTCAATTCAGGGTTTGGCTCTGGGCGGGCGTCGCTTGCTTTACCTTCGACACATTTTTTGCAATCCAGCAAGTAGCCCAGTATCGATGCGCGGCCATTGTGGGTTTGCGTCCACGGGCGATGGACCAAAGGGGGCTCGTGACGCACGTGTTGGTTGTGGCCGCCGGCAAGTTGTGCGCCCCAGTGGCGAACGTTCTCCCGGTGAGACCCAATGATCCGTTGCGGCTGCACGAGTCTCGTTTGGGTCACGAGGAAGTACTTTCGCACAGCGGAATGATCGGGCTTGCCGATTCAATTAATTCGCGGATCGTAACGCCAGCGAAAGCTTTTTCGGTGGCGGCATAAGCG
Source organism: Rubripirellula sp. (assembly GCA_029213145.1). Classification (GTDB taxonomy): domain Bacteria; phylum Planctomycetota; class Planctomycetia; order Pirellulales; family Pirellulaceae; genus Rubripirellula. The sequence goes on along the minus strand of JARGNK010000281.1, from coordinate 4,568 downwards.
CGGTCCAGTTCCGCATGCAATGGACATAGTTTGGTATGGCTCTTCAGCCCCAGCGGGCAATGTTTGATTCTTTTGATTGGTTCGACGGTGTTGATCACATCTAAAATGGTCACTTTGTCAGTAGATGAAGTCAACTCATAGCCACCACCGGGGCCCGGTCGCGACCGTACCATCCCAGCGGCACACAAATCTTGCAGTACCCGTGTCAAGTATCGTCGCGGTACCTTGGTTTGTTTCGCCAATGCGTCGGCAGAAACCGGTTGATCGGGGACACTGCCCATGCAGGCAGCGGCACGTAATGCATACTCGGCAGTCTTGGAGATCATGGTAACCAGCTCGGTGCAAAGAACGACTTCAATAGGAACGCCGTCGAAATACACCTGTAGGTGCATAAGTCAAGTCTAATTTCCCGATGAGGGCTCGGCAATCGCAATTCAGTTTCACCCCAAACAGACGCCTGCCTGATCGCTTTACAGCAATGGTGCTGGCCGCAGGATTGCACGGTCACTTTTGAGGGACGTTTAGCCGTCGATCCGAAGCAGTCGCTGGCCTGTCCGAATGAGCAAACGCTCGTTGGCGAAAGCGATACCAGAAGCCAGCGGTGCAGTGTAGAAGAATCTTTGATGCAAACGTCTTTCTAGCATTCCTGCCGAAACTTTTTCTGGACGTGGTTACGGAGCTGCTTGGTTGAGGGGACCGCACTAGCGCTGCGGTGGCGAGCCGCAAAAGTTCTTTCCCCCTGATTGCATCGTAGGCATCATTCGTGTCTGCTGCCCTTTACTGCTCCCCTTTCTTGGGTAAGACATGTGGCAGTCCAATTTGAATCACAGACCATTCGCCACGACGGGTCAGTTTGACCTCCTGTGCGATTGCATCCGCTTCCTTTTCCGTCAAGAAATCGGCTAGCAATTTATGCGTGACACCCAGTTCGTCGGCCACCTTTAGGATGGTGGCTTCGCTTGGTGTGAGTGGTAACCACAATTCCATCATCGCTTCGAGCTTTTCAGTTTCAGCGTTCAGGAATTCGGGAAAGGTTGCTCCCGGCGGACCGATACCAGTCAAGAGAAAGTTCGGCCGCGTCGCGAGACGATACTCCCATCGCTTCGTTTCCGGGAAATGCTTCACCAGCGTCTTCTCAAAGTTGGTTGTTTGATTCAGCTTCGCAAGAAGGTCCGAGGCGATCTGGTCGAATGTCTTCGAGATTAACTTCTGGCTCATCCCCTCCGCCATCACATTGACTTCGGGCGCGGTGCGGTCGGCGATTCTGCTCCCGATACGTTCGATGAGCCGGCCGCCGATGCCGTTTCTCTTCGCCGAAATTTGATCGATCGTCGTGTTGTTGCGCGATGTGCTGGTCGCGGGATCCGATGTGAATTGGACTCCGTCAAATCGAAATCTCTTTTGTGACGTAAATCGAAGGTGACTAGTCAGATTTGCGTTGGCTGGTCCGGCATCAGCCTGTAAAGAGGCAACGGCGGTCCCAGTCAGGCTGATCAAAAACTCTGCTTTTGCAGCAGAGATGTCGAGTTGAACATCGGTTCGCCCTTTGCCAGTCGCTCGACCTCGAATCGGCATCCCGTCGGCACACTCGCGGACCGGCATGCTCACCTTCACTACCTCATGCGTCAGTTCCTGAAATAGACGATCTGACATTCGCATAAATATCTTGATCTCGGTCGGCCTGTCAGTCGAAATGTTGTGGCTTGTTTTTGGTGTTTTCGACGACACTGCGGGGAGAGGCTCGAACGCCTCTGCAACGACAGCGAATGAGAAAATAAGTGAAAAGGCAAACAGAAAGAACTTGCGCAAAAACATGGGGGATTCGGTTCCCATAGCTTGAAGAGAGATCCAGCGTGGACGTTTTTTAAGGCCCACGACTTGAGTAAGCCTAGGTAGACGAAATCGCGATCGCAAGATGAACTTCGCGAACCGAACAATCGCGAGTTTATGGAGCAATCGAAATCTCGATCGGTGGCGAGCAAACTAGCAGATTCCTCCATGCAAACCGAAGCTATATGCCGCGGTGGGGGGAGGACCAACGCAAAATTGTCCGAGGAAGAGGATTGAGTGACGGGTGGCGGGTGAAAGTCTGAGGGGGGGGGGGATTCGTCAATGCCGGTTTGGCCAGCCGTCGCTGCACCAGTCCTAGCGCTGCACCGGTCCCAACACTGCACCAGAGTTGCGACGTCGCTGTTGACCGGATCGTTTCGATGCTTACTTAGAGAACTAAGCGTTCCCCGTTCACTTTAACTTGACTTTGACGTCACTAATTTGCCCCTGAAACTTGAATGGCCTGCGATCATAGTACGCACGTGAGACAGGTGACCCGAGGTCGACCCCCACGTCAAATGTCTCGCTCGCGGTGAACGCCAGTGGTACTGTTCGTTTTGTGGTCATGCGGGCAACTTCTGAACCATCGGTCGTCATGATGATTTCGGCAGAAGCCCCGGGCCTTGCCAGTGTGGTGTCAATTACCACTGTGTGCTTACCGGCATTGAGCTTGGTTTTCGATTTCATGGTGTAGCGCTCGATGATCATGAGATTGTATTCATAGACCAGGTACCCCTCGTCCAGATAGCACGTTAGCCCACCGCTCGCGCCACCGAGTGCATAAAGAACGCCACTGGCGTTCTCGTCGACCTCGAGGTCGATGGTAACGGTATTGCTTTTCTTGCCCAATCCGGGAGCCGTAAACTCGGGCATGCGGGTTGTCGTGCTATCGAATGTCCATTCGGTGTAGGGCGTTGACAGCGCATCTTCGGGATGGATGCGTAGCCAGATACCGGCTCCGATCGGAAAAACTTGGTTTTCTTTTGCCTGCTCAAGAAACAGCTGTTTCATTTCGGTCAGTTTCTCAGGGTTCGAACTGGCCAAATTGTTAGATTGGGAAAAGTCCTTGGTTAGGTCGTAGAGTTCCCACTTGTCTTTCGCGGAATCCCACTCGCCGAGGCCCGGCTGGGCATTGATCCAAGGAATGAGTGGCCCGAAGGTACAAGCGTACCAACCATCTTGGTAAACCCCACGGCTTCCATTGTTTTCAAAGTATTGGATGTGCTTGTTCTCTGGCGCTTCGCGATCAAAAAACGAATCGGCCATGCTGACCCCGTCCATTGGATCTTGCTTGAACCCGTTCACCACTTCTGGATGCTCGATATCAAGTAGGTCATAAAGCGTCGGGGCAATATCGTTGACGTGATAGAAGTTGGATCGCGGCTTTCGATCAGGAGTAATCTTCTTGGGCCATGAAACGACCAAAGGGTTGCGTGTGCCACCGAAGTGTGCGGCGATGAGTTTGGTAGAACGAAAGGGAGTCGAACCTGCCCAAGCCCATGAGGCATGATACATATTGTCGGTATGTGGTCCCCCTAAGGCCTTGAGCCCACCCAGTTCATCCAGCGCTTTGATCTGTTGGTCAATGGTATTGGCGATGCCGTTTTGTGCGAGAAGCTCACTGATTGATCCCTTCTGGCCTTCTGCAGACGAGCCGTTATCACCCCATATGAAGAAGATAATCGTGTTTTCACGCTCCCCTGATTCTTCCAGGAAATCAACCAGCTTTCCAACCTGAGCGTCAGTATGCTCGACGAATCCGGCGAACAACTCCATCAGTCGAATTTGAAAAGCCCGTTCCGATTCAGGAACCTCGTCCCAGGCGGGCATTGTTTTATCGCGCGGGGTCAATTCAGTCTCCGCTGGGATCCAACCAAGTTCTTTTTGCCGCGCGAACACCTCTTCACGCAACTTGTCCCAGCCCTGATCGAACTTGCCTTTGTATTTGTCCGCCCAGCTCGGAAAAATCTGGTGTGGTCCGTGGGCAGCACCCGGCGCCCAGTACATCAGGAACGGTTTGTCAGGTGAAAAAGAGCGATGTCGCTTTAGCCAGGTAATTCCTTTATCCGCCATGTCCTCGGTGAGGTGATATTTCTCATCGTGTGGAGGCTCAATCGGATTTCTGTTTTCAATCAAGCGAGGTTCATATTGCGACGTCTCCCCTGCAAGGAAACCGTAAAAGTAATCAAATCCATATCCAGTGGGCCAATAGGTAAAGGGGCCCATGGTCGTCGTCTGGTCCGCCGGTGAATTATGCCACTTTCCGAATGCCGAGGTCTTGTAACCATATTCCCGAAGTACCTCTGCAAAGGTCGCCGAAGTCTTTGGCATGATCCCAACGTAACCGTCCCAGTCGACGGCACGCTCGGCGATCGTTCCCGAACCAACACGTTGATGATTGCGACCCGTCAACAATGCCGCGCGAGTCGGCGAGCAAATTGAGGTTGTGTGAAAACGGTTGTAGCTAATTCCTTCGTTGGCAAGCCGAGTGAGGGTCGGAGTGTGCGCAAAACCACCAAAGGTATCCGGGGTTCCAAAGCCGACGTCATCGACGAGCACAATCAAGATGTTGGGCGCATCTGTTGGTAACCGATTAGGGTCGACACGCCGCTTCATCGTCGAATCCTGAAGGCGCGGCTTGGCAATGCTCGCCGATGGAGTCGGCGGAAACGGTAGAACCTTTCCCTCGTCCACTTGCCCCAGTGCCGTCGAGCAATAAAACGTGCCAGTGATTCCGA
>JARGNK010000280.1 GCA_029213145.1 Rubripirellula sp. | reverse complement strand
GGGAAACCCAAAAGCCTAAAACGCGCGCCTACAACGGTTGTGGTGAACGGTTACAGAACATTGGCTACGAAATGGGTGAAAATGGCTGGACGCCCCAATGGTATCGTGTGAACCATCGAACACCGTGGGTGGCGACACTCAAAAACGGATCTAAAACGTTGTCGCCTGCCAAGCAGAGCAGCAATCGCCGCTCCGTCGAATCAGCTTGCACTGAGTGAGTGGCATCAAGCGTCTTCGCGCGCGAGACTCGCGCATAGTGTGCGGGCACGCGCGCACCGTTTTTGCAGACCGCCAGCGCTGCAAGACCGTGGAATGCTCGACGCCGCAGGATTCGTCGGGAAAAAGAGAACCAACCAGCGATCCGCCTAGCCGTTGAATTGAGCTAGGCAGTCTTGGCACAATACTTGCAAAGATTCGAACATGAGAATGTCAGCACTTATTTACAGCGCTGATTGGCTGGTGCAGAAAGCAATTGGCTGGTGCAGAAAGCAATCCTTTAGCAGGAGTTCGGTCATGCCGTATCGGCTTCTTGCAGCGAACGCGCTCGGCGAGTTCATGAGCGCGATCGCCCACCCGCGACGGATTCAGATCATCGAAGAGCTGAGGAGCGGAGAAATCGACGTCGCTTCTTTGACGAAAACGCTGGGCGTGTCGCACTCAAACGTGTCCCAGCACTTGGCGGTGTTACGTGCTCATCGGGTTGTTGCTGAACGGCGCGAGGGAAGAAGAGTGTTTTACCGGCTTCGGACAGTTGAGCTTGCGGAATGGTTGGTGAGGGGAATGGATTTCTTGGCACCCATGGATCTGCAGGCTGGCGAGGTGCGCAAGGCGATTAAGAAAGCGAAGTCGAAGTGGTCTGATTAATGGGACCGCACAGGCTTGGAGTTGGAGGACATTTCCATGAGACGATTTAGAAATATTCTGGCCGGCGTCGACTTGTCTTGTTGTGATCGCTTTGTCTCCGAGGACCTTTCAACGCCAAATGCGGAAGCCGTTCGTCAGCCGCTATGGCTCGCAAAACTGAATTCCGTATCCGTTGAATTCTTCTCTTCCTTGGATTTGTCGGCGAAGGCTCAGCAACTGGTGTCTAAAAGCAAAACCGACGAATCCACGGTTCTAGACGAGGCAAAAGCCCGGCTTGCCGAACCGGCGGCAAAGGCCCGGGCAGAAGGTGTCGTGGCGGGCAGCCACGTGGTTATCGGCAAGAGTTGGTTAGCACTGATTCGGCTGGTACTTCGGAATGATCATGACTTGGTGCTCGTAGGGACTCATCGCCTGGGTGCCATCAAGGGCTTCGTCCTAGGCAGCACTGGAATCAAGCTCTTGCGAAAATGCACGTGTGCAGTTTGGATCAATCGATCTGTCCTGCGACCGCGACCTTGCCAAGGAGTTGGAGCGTTAAGGAGGCATGGAGTTTGAAGAAATGAACATCAACCGTGAAACCAGAGATTTCGCCGCGGCCGAGGCTTCGGATCAGAGTAGGCCGTCGGTTGGCGCGCATTTGTTACGGTGCGACGAGACGTTCGAGGCGCTCGGTTCGTCGAAAGATGGCATTTCCTCGGAAGATGCGAAATCGCGACTCGACCGTTACGGGCCAAATCAGTTGCGGGAGCAGAAAAGCACCACCGCCTGGATGCGACTGCTGCTGCAGTTTCACAACCCGCTGATTTACGTGTTGCTCGCCACGGCCGCCGCCACCGGGGTTCTGCAGCACTGGGTCGATACCGGCGTCATCCTCGGCGTTGTAATGATCAATGCCATCATCGGATTCATCCAGGAATCGAAGGCGGAACAGGCCATCGAATCGCTGAAGGAAATGCTGGCCCCGTTAGCCGTTGTTATCCGCGACGGAACGAAGACCCAGTTGCCGGCCACAGAACTGGTGCCCGGAGATCTCGTGCTGATCGAGGGCGGTGACAAGGTGCCTGCGGACCTCCGTCTGACTCGCGTCAAGAACTTGCAGATTGACGAGGCGCCGTTGACCGGTGAATCGATGCCGGTCGCGAAGGCCGTCGAAGAGTTGCAAGGGGACGTGCCTCTGGGTGACCGAATCAATCTGGTGTTTGCCGGTACGCTGGCCACCAATGGAACAGCGGCCGGCGTTGTGGTAGCCACCGGTGACGATACCCAAATCGGGCAAATAGCTGGAATGCTTCACGAAGTCGAAGGTGTTGACACGCCACTGATTCGACGATTAACGAGCTTCAGTATGGTGATCACGGTTGTCATCATCCTGTTCTGCATATTCGTTTTTCTGGTGGGGGTTTTCACAGGCGAAGAGGCCGTGGATATGCTCATGGCGGCGGTGGCCCTGGCTGTGTCAGCAATCCCGGAGGGCCTGCCCGCTATCATGACGATTACGTTGGCAATCGGCGTCAAACGGATGGCCGCGCGAAACGCCGTGGTTCGAAAGCTGCCCGCTGTCGAAACGCTGGGTAGCGCCACTGTCATCTGCAGCGACAAGACTGGCACCCTGACGCGGAACGAAATGACGGTCACTCGTATCGTCGTCCCCGATGGCGTCTATTTCGTTACGGGGACAGGGTACGAACCCAGCGGTGCGGTGTTGGATGAGAGCCAGCGAGCGGTAGAACTAGAAGCCTCGCCGGCGATAAGTGAATTGATTAAAGCCGGCTCGCTCTGCAATGACTCGTTATGGCGACAGAAAGACGGGAAGTGGTGCATCGACGGCGACCCGACGGAAGGGGCGTTGCTGGTATTGGCCGGCAAGTTCGGGCTCAGCCCGGAGGCCGTGACACGCGCATGGCCGCGGACCGATGAGATTCCGTTTGCGTCTGAACTGCAATACATGGCGACATTGCACCACAACCACTCCGGCCACGCTCTAATTCACCTGAAGGGCTCGCCCGAAGCTGTACTCGCGCGTTGTGCCCACGAATGGTCGTCGGGCAGTCCGCTGGATATTGCCACGTGGCAGGAAGCCGCTAACAAGATGGCGGCCGAGGGCTTGCGTGTCCTTGCAGTGGCGGAAAAGAGAAAACCCCCGCAAGAGACGGTGCTCGAATTCGAGGATACCGAAAAAGGCTTTGACCTCTTAGGACTGGTCGGCATGACTGATCCGCCCCGTCAGGAAGCGATGGACGCGGTCGAAAAATGCCATGCCGCCGGCATCCGCGTAAAAATGATCACGGGCGATCACGTTGCGACCGCCCGAGCCGTAGGGCAGCAGATCGGCCTCCGAGCTTCCGAAGGAGCGATGACCGGCGGCGAGTTGGAAAGGCTTGAGGACGCCGATCTGGATCAAGCGGTGGACAACGTGGACATCTTCGCTCGGGTTGCGCCGGCGCAGAAACTCAAGATCGTTCAATCGTTGCAGCGTCTCGGACACGTTGTCGCCATGACGGGAGACGGCGTGAATGATGCGCCAGCACTCAAGCAAGCAGACATTGGCGTGGCGATGGGCATCACGGGTACCGACGTGTCGAAAGAATCTGCAGAAATGGTTTTGCTGGATGACAATTTTGCCAGCATCGAGCGGGCCATTGAGGAGGGTCGCACTGTCTTCAACAACCTGAAGAAGACGATTGTCTTTATCCTTCCCACCAACGGCGGCGAGTGCTTGACCCTCGTGGTCGCATTGCTGCTCGGTACGCTGCTGCCGATCCTGCCGCTGCACATCCTGTGGATCAATCTGGTGACTACCGTCGCGCTGGCTATCACGCTGGCATTCGATCCGGTGGAACAGGGCATCATGCGACAACCGCCTCGTGATCCGCAAGCGCCTTTGATCGACCGCGGTCTAGTGTGGCGGATTGTTTACGTTTCGGCGTTAATCTCGCTGGGGACCTTCGGTCTGTTCTTCTACGAGTTGGCGATCGGTAGCAGCCTGGAGGCGGCCCGTGCGGTAGCCGTCAATGCAATTGTTTTCTTCGAGGTGGCCTACGTTTTTAACAGCCGGCACCTTAACGATTCGGTCCTCAATCGTCGCGGGATTTTCGGAAACCGAATTGTTTGGTGGGGGATTACCGCGGTCGTGGTTTTCCAGGTCGTGTTCACTTATTGGCCGGTTATGAATTCCCTCTTTCACGTAGCGCCACTCAACGTCTGGATGTGGTTGCGTGTCCTGGGGGTATCGTTGGTGTTGATGTTGCTGGTCGAATTTGAGAAGGCGATTGGGAGGAGACTTGCATTGCGCAGTCAGCCAGTGCATTGATTGCGTGCGGTCCGATTTGGAGATGCGTCGACTTGAGCCGGTCGCTTGATTCCAGCCTGCGTGTCATGGCCTGGTCCAACGAACCCGCGATGCGAATCGAGGCCGATACGGGGAGGTGATGCGGCAGTTATAAACGAAGGTAATCCAGGCCCGGAGCGGGGCCGGGGCGAGACAGACTACAACGAACATCCTGACCTGAAGACGCTGGTGCTGGACCAGTTGGCCTCGTCGGGCCTGCGGTTGGATCGTTTTTACACTGCGGTTTGGAAACCTGTGAGAAAGTATTGTCATCTTCAGAGGCAACGATAGATCGCAAAGTCCGTTTTATATGAACAGCCCCTGAAGTTCTTCTTCTGGTTTGACGCCCAAGGGAAACTTTTTGCTGTGGGGATGATCGTCGATGCCTGCGAATTTGCGTAGCGTTTGGTGGACATGTTCCGGACGCACGCGGATTCCCTGTGCTGCTTCGGTCGACAGTGTTTGTGGATCGAACGGGACAGCGAACTGCGCCTCGTCTGTCGCGCCAATCACACGGTTGCCTTGGATGCCGGGCCCCAGAAACATTATCGATCCGATCGACCAGTGGTCCTTGCCGTTGCCTTTGTTGTAGCTGGGAGTTCGTCCCATTTCGCTTTGTGCGATCACAACGAGCTTGTCGCGAATCTGAAGTTCCTCGGCCCGATGCAGCACGTAGGCGATCCCTTCCAAAAACTCGGGGATCAATTTCATCTGGTCGGAATCATTGTTGGCATGACTGTCGAACTGGCCAATCGACAGATTTGCGGAAACACAGACGCCAGCTTTAAAAGATGCCAGCGCAATTTCAGCCTGTTGAGCGAGCCGAGCTTTGGGGATCTCCTTGGGTATAAACGGTGTAACGCGTCGAAGGGCTTTCGAGTTGACTTGTGCGGCATACAACATGTTTTCGGCGCGTTGCTAGCGCGGTAGCAAGGGTTGCAACGCACGATCCCGTCGTTGATCATTCAAGGCTTGTTCGATACGTGCAAGGGCAAACTCTTCTTGGTACGGAGCTCGCTCGTTGCCATCAATCGCATCAGCATTGGTGATGCGTTTGAGCGATGGCAGGTAGGGAACACGCGACATGGCAACGAGGTTGCCTGTTGCGGAGTAATTTCCGAAAGTCAGAAACGAGAGCGGGCATGCTGCCCTCTGGCAGGCCGCCACGAGCGCGGCAAAAGTCGGGTAAGCAAGGCTATCCAGTTTGCCAGTCGCCATGTAACGCGAACAAGGCGAGTGATTATTCACCGAATAATCGAGTCCATTCAGCACCAGCAACTCGTCGCCGAACTCCGCGTAGAAGTCTTCATTGCTCAGTCCATCCTTTTTGTGCCTGGCAGTCGGTGCAAACTTGTGATTGCCATGCGTCAGGATCTCACCCTCCTCATACAGCCGATTGATGCCCCCAACACCTTTGGGATCCATCAAGTAGGTTGTGTCCCAGCCGCCTGAAGCGTTGAACACGATGTAGTAAGGCCCATCATGCGGAGGCAACTCTGTGTTCTCGTCTGCCTAAGTCGCATGCATCGTGTGCATTGGAGCCGCCAGGCCAAGTCCGGCGAGGGCGCGATTGAAGCCAAGTTGAAGCCAAAGCCAAGGGGACAGGCACGAAGCCCACCGATTGGGTGAAGCCAAGGGGACAGGGTGTGCCGGGATAAACCGGTTTGGGATAGAGAATGAAAGTTTCTTA
>JARGNK010000279.1 GCA_029213145.1 Rubripirellula sp. | reverse complement strand
CAGACCCCGTGCTGCCTGCCAGTGCAGACCCCGTGCTGCCTGCCAGTGCAGACCCCGTGCTGCCTGCCAGTGCAGACCCAGGAAAGTCGGGGTTGCCGCTGCGGGAATTGGTTGGCCACATCAATTTGGATTCTGGAGTCCGGCTGGTGGGGCTTCGCAAGCGAGATAAGTCAACGCCAACCGATTGGTATTTTCGGTTTTGCTTGATTTTCGAGCCGATCCTCACCGAGTCGGCTCGAACCGCCCTAAACTCGAACCGCCTGCGGCGAGAAGTTTTTAGGTCAATGGAAGGGACAGATCCACCACCACTGCGTTCGCCATTGGTCCGATGGCGAAATGTGCACTGGACGCGTGCTTTTGTGCGTTCTGGTTTTTGGCAGCAAGCTATTTTGACAGCTCTGTACAGTTGTACCCGTACACTGTTCCAATCGAAGCCACTTGCGAATTGGAACGCGGAGGATGCTCGATGTTGATGTCGTTTTGCGTTCCGGCGATAACTCGTTTGATCGGTCACGGCGGTTCGGTGCCGGTGGCGTCGAACTTGTGGTCACCGGGGAACGTACCTACGTTTGGCGGATTAGCAATGATTCAAGTTTGGCGTGCTGAGCCCAGTGGTGATGCTTCTCATGCGGGATCATCAAGATTCTAGGAATCTTCTGCACGCGGCGACGGAGATTTTGGGCCAAGAGCTAGCATGGGCGGGGCATCTATTTTAAAACACAGCAAACATTTTTCAGCAGAAACATTTACGGTCGCGAAAACCGCACGGTGACACGGGATAATCACGATGAATCGAAGCCCTCAAGTTGTCTTCACGTTTGTAGCACTGGCAGTTGTGGCTGCGGTAATATTTCTCGCCAGACGACAATCTGGGTCCACGCAGCTTCCGGCAAGTAGTCAACTTGCGGAAGAGGTTGCTACCAACACCGCTTGGTCAGGATTTGAGAAACCTGATGACACTGAATTGCGGAATAGTCTTACTCCTTTGCAGTACGACGTGACTCAACACGAAGGGACGGAGCGACCTTTCGACAACGAGTTTTGGGACAACAAGCAGGACGGTTTGTACGTCGATGTTGTTTCGGGGGAGCCGTTATTTAGCTCGAAGGACAAATATAAGTCTGGAACTGGGTGGCCCTCTTTCTTCCAGGTCGTCGACGGCGGCAGCATCGTCGAGAAAATTGATAACACGTTGTTCTCGACACGGATCGAGGTGCGGTCAAAGTATGGCGACTCGCACCTTGGACATGTCTTTGACGACGGACCCGAGCCAACTGGCTTGCGTTACTGCATCAATTCAGCGGCACTGCGATTTGTGCCGGCGGAAAACCTAAAAGCCGAAGGCTACGGTGACTACGTAGCGGCATTCTTTCCAAACGAAACCAATCCATCCCCGGATGGCACCACGCAAGGAGATGAAACAGTGAATACAGATTCAGCGAAGAGAGAGGTGGCTGTCCTTGCCGGCGGATGCTTCTGGGGCATGCAGGAATTGATTCGAGATTTACCGGGAGTCATTGATACGCGTGTTGGTTACACCGGCGGTGACGTACCGAATGCAACCTACCGGAACCATGGGACTCATGCCGAAGCAATCGAAATCGTCTTTGATCCTACCGAAACAAATTATCGGAAATTGCTTGAGGTCTTTTTCCAGATTCATGACCCAACGACATTGAATCGTCAAGGAAACGATCGAGGGACGTCGTATCGGTCAGCAATCTTCTACACCAATGACGAACAGAAAAAAGTCGCGGTCGATACGATTGCGGATGTGGAGGCATCCGGCAAATGGCCTGGTAAGGTCGTGACGGAAGTCACCGCCGCAAGCGATTTCTGGGAAGCGGAGCCAGATCACCAGGATTACCTTCAGCGGTATCCAAACGGTTATACGTGTCACTTCCCGCGACCTGACTGGGTCCTGCCCAAGGCGAGCGAGTCTTCGAATGCGGGTAAGTGATTAACCGGCTGAAGTAGAACGATATGTGTTGCCCGGCAGAGAGCCCTGCCGGGCAAAGGCGGCCGGAAAAAGGGGGACAGGTTTTCTTATTGCCCCACTTGTTCAGTCCGCTTGTCACTCGATTCATCCCAGGGCGTAGAGAATGCCCCCGGCAAGCCCCAGTCCCCAAATGATCACGGATAAAAGTAAAGCAAAGATGACCCTCTGCGGCCAACGGTCGATGGCATCTGCAAGCAAGTTTTGAATTCGCTTTACAAAAGTGATGGGGCAGCGGACGGCGAACCGGCCCGCCCGTATTCGATTCAACTCGCACAGGGCGTGTTCGCATGAAGTGAACCGCTCACTCCGATCATGGGCTAGACCGGTTTGCAGAAAATAACGCATCTCGGTGGGGACTGATTTCGCCTGCTGATCGAATACTGCATCGGCGATCTGCGGGACACTCTTGGTTCGGGCCGCTGCCAGCGTATCTTGCAACGTCAGCTGACTCGAAATCCACTCGTTCAGAGTGAGGAACTCAAATAATAGGATGAACGCACTGTAGATGTCACTTTTCTCATCGATCTCAGCAAGATTGCCACTGGCTTGTTCCGGTGACATGTATCTCGGTGTGCCAAATATCGCGGGCTTCGTCGGTTCCTTATTGCCATTCGATTCCCGCAGGGTTTCGGCTGCATTTTTTCGAGCGGAATCCGAATCAGCGGTGGCAGTTTTTTTCTGAAGAGTGGTTTTCGAGCGAGCGATTCCCCAGTCGGCGAGCCAAACCTCACCATGTTCGCCGATGATCACATTCGCCGGTTTAACATCGCAATGCAGCAGTCCTTGATTATGCGCATATGACAGTGCGTTTAAAACGGCAACAAAAATATCAACGCGTGCTTCCAGAGGAAAGCGTTCCTGTTCTACGACGCGATTATCGCGCAAGCGATCTATGATCGTGGCAAGATTTTCACCCCGAATGTACTCCATTACGATCGCATAGCTTTCCTTTTCATCCAGACCAGCGTCATAAATTGTCACGATGTTAGGATGTTGCAGTTGGCCCTGCATTCTGACTTCATGCAAGAATCGGCCACCGATTGAACTCGCTCCGGAAGGTTTCAGGGTTTTTACCGCGACCTGCCTCTCAATCAGTAAATCGTCGGCCAGCTTCACCGTGCCCATCGCTCCACTGCCGAGCGATTGCATCATGCGATACCGTCCCGGTGCGAGCTTTGCCTTCACCTGATCCTTCGTGTTCGTAAATGTATGAAGTTCGTTTCCGGAGGACTGCAAATCGGCCGTGGCTGGCGGAGAGGCAAAGATGGTTTCCGCAGTCGCATCGGCCTCCGTTCCTTTTCCACAGGAGGGAGCATCAATGTCGCCTAAAGTTGCCGGATCTTGATCTTCAGAGTCAGTCATTCATTCAGCCCTTAGCGTAAAATCCGTTTCTTCACTCATGCGTTTGATTGGTCGCCCTGCCATGGCTTCGTCGCTCGATGATGTGATTTGATTCGTTTGCCAAGTTGTTTCGATTCAGGTCTTCAGACGCGTACGCCGGTTCCCTATTCCGATGCTGTGAAAGCCGCAGTCCATCTGACACGATAACGAAAGCAGGCACCGACGTCGCTCCTAATGCTCCGATGCGACCTGGGATTTCATCCGGATCTTCGTTGGCGTTGCGACCACTCTTGCATCTTTTCTCAACCCGATTTGTAGTTAGGCATGCGTCTCCGTGGAATCGCAAGGCAAGAAACAGCGGGAGAAGAGTCCACCAGCACCCCAGAAAACGGTATGGGGCACCTTAATTCCTAATCACCTTATTGTTAGTCCAAATCCACGTGGCTTTTTGTTTTTCAATCGTGACTCAGCGACTAGCAGGGCTAAAGCTTGTCCATCCCGCGATGGGGTGATTTCTGCTGGTCATGCCACGTCAGGTTATTCGATATGCGGACCGTTATTTGAGTGATTGCGCCAGTATTTTAGAGACGCAGTTCGGCAGCACCGACTATATTACTTCCTAACCGTACCGGTTGAAATTCACTCATGCGTTCTTGTTCGATTGGTATTGCTTGCGCATGCGGGAATCGTGGGGGTGCGCGTGCCGCTTGGTCAGGCGAGGAGATTCGGCAAACACGAGTTGGCCAATGCGACTGTCACTGCCGATGAATTCATGGATTAGCGTTTGTGATTGAGCAAGAAATATAAGGGACGAAAGGTACTCGAAATGGAGGTTTCCATTGTCGTTCCAACATATGGTCGCCCTGAGCACCTACGTGCCTGCCTGAAATGGGTCGCGAGACTGGAATTTCCGCGGAGTGATTTTGAGGTCGTGGTGGTGGACGACGGTTCACCCGAAGCGATGGACTCAGTTGTTAGTCCATTCGGCAAGAGGTTGAACCTCACCCTGCTGCGGAAGGACAACGGTGGGCCAGCATCCGCACGCAATCTAGGAGCGGAGGCGGCACGCGGGTGCTACCTCGCGTTTTTAGATGACGATTGCCGACCAGCGAAGAAATGGTTGAGGACGATCGCTCAGTCTCTTTCAAGACATCCCCAAGACATGGTCGGCGGTCACACAGTCAATCGGCTTTCCCGGAATCCGTACTCAACATCAAGTCAGTTTCTTGTCGATATCGTCTATAAGCACTTTAATTCAGCTGAATCGGCGAATGGTTTCTTCACATCCAATAATCTAGCCCTAAATGCGGAATTGTTTCGACATGTCGGTGGCTTCGATTCACGCTTCGCATTGGCCGCGGCGGAAGACAGAGAATTTTGTGAACGCTGGCTGGCTTTGGGATATCGCCTTCGGTACGTGCCGAAATCGGTTATCTACCATCTGCACCGCCTGAATTTCGGCAGTTTTATGAAGCAGCACTTGAACTATGGCCGTGGCGCCTGTCTTTATCACGCGATTCGATCTCAGCGTGGACATAGGCCGCTGAAGGTAGATCTTGAGTTCCATGGTCAACTAATCAAGCATCTCCGAGCCCCTGTGCCAGGTGGTTCATTCGGCCAGCAGTCAAGAGTTGCCGCTGCTTTGGTTCTTTCGCAACTGTCGTACATTGCTGGCTATTCGCAAGCAAGACTATTCGGCGAAAGTCGAAGTATTGAGCCCGATGCAGCGAGTCAAGATTGTCCAGTTGAAGTCGTCAAGCCAGTTGAAGTCGTCAAGAGCGTAGGCCGTAACGATTAAGTTGCCTGATGTCGCGGGGTCAGAAAAATCGAACATAATCGAACGGGACAGGCGATGTTCTTTTTGTTCAATCCCTCCGCCGACATCTCATTCGTATGCTCTGCCGCAACTTCGCGATAAACTTAGTGCCTGTCCGAAAACGAGTAGCGGAAGCCGTGGAGGCTTTCGGCCCTCACCGGAAACCGCCGAAATTCTTGACGAATTCCGCTACGACACTTCGCGCTTATCCATGATCGAATGGGTTTTCGGATAGGTCCTTAGCCTGTGTCCCGGTCTTTCTCCCTGTGTCCCGGTCTTTCTCCCTGTGTCCCTGTCTGCGGGGCCCAGTATGTGTCTTTGTTTCTGCATGCGTCTGGCCTGTCCCCAGTTTCGCCAACTTCGGTCGACGTTTCAGGGTAATCAGTGTGTCTTAGAGTTGGACCGCTGTAACAGCGGCACTCCCTATTACGGGATGAGCAAGATTTTCAGCGTCAGAATTCCAGACGACAGATTTCGGTTCATTTCGCCATCGCCCATGCAATATCTTTCAAAAACATGCGAACCATCAATGATCGCCAAAGCTGATTGCCATAAGTGCCGCTGGACACTTTCCGGTACGTTCGACGAAATCATTGTAAACTTGGAATTCCGGTCCTGGTTTTCGATTCCGTGTCTAACTGTCGGTTGAGGCGAGCCTGAATTGCTGTATGACAAAGACTACGTCGTGACGTTTGATGGATTGGTATTCAATGTGATCGGGTACGATCATCCGTGTGGACGAGTTTTGGCGAATCTCAAATACGTGGGTGGGCGAAAATGGAAGCGGGGCTACAGTCAGGGACTCGAATT
>JARGNK010000036.1:36644-50131 GCA_029213145.1 Rubripirellula sp. | reverse complement strand
TTCTTGATTGAAGGACGATCGGCGTGTCACTTTTGCCTGTATCCTAGTGAATCACGGGCATATCTGACAGGGTTTGCAATTCCAGCGCGACGTTGGCAGGCGTGAGTTAGCAGGATTCCTTTTTCCTCGGTACGTTTTGGGTGGGCAGCATGTTGTTTGCGATTCTTGCGGCGTCGCCATTGGTTTTACGGTGCGTGTTCTTCATCGTGATCATCGTAATTCTTCTTCGCTATCGGCAGGATTATCGGCGGCCCGCAAATTACGCGCTCGCGGGTATCGTGATCAACTTGGTGATAAGCTGTGGACACCTTCTTTTTCAGGTGGTGCTGGTGAGATATGTGCCGCAGCAGAATTATCCGGTGGTTATTACTGGTTTGTCTCTGTTCTCCGCGCTGGGTGGTGTCGTCGTCCTCTCGCTGCTTTTGATTGCCGTCTTCATCGATCGCGATCCATTGGGTGGTGTCGGTTCCCGCGAAGGCGATTTGGGCGGTATGCCGGTAGCTGGCCAACCGAGTCAGAACCCATATGTCGCTCCCCCGCAACGCCGCCTTGATCGTTGATCCTTGAGCAGCTGGCTCGAACCGTAATTTTCTCGGTTTTTGTCTGTTGAAAAATTCCAGGGGAGGGGCGTTACCTTGAGGGCGAACGCGGTATTTATTACCGACGGGGATCAGCATCAGCCTTTATCGCGTAGCAAACATGACTTCGGACGAGTACTTCCTCGCTGTCACGGCGATTCAGAACCGATTGCGTGCGTACATCCTGTCTTTGTTGGCTGACCCAGTGGCGGCGCAGGATGTGTTGCAGGAGACAAATCTCGTTTTGATTCGTAAAGCGGACGACTTTCATTTAGATGCGAGTTTCGAGTCTTGGGCGTACAGCACCGCACGTTTTCAAGTGCTGGCTCATCTGCGTGATTGCAAGCGGAACCGATTGGTGTTGCACGAATCTTTTGCCGAGAAGCTCGCTCCAAGTGCGGAGGTGATGGCTGAGGACACCGAGCAGCGGATCCAGTTGTTGGGTAGATGCGTGGAGCAACTCTCGGATGAGCACAAGAGCTTGCTTCACAAGCGATATGGAAAAGATATCTCGATCGCAAAACTGGCTGAGGACGTAGGGAAAACCGCTTCAGCAATGAAGCAGGTTCTTTATCGGATTCGCAACTTACTGGCTGACTGCGTGGAGCAACACCTTGGAAAAGGGGCGGCCGGATGAGCAACGATGATCGATCACTGACGGTTCTGATTCAGGAAATGCTGGATGGCGTTTTAGACGATAAACAGCGGGCTGAGTTACTGAAGCGAGTCGAATCCGACGACGCGGCGCGGAAGTTGTATCTCGACCAGATCGCCACGCACACAGCGCTGCGGGCAGTGTTAGCTGACTGCATTCCACGTCGCGACGTCGATTATCATCAAGCGATGTCACAGCAGGCGATCCATCCCGGTTGGTTCTCGCGATTCCCCGGTGGATCATTGGTTCATGCCGCGTTGGCGGCGACGATCTTGTTGCTGGTATTCGGATTTGCGCACTGGTGGAGTCGTTTGCCGGTTGAATCAATGGCTGAATCAACGACTGAATCCGCTAGCGCACCCTATATCGCCGTCATTTCGCAGGCGGTGGGAGCTTACGACGACGGCATCGCGATTCGTGCTGGCCAGCAAGTCGTCTCAGGTCAGCTCAACCTCGATCGAGGTTTGGTTCGACTTGAATTTTACAGTGGTGCGACGGTCGTCGTGGAAGGGCCAGCGACAGTTGACCTCGTCGATGAGATGCGGGTGGTTTTGCTGCGAGGAGTTGTAACGGCCAGGATTCCCGAATCGGCGATCGACTTTGTTGTGGATACGGATACCGCTCGCGTTGTCGATCTGGGTACCGCATTCGGTGTTGCGGTAGCGGATGATGGTACGACGGATGTGGTTGTGTTTGAGGGAGAAGTCTCGGTTCGCAAGAAGGGTTTAATTTCAAATCCGTCGACACTGGTCCGCGAAGGAGAGGCTGTGCGAGCATCGGAGGAATCACCAACCATTGACGCGGCGGACTACGAGGTAAAGCCTTTTGAAAACGCGTGGCCGATTAATTCCGGCGTGCTTCAAACCACAGGCGCAGTTCGCTTTGTTTCTCCGGGACCAGAATTTCATCCTGGTAATTATGCTGACAATGAACACCTCGTCGTGTTCCCCGAGCGCAGTGGTGTGACTTTGCAAGATGTGGTCCGGGTGGACCTAGGAGACCCTGGGGAATATGTGAGGTCGCGGTATCGCGAGAAACACACGCTTATGGCAGGGCGGCGTGTCACGAGCTACTTGTTGCAATTCGATTCTCTTGCATCCGAGAGATTTCCGAACAAGAAGCGTGAAGTTCGTGGGCAGATCACATTCTCAAACGCTATTGTTGGTGTGATTACTGAAACACGGCTACTGCAAGAATCAGAGGCGCTCTTTGGAAATCCGGATGTCGATTATCCGACACCCCGTGCCGTCGAGCCGCGACCGGAAGGGGATGATCGGCCAGGATTCGATCGCGTGATTCTTGCCGCTGATCAACGAACGTTGATCCTTGACCTGAAAGTGGCTCCTCAAAAGCTTGATCAACTGCGCGTGCTTGTTGAAGCCGAGTAGAAACAGTCAATGAAGTTTCCATAGAAAAGAAGTTTTCAAAGAAGTAGTGTCCCGATGAAACGAAACGCCTCGACCTTCCTTGCGTTGCTTTGTCTTTCGGTCAATCTTGCATCGGCCTTTGCAGATTCACAGGAAAGGGAGAGACCGAATATCGTTGTCATATTCATCGACGACATGGGATTTGCGGATCCGAGTTGTTTTGGGAATCCGCTCATTGAGACGCCCCATATCGATAGGCTCGCGGCAGAAGGCATCAAATTAACCAACTTCTACGTCAATTCTCCAATCTGTTCTGCTTCGCGAGTGGCGCTGACCACCGGCCAATACCAGGGACGTTGGAAAATTCATTCGTTCCTCAATACCCGTGCCGGGAATGCGAATCGTGGAATGGCTGATTACCTTGACGCCTCCGCACCGACGACCGCTAAGAAACTTAAGGCAGCTGGGTACGCGACCGCGCATTTTGGTAAGTGGCACATGGGTGGAGGCCGTGACGTAGATGACGCGCCTCTGCCCCAGGCTTACGGGTTTGACGAATCGCTAGTGTCGTTCGAGGGATTAGGCGATCGGATCATTTCAAATGCAAAGGGGGTCGAGCGGGCTCGGGCTCTTGGTCAAGGAAAGATCATCCCTTGCGAGCGATGGGAGAGAATGCAGATTCAAACGGATCGCACCATCGATTTCATTCGACGGCATCGTGATTCCCCGTTTTACGTCCGGCTATTTCCGAACGATGTTCACGACGCGCATGTGCCGGAACCAGGGAGTGCTGATCAATTTAAATCAGTGTCACCCGATCCTTATGTTCGTGACTTTTTCGCGGTACTTGAAGCGATGGACGAACAGATCGGGAGGGTCGTTGCGACCATTGATGAATTGGAGCTTGGGGAGAAGACGCTGATTTTGTTCACGAGTGACAATGGCCCCACTGATTGGCCGAAAAAATACAAGACCGGACCACCAGCGGGTTTCACTGGTCCTTACCGCGGTCGTAAATGGTCACTGTTCGAAGGTGGTATCCGCATGCCCTTCATCGCTCGCTGGAAAGGCACGATTCCGGCTGGGGTCGAAGATCGTTCCAGCGTGATGAGCGCGATTGATGTTTCCCCAACGCTCTGTCGGATTGCCGGAGTTTCAGTGGAGAACGACCTTGATGGCTTGGATCGTAGCCGCGTGCTGTTGGGCAGAGCTTCCCGCCGTGCCACGCCCGTTTTTTGGCAGTATGGTCACCCGCATGCAATTCTCAAAGGTGGTAAGCCGGAGCATCAGAGTCCAACGTTCGCCATGCGCGATGGTCGCTGGAAATTTCTCGTTAACCCAGATGGTAGCGAAGCGCAACTTTACGACTTGGAAGCTGACGAAGGTGAGACAACCAATCTGCTTGCAGAGCAACCAGCAATCGCTGCAAAGATGGCACGGCAGATTTCTACTTGGGCTGACGACGTAGGATTTGACTTTGATAAGGACGCCCCGCTTACCGCGCCGCGCGCGACCATTGCGATTCTCGCCAGTAACCAGTTGTTGAGGTTTATCAACCATGGCGCAGACGGTGACACCAACTCAATTCGATTGGATGGCGAATCGTGGCTCGATCTGCCGGCATTCCGCGCGCCGAAAGTTGCTGGTGGCCGCTCGCTACAAATCAAAGGCACGATTCGGCCTGTTTCCCCAAAGAAGTCGCGAGTTTCTCAGAAACCGAATCTCCCCGGAGGCGTGATCTTGGCCCATGGCGGAGATCAATCTGGCTACAGTATCTATCTGGATAAAGGGCAGTTGTGCTTTGCCGTGTGTGTAAATCGTAAACGTACGGTCGTTCGTTCTTCGGTTACGATCACCACGCCTGCCGATTTTGAAGCGAACTGGAATTCTAGGGGGGAGATGTTTCTGAAATTGAACGGCAAACTTGTTGATAAGGAACAGGTGGGAGTCATGCGGCACGAGCCAGTCGATTCCATTCAGGTTGGCGCAGACATGCAGCAACCCGTTGGGGACTACAGTGCTCCAAACCACTTTTCAGGGGTCATTGAAAATCTGTCCTTCAAATATCCGAATGGAACCTGAGTGGGGTTTTAATCTTGCGAGTTTGCTTCTTTCCGTTGATCCAGTCATTCTTCTAGATACCCCGTTATCTATTCAATTACCCGTTGGTCATCACCCGTTGATCATTACAGTCATATAGTCCTTTTTCCAATCTCGTCGGTTTTTGCTTGATCGCCCAGTCATTCACTTCAGAGAACTTTTGTCCTATGAATCATTTTGCCTCGCTTGTATTTGCCGTTTGCTTGTTAGCCAGCACGACAGTTCTTGCAGATACCGATGACCGTTTGGTTCTTGTCGGCGCGTCTTACGGAAAAAACGTGCTCGCCATTTGTGAGTCGGATGGGACAGTAATTTGGAAGCACGATACGGCGGGGCCACAGCGAGGGCATGCAGGTCACCACGATGTTCAACTGCTGCCAAACGGAAATATTCTGTTTCATGACTCTTGGACAAAGACAAAAGAGATCACGCTTGACAAAGAGGTCGTGTGGGAATACGACAGCGCGGTGATGAACGGAAATGAGGGCAAGCGAGTTGATGTGCACGCGTTCGCTCGATTGGACAACGGTGAAACGGTCATTGTCGAGAGTGGTGTTGGCCGGATTATTCATGTCGACAAGGATGGCAAAATCATCAAGCAAGTGCCCCTCGGTGAAGGCGGCCGCAAAAACACTCGGTTGATGCGCATGCTTGACAACGGCCACTATCTGGCGTGCGCTGAAAATCCGGGGGTCGTGACGGAATACGATTCTGAGGGAAAAGTTGTGTGGGAATATGAGATTGGTACCCGCGTGTTTGGTGCGATTCGCTTGAAAAACGGAAATACGCTGATCTGTTCTGGCAGTGGTAACAGCGTGGTAGAGGTGACTCCTGAGAAAAAAATCGTTTGGGAGGTTTCCAAAACCATTCCTGATTCAAAAATCACGCTGGGTTGGATGACTGCTTTGCAGGAGTTGCCAAATGGAAATCTCGTTGCCGGAAATTGTCATGCCGGTGAGGAGAATCCTCAAATCTTCGAAATCACCAAAGACAAATCTGTCGTCTGGGAATTCGATGAGTGGGAGTTGGTTGGCAACGGGCTTGCCTGCTGGCAAATCTTGGATGCTGAGCAGTCGGCGATGATCCGGAAACAATTGAAGGCTCTCAACAAGTGACTTCGAGTCATTGATGAATCAACTTTCGATTGGCAGTTGGAAAAAAGAGTTGAACACACGAAGGCTTGGAGTTGGAAATGCGCGTGCACCAATTGGCATTACGGCCCGTTCTTTCCCTATTCAGCATCGTTGCGATCAGTGTGACGGTTGTTGCAGAGGCACCATCCTCGCCCAGTGCGGTGATGTGTGTTCCCGGAGAACTTCTTTTCTCTGAGGATTTTGCGCCGGCTACGGTGTCTGATCGTTGGTTCTTCAAGGCCGATTTCGCACTACGTGACGGAGCTCTCGTGCGGACGACGGTCAATCCGGACGAATCGAAACGCGTCTTCCTCAAAGACCCCGCATTTCACAACACCATCGTTGAGTTCGATTTCAAGCTCTCGGGCAATACGACCGATCTTCGACTCGTGACCGGCAGTGGCGGTCACTACAACAGTATTACGCAGATTCGCCAGAAGCATTTCCAAGTCAATACACCATCCGATCGTGAGGCTGGAATGGTTCCTGCTCATCTGGGCGAATGCATTCGCAAATCGCAGATCGGTCAATCGCAGTCCGATCAATGGCAGACAATGACCGTCGAATACTGGAATGACGAGGTTATCGCCCACTTAAATGATGACGAGTTCGTTGTCGGCAGGCACCCAATCATTGATCGCACCCGCAGGTATTTTGCATTTCAGTTTGATCTACCTGGTGCATCGATTGATAACGTTCGGGTTTGGAAGGCGGTTGGTCAGCGGGATGACTGGGCCAAGGTGCGAAAGGGTCTCGTGGAGCTTCAGGATGCTCGCGGTCGTGTCGAACGCGATCCGGTGGATCGCTACAAGTACGAATCTACGAATCTGAAGTCCCGGCTTACCCTTGGCGATCCAAGCTACCGTGAACTCGTTGCTACACGTGAAAAGTTACAGTCGGCATTGCATGCTGATTACCCCGAAGCATTCGCGACCCATAAACAGCTCAGCAAGCAGCTTGCAGCTAGAAAGAAGAAAATCAGGGCGAACGACGCGACTTTCAAGGTAATGGAGATCGCGGTAAACAAGGCACGGCGTGCGGAGGACGATTACGTCTTGTCCACGCAGCCTGAACTCGCTCGTCTCAAGCAAGATGGGATCGCCAAACAACGATATTCATCTGAACTTGGGCAAGTGCGTGCTCAATTGGAAGCGAATGCTGACAAACAACTTGCGGCGTTAGTTGCTGAAACGGCAAGACTCCAAGCGGTCCTCGAAAATCGCTTTCCAGAGGCGTTTGAAACGGTTGATGCTGCTGTCGCCGCACGTCAGGAAAATCGCAAGTTGCTGAATCGCGATCCCGAATTCCAGCTTCGCAACAAAGCAGTCGTGGAAGCGGGTAAGGCTGTTACCGCATACTTGGAGCAGGCTGATCCTAGCGTGGTGCAGCTCGCAGCGGAGGCGAAAAACTACACTGCTTCTCTCGATCAAACAGGGCAGGAATGAGGCAGCGGCTTACTTTCTTGGTTGTCTCTGCCTGCGCCGTTCGTGCCTTCTGTTCCATTGTCACGGGGCCAGTTTGTGACGTTCGGCTGTGGGCCGCGTTTGCCAGCGGAGTGGGGCTCACCGCCGCGCGGGCAGATCTTGTCAGCTTTGAACGCGATCTGTCGTCTAGAACGCTCGTGGGCTGGGGAGGCGAGATGGGTCGCGGCGGGAAAGGGAATCCAAACCACAATGGCAACGCCTTCACTTGGTGGATGGCGGGCGGACCCGTCCCGCGAGGAACCGTCTATGGCGGAACAGATGAGCTCGGCAGACCGGCGGTCGAAAAGCCGATTTATGTGCGTGATCTTTACGCACCGATTTTATGGATGTGCGGCCTCGATCATACAAAGCTTCAATTTAACGCTGCCGGATTCGACGATTCCTGCAACGTCGCCTCTGAACTCAGCGGATTAGCATGAAGATGTCTCGCGAAAGTCTTTCAAATGACAGTTCCCAGCGATCGATGAACCGGCGGAGGTTCCTGGGGCGTTCCGTATTGGTCGGCACTTCCGCGATCGGTACTGCGGCCGTCGGTCCTGGCGTCATGCAAACCAGTTCTGCGCAAGCTGCCGATTCGCCTTTGACCGAACATCGAATTGACCGGGTCGAATTCCGGACGGTCAGTGTTCCGTGGCCTCGCCAAGTCGGTCGCAATTCCAGCAAGGGAATTCACGGTAGGGGGCCTGCCGAATTGCGAGTCTGCGTCCTTCATACCGATCAGGGTGCGAGCGGTTGGGGGCAAACCCAGGGAAAGACCGGAAAGCCCCAAGACCTTTTGGAAGCGGTGCAGGGAAAAAACGTTGCTGAGCTAATTGATCCTGCTACCGGCATCCGGTCCGAAGCCTATCATGCGATCGACATACCACTCCATGACCTGGCGGGTGTCATTCTTGATCAGCCAGTTTGGGCAATGACGGGGGTGGCAGAGCCGTTTTTAACCAAGGTCTATTCCGGCATGATCTACTTTGACGACCTCGATCCCGCTGACGATCCGGCTGGCATCGAACAAGTCCTGAAGAACTGTCGTTGGGACTACGACTATGGGTACCGTCAATTCAAAGTGAAGATTGGACGGGGGAATCAATGGATGTCCCCACAGGCGGGCCTGCAACGTGACATCGACGCTGTCAACGCGATTCACCAGTCGTTTCCTGATGTTGGCATCTTGGTCGATGGCAACAACGGTTTCACGGTTGAAACGATGATTCAATTCCTTGAGGGCATTCCGGATGTTCCGCTCTTCTGGATCGAGGAGCCGTTTCATGAAACCCTTGCTGATTGGACCAAGTTGAAAGATTACCTTTTCGCACACGGGCGGACAGAGACGCTACGGGCTGACGGCGAAGCCAAGCCTGATTTACCTGTGCTTCAAAAACTTCAGAAGACTCAGACGCTGGACGTCAGATTGGAAGATATTTGCGGCCATGGATTTACCAAGTGGCGTCGTCAAATGCCGGGTCTGGTCCGACAAGGTGTCGGTGCTTCGCCGCACACCTGGGGCAGCGCACTGAAGACTGCCTACACTGCTCACCTGATTGGTGCCTATGGCAATGCTCCGACGATTGAGGGTGTTACGACGCAGGGAGGTGATGTCGGCTTTGGTGAAAACAAGATCGTGAATGCTCAGTATCGACCATCCAGCGCGCCCGGCTTTGGCCTGGCATTGCCGACGCAAGACGAATGATGATTGTGGGCCGCGGTATTACTTTTTTATCTTTGATATCTCGTATTTTTTGACTTGGAGCGGCACTGTGTTGCGATCAAAACGGAAACCAATCTTGCCACTTTTAATACTCTTGACGTTGGTTGGCACTGCCGTTGCCGACTATCCGTTGCGGCCGGTGCCTTTCAATGAAGTTCAGATAACCAGCGACTTCTGGCGGCCCCGGTTGGTAACTCAACGCAAGACACTGGTGCCATTTGCATTTGAACGCACACAGCCTGGCGTTGAACATTTGCAGGCCGCACGTGATTTTCTTGCCGGCAAGGAAGTAAATGATCATCGGCCGCACCGATTCATCGATTCGGATCTTTACAAGGTGATGGAAGGTGCCGCCTATTTGTTGCAGCTACGGCGTGATTCGGCACTGGAAGCGAAACTCGACGAATTGGCTGACATCATCGCGGGTGCGCAACAGGAAAATGGTTACTTGTATCCGTCACACACAACAGGTGTTGGGCAAGAAAAGAACATGATGGGAGACGCTCCGTACACGTTCGTTGTGCATAGCCACGAACTGTATAACGTTGGTCATCTGTATGAGGCTGCGATTGCTTACTATCAGGCAACCGGGAAGACGAAATTGCTTGAGGTTGCCGAGAAAAGCGCGCAGCACATCAACGATGTCTTCTTTGTTGGCGATCCCGATTACAACGAAGGCAAGCCGATCCGCCAGGCGCCTGGGCATCAGGAACTCGAACTGGCTCTGGTCAAATTGCATCGTGTCACGGGTAAGCCACTCTATCTGGACATGGCGAAACAATTTCTCGAAATCCGTGGGAACACTTACGTACCCGACGGCGAAGGGGTGATGTCGCCGACATATGCACAGCAGCACGCTGCGGTGATCGACCAGAAAGAAGCTGTCGGTCATGCCGTGCGGGCAACCTACCTCTATTCGGCGATGGCTGACGTGGGAACCCTAACCGGAGATCCTGGATATGGGGAAGCACTCGACCATATTTGGGGTGACATTACCAACACCCGGATGCACATCACTGGCGGGTTGGGGGCCGTGCATGGAATTGAAGGATTTGGGCCTCAGTATGAATTGCCGAATGCTGATGCGTTCAACGAGACCTGCGCTGCGGTGGGTAACGTGTTGTTCAACTATCGCATGTTCCTCTTGCACAAGGACGCAAGGTATCTCGACGTTGCCGAGGTGGCGCTGCTGAACAACGTGCTCGCGGCTGTCAATCTTGAGGGCAATCGCTTCTTTTATGTCAATCCGTTGGACGCGGATGGCAAGCAGCCTTTCAACCATGGCACGGCGGGACGAGCTCCTTGGTTTGGGACAGCCTGCTGTCCGTCCAATATGGCGCGTTTGCTGCCGCAGGTTCCCGGGATGACTTACGCGCACGATGATCGTGACGTTTACATCACCTTCTATGCCGAGAGCCGCACCGAAATCACGCTCGATGATGTGAAAGTTGAACTGCAGCAAATGACCGCCTATCCCAATGATGGGGAAATCAGTTTGGTCATCAATCCCGCCAAGCAAAAGCAGTTTCGCGTGTTTCTGCGAATACCAACCTGGGCCCGTGACCAATTTGTTCCCGGAGAGCTCTACCGTTATGGGGACACTAACAAAGAAGTGGTGCGTCTGACCGTTAATGGTGAGGCTGTTGCGCTGCAGATCGAGCAGGGATTTGTTGCGATCGATCGTCGCTGGAAACCGGGGGACCGTGTGCAGCTAACCTTGCCGATGCCGGTTCGTGTCAACGAATGTCACCCATCGGTGAAAGCCAACCAGCAGCGTATAGCGTTGACCCGCGGACCGTTTGTACTGTGCGCTGAAGGTGTCGACAACGATGGCGCGACCCAGCGTTTCTTTTTCGAAAACGATCCGGACGTAAAGGATGCAACAATCTCTACCAAGACGATCGACGCCGGCTCGTTTCTGCAAGTTCAGCTGGCGGCTCAAGCCGTTACCGCGAATCGATCGGTCGAACAGACGCCACTCGTCCTGACGCCCTACTATGCATGGAACAATCGAGGCGTTAGTTCGATGAGTGTTTGGTTTCCACGCAATGCAAAGCTGGCTGTCTACGATCCTCATCTGCTACCGAAGGAGAGCCTGTTCTCGAAAGTCACTGCGTCACACACCTTCGCCGATGACACGATTACCGCGGTGGGGGACGGGAAGGAACCGCGATATTCCAGCGGCAAGAAAGTGCCTCGCTGGACAAGCCGCCCGCAGAAAGGCAAGCCTCAATGGGTTGAGGCTCGCTTTCAGAAAACGAAGAACCTGAGAAGTATTGGTGTCTACTGGATGCAGGACCGATTTGATGTCAAGTTCCCTGCCGAATGGTCACTTGAGGTCGAGCAGAATGGCGAATGGAAGCCCTTCGAGCTGTACGTGACCGACCGCTATGACACCAGAGCAAATCAGTACAACGTTGTGCATCCCGCTGCGCCTGTCCGCTGCGATGCGATTCGGGTGCGAATGATCCCGAAAGAGAATGCTTGTGTTGGCATTCTAGAAATTTTGGCAGAATTTGAGCAGGAATGAGTGCAATTCATCCTAAGCGAACTGTTTCTTCAGCAACGCTGTCACAAGAAAGGCATCCATATGGTGCGATTGAATCGTCACTTTGTGACCGGTCGCTTTGTTAGCTTGTCGCTGACTAGGCTTACTGGACTGATTCGGATCAAGGTTCTGTCGGGGCTCGCTGGGTTGGCGGGGCTGTCGGGGCTCGCTGGGCTGGCGGGGCTCGCTGTGATAGGAGGAGGACTCACTGGGGTGGTGTTTGCCGACGATGGATCGCAGAGTCCCAACTTCGTTATTTTTTATATGGACGACCTCGGCTGGGCCGACACCTCTGTTCGTATGATGGATGACGAGCCCCTTTCAGCGAGCGATTTTTATCAGACACCTGCGTTGGAACGACTCGCGAAGCGGGGAATGCGATTCACCAACGGCTATGCGCCGACGCCAACGTGTACTGGGTCCCGGATCAGTATTCAGTTTGGGAAGACGTCCGCCCGTCTCCAGTACCGAAATGTATTCGATGTCCTTTCGAAGAAACAACGTCCTCAAGGGTGGGACGATGAAGTTTCGATGGCGGCTGTCGTCAAAGCTGCCGGCAAGGGTTACGTGACTGCGCATTTCGGTAAAGGGATGGGCGTGCGTCGAATGGATGACGCGGGCTACGATCTGACTGATGAATTTGACAAGGGCCCCAACGGTAACGGGCACGGTTCGTACATCGATATCAAGCAAAAAATTCCGATCCCGGCCGACAATCCAAAGCGGATCGTTGATCTGACACGAAGATCCGTTGACTTTGTCAATGAACATGCCGGTAAGCGTCCGTTTTACTTGATGGTTTCTCATTACGCAGTGCACATTCCGCATCAGGCATCGCCAGACGCAATCGAGCGATGCCGTCGACGTTGGGTTGCGGCGGGGAATCCAAATGTTGGCCCGGAAGAGAAGGAGTACAAGAAATATTTTCCGGAATGGCGTTACGCAGCGATGGTCGAAGAGGCTGATGAAAGCCTCGGTGCGATTTTGGATGCACTTATTGAAACAAATGAACTCGACAATACCTATGTTTTTTTTACGTCGGACAATGGAGGTGGCGTTGGTCGTCGTGACGAAGCCGGTAATCGTTTCCAGGGACCTTTGCAGGAAGGGAAGCGTTCAACGTTTGAAGGCGGGCTTCGGGTCCCTTTTGTGGTGTCCGGACCTGGAATCGAGCCCGGATCCCAATGCAATGTTCCCGTCGTGCAATGGGACCTGCTTCCCACGCTGCAAGATCTATCCGGCAGTACGATGCCGCTCCCGGACGGAGTCGATGGTGGTAGCCTGCGAGAAGTGTTTTCGGATGGCGATCGAGGAAAGGTTCAACGCGCCGCCCCTGGTTTGATCTTTCATTACACCTGCCATTTTCATCCACCGATGAGTGTGATTCGTTCAGGCGATTTCAAACTGATGCGGCATCTAAATTCTGGCAAGATGAAGCTATTCAATGTGGCGACGGACTATGCCGAGCAGCAGGATCTATTCGCGCGAATGCCAGGAAAAGTAAATGAGCTAGAGCAAGTTCGCAGTCAATATGTCGAACAAGTAGCGGGTGGCGAGATGTCGGTGGTCTACGCTGCCTACTTTGAGTGGTTAGACGATAATCTGCAAAAGAAGGTTGAGCGTTTCGAGCGTGATTCGAAATCGCTCAACGACCGCAATCCAGCGGACGTCGCAAAGCAACGTGCCAAGTTGGAGGCAGATTTAAATGCGGCACGACGCGAGCACGCGGCCAAGACCGCGATATGCAAAGACCAAATGTCGAATCCCTCGTGGAAAGAGACAAGAAAAAACGAAGTGGTTGAACGACTTGGGATCGACAAGCAGGGAAACGTCATTACGAACCGTCAGTAATCCAACGCGAGATTAGCAGCAGATGCGAAAAATTTTGACGTGCGTTCCAGTTGAGGATTCCACCTCAGC
>JARGNK010000036.1:11121-36544 GCA_029213145.1 Rubripirellula sp. | reverse complement strand
CATGAGCTCCACACCAGCCATGAGCTCCACACCAGCCATGAGCTCCACACCAGCCATGAGCTCCACACCAGCCTGGGGAACTACACCAGTTTGGGGAACTACCGTTGGCCGGTATTTCACCCACTTAGTTGAATTCAATCCGGTGCTGGAATTGACCCGAGCAATCGTCTTGTTGGCGGGTTGCTGGGGATGTTTTACTGAACCAATCTTGGCGGCGGAACGACCGTTGAAGCCGAACATCATCATCATGATGGCGGACGATATGGGAATCGGAGACACCAGTGCTTATTTGGGAGTGCGGCTCAATCGGGCCGCTGCGCCGATCGAACGAACATTGCGGACTCCAAATCTGGAAAAGTTTGCCCGAGCGGGCATCCTTTTTACGGACGGTTACGCACCGGCATCGATGTGTAGTGCGACGCGATACTCTTTGTTGACCGGGCGTTTTGCTCATCGGGCGTATTTAAAGTACCAAGGCTGGCTACCGCATGGTCCCAATACTCCGATGATCCAGCAGGGGTTGACGACGCTGCCTGAAATGCTGCAGGCCAGCGGCTATCGCACTGCCGGGGTCGGTAAATACCACGTTGGTGTTTCATTTGATGACGGTGAGGGGCAACCTGCAGATGATTTCTTTTTTCACGATGTTGACTTCACCAAGCCACTACTCGACGGGCCAACCCACCACGGTTTCGATGAGTACTTTGGCGTCCCCGGCAACACGGAAGACCCGCTTGACACAGAGCCACGTGTTCTGATTCGTGATGATCGCTTTATCTTCACTGACCGCAGTCGGATGAAGTTGATTGGAATGAAGAAACGTGAAGGACGCATCCTGGCGGCGCCCGATTGGGATTTGCGACGTCTTGGGCCGTTGTACCTCCAGGAAGCGGAAGCATTTATTGATCGTCAGTCCAAAAAAACTGATCAACCTTTCTTCCTTTACTATGTGCCGAACGCCAATCATTTTCAAAGGAATCCAAACGGGGATTACGCTGTACCGGATGAAATTGCCGGAACTCGAATCAAAGGGCAAAGCCATTACAGCGATTCCGTGAGGGCAGGCGATCGCGAGGACATGATTCTGGAGAATGATGTCGTGTTAGGCAGGCTTTTGGATCAACTCGAGACGACCGACGATCCTCGTTGGGCCGGGCACAAGCTGATCGAGAATACACTCGTGATTTTTACTAGCGATAACGGACCGAACATTGGCGACAACCTGGGCCGCAATCAGCAGAGTGGTGGGCTGCGTGGCAAGAAAGCGAAACTCTGGGAAGGTGGTATTCGAGTTCCCTTTGTGGTTTCTTGGCCTGCTGTTTTGCCCGGTGGAAAACTAAACCGATCCATCGTGACGCTGACCGATTTGTATGCGACGTTCGCGCGTATTGTTGGCCACTCACTCACGGCTGACGAAGCACAGGACAGCCATGATGTGTTCGCTTACTGGCAGGACGCAAAAAAAGCATCAGAATCTCCCGATACACGCCCAAGAGTCTTTTTTTGCCATTTGGGACCACCGTACCTCAACGATGCGTTGGCGATCCGCCAAGGGCCGCACAAGTTGATTGTTGATGGTGGGCTCGCTATGCCTTGGGCGGCTTGGTCTGCGGATGGTTCACGCGGTCATTGTCGCCCAACGATCCTCTATGACCTGGCAAATAATCTTTACGAGGACGGCGATAAGAATTCGAATTCAACAAGTGATGTTGCTGAGGATTTAGCGGCCACACTTTTGGAAATTCACAATCGGGGGTATGCCAGGGAATTGGAACTGCCTTTGGGGCCGGCGTTGATTGTCCGTCCAGGATGGCACAACTTGCGAAATGATGTCACGGGGGAAATCGGATTTGAATTTCAATTGAGAGCTGGTAGCGGTGAGAGACGTGTGACGCATCTTGGAATGTTTGATGATCATGACAAGGACATTGCGAGTCGCCCTGCTCGCGCGGTGCCAACCGAGCGGGATCGCGATCAAGCCTCCAGGCTGGCGTCACAAAATAAAAATCGCCAAATGTCAGCCAGTCATCGACTGCGGCTTCTCCGGGGCAACGCGGGTAATGATGCTCGCCCGCCGATCGAGATCGCGCGATGTTTTGTTACGGCCCAAAATGCTGGCGAGTTGCGGAACACTTTTCGTTACATCCGTTTGGAAAAACCTGTCCGACTTCAGCAAAACGTCAAATACATTTTGTTGATGTCGACCGAGGCAGCCGACGGTGACCGTTTTCGCGATCCTGCCAGCTTCGATGGCCTCTCACCGGTCATCCACCCAGGCGTTATCGTCCACCGCAGCCTGTTGATTCGTGGCGAGAATCTGAATGCTGCCTCCGGAATCCCGGCGTTTGAAGACTTGAATGCGTCGTATTCTCGTTTTCGTTTTCCCGTTGGGCCAACACTCTTGTTCGATCCATGAAAAGCGTCTGTTTTTACAAGTTCGATCTCGCCTAAGTTACTACTGTGTTGAGCGTGCGTTCGATCGAGTCGTTCTCGGCGTGGAGTTCGGTGTGGAACTGAATGTTCGCACGGCTCTCGCTGGGACGTTATGTTGGGGCTGACCGGGATGCGGACCGGATTCAAAACCGGAGCATTGAGTGTTGCTGATCCATTTAGGGGGAATGGAATTTGCCCGACCTGAAGGCGGATCCGCCGATTCGATGCGTGTGCGAGATTGAACCAGATTGAATGCAGGCGATTGTGATCGGATGTTAAGTAGACCAACAAATCGTTGCGACAGCATGCCGAGCGTCTTCGGTGAATATTTCATTATCGCTCACACGCCTATCCGGTGCGTGGTCTGGGTTTTCGTGTCGCTGTGTGTTGGTTTCGGGGGTAACGTCAACGGGGCAGAGCGATCGCCTGGCTTCGAGGCTGATGTGGCACCACTTCTGATTCGGCATTGTGTCGAATGCCATCAGGGGCAGGACCCGTCGGGCGGACTGCTGCTGACAACACGTGCAGGTCTACATGCGGGTGGCGATTCCGGTCAGGTGTTGGATCTGAACAAAATGGAAGACAGTCTGTTGCTGCAACGCGTCATTGATGGAGAGATGCCTCCGGAAAAACAAGGACGGTCGCAGAAATTGCCGGATGACGAAATCAAACGCATCAGGCAGTGGTTGATCAACGGTGCCGAGTGGCCGGACCGTCGGGAGCTTGATTACTTTGAACGGACGAACGATGTGCGGGCTGGACGCGATTGGTGGTCGCTGCAGCCCGTGGTACGGCCTGCGATACCAGAGCTTGCGAAGCTGCCTCAGCCAGCCAATCCGATCGATGCCTTTGTGTGGGCCAAGTTGGAAACAGAGGGGATCACGCCTGCACCTCGGGCGGATCGCCGCACCCTTCTCCGGCGTTTGTATTATGACCTGATTGGTTTGCCGCCGACCGAAGCGGAGATTCAAGCTTTTCTTGCCGACGATTTCGACACGGCTTGGCCGCAAGTCATCGATCGGCTGCTTGGCCTGCCGCAGTACGGAGAACGCTGGGGAAGGTACTGGTTAGATCTCGCTCGCTACGCAGATACCAGCGGCTACGAGCGTGATCAAGAAAAGCCGTTCGCGTGGAAGTACCGCGACTGGGTTGTCGACGCGTTCAATCGTGACCTGCCTTACGATCAATTTGTGATGCAACAGCTTGCTGGCGATGAGATTCCAGACCGCAGCAAGGCGTCGGTGATCGCGACTGGGTTTTTGCGTCTGGGCACTTGGAATGACGAACCCAATGACAAACTTGATTATCAATATGAGCGATTGGAGGATCTCGTTCACACAACATCGTCGGCGTTTTTGGCGTTAACCGTGAAGTGCGCCCGTTGCCACTCTCACAAGTTCGACGCAATCACTCAAGAGGATTACTACCGGATGGCGTCGGCGTTTTGGGCTGGTCCTTTGCTGACAGGCGAACTGGGGGGGCCCACGGCCGAGAAGCTAGGTTTCAACGATGTCCTGGGCTGGACAGATGATGGACCATCGCCGAAGGCATTGCACCTGTTGAAGAATGGTGAACGGCATCATCCGATGGAAGAAATAGTTCCTGCCACTCTCTCGTCTGTTCCTGCATTGGAACGACGTTTTCATGCACCACCCGATGGCGTCGCGACATCCCATCGGCGGTTGCAGTTGGCCCAGTGGATCACGGATCCCAGAAACCCGTTAACCTCACGCGTGTTGGTTAATCGGTTGTGGCAGCACCACTTCGGTCAGGGTATTGTCCGCACCCCGAACAACTTTGGCTTTTTGGCTGATCCACCAACGCACCCAAAATTACTTGATTGGCTGGCATCGGAATTTCAGTCGAGTGGGCAACGGATCAAGGACATTCATCGTTGGATCCTGACATCCCAAACGTGGCAGCAATCAGTGCTTCATCCCCAGGGTGAGGAGCTTGAGGAACGTGATTCGGCCAACCGGCTGCTGTGGCGATTTGCGCGTCGACGCTTGGATGCCGAGACGCTGCGTGATTCGCTGTTGGCTGTCTCCGGTGAACTTGATTTGCAGCTTGGCAAACCAGGTTTTAAACCGACAATCAGTCCGGAGGCACTCGAGGGATTGTCACGGAAATCCTCCGCCTGGCAGGCGTCACCACCGGAGCAACAGAAACGCCGCAGTCTGTACATGTACCTCAAGCGTGGCTTACTGCCGCCGATGATGACGACTTTTGACCTATGCGATCCCACCCTGAGTTGTGGTCAACGTAATGTGACCATCGTTCCGACTCAGGCTTTGGCGTTACTAAATAATCAGTTTGTGCATCAGCGCAGCGAGCATCTGGCGAAGATGATCTCGGAGGGCTCATCCGACCGGGAGGAACAGATCCGACAGGCGTGGTCGCATGTGTTGCAACGTCAGCCATCGAAAGGGGAGCTCGACGCCGCGGTGCGGCATCTGGTGGAACAAGCTCGGACATTTTCTGGCAGAGGGAATTCCCCAGCTGACGCGATTGTGACCAGCAAGCTGGCGAATCAAGAGCTGGCCAACAAAGAGCGTCAGATGGTTCAAACGTCACTTGTCCTGCATCTTCGCGCGGATAACGCTGTGGTGAATGACAAAGAGCGATCGCGTGTGGCTTCGCTTCTTGATCTTTCTGGCCGAGGCCATGATGCAGCTCAGCCAGACGCCAAATCGCAGCCGATGCTTGTTCGCAAAGGATTGGGTGGCAGACCGACTTTGCGGTTCGATGGACAGCGCCGTTTTATGTTTCTTTCTGGTGAGATTCTGGAGGCCCAACAGCATACGATTGTTTGTGTTGTGAGCGACGAGAATGGATCGGGCAATCGTGAAGTCATTTCGAACTGGAATGGCGCGATGGGAAATGCAACTACTTCACTGTTTTTGGGTCTGACGGGCACCAATACCGTGCGATTCAGCGATGCGTTCTCGAAGGCCGGCAACGTGGTGAATCGGTCGGTTCCGTTTGTCTTGACCGCCGTTAACGGTTCCAGCTTGGCGGCTGTCTTCCAGAACGGCCGGCTGTTGAATTCTGCACCGACGTTGGCCCAGCGTCGCCTGGACACCGGATGGGTGATTGGGCAACAGGGCAATATCAATGGTGAATACTGGAAAGGAGACATCGCAGAAATTCGGATCTACAATCGCAGCTTGAGCGATCAAGAGCGTTGTTTGGTAGAAGCGGATTTGGCGGAACGGTACGGACTTGATTTAGTGCCGATGGAAATTCCCGAGAAAGTGAGCCCGGAGATTCTTGCTTTAGCATCACTTTGCCATGTGCTGATGAATTCCAATGAGTTTCTGTTTGTTGATTAAGCAAGTTAGAGCCCGGTACGGTGTTTGAAGGCGACCGACATGCATAAGAAAACGTTCTATCCTTGCGGCCAGACCCGGCGTCAGTTTGTTTGGCAGATGGGACATGGTGTGACTGGCTTGGCCCTAGCCGATCTTTTGCGGCGTGATGGATTTTTTGGCTCAACGGCACTGGCAGCTGATGATGATCCAAGTTTGAATCCCCTGGCTCCAAAAAAACCTGTACTAAAACCACGGGCGAAGGCGTGCATCTTCCTCACGATGAATGGCGCTCCATCCCAAGTCGATACGTTCGATTACAAGCCCGAACTGGAGAAATACGCCGGCCAGCCTTTGCCTCAAGATCGGAAGTACATTAACTCAGGTGGACGGAAAGTTGGTTTTTTAACACCGGCATGGCGTAAGTTTCGTCCCGGCGGTGAGAGTGGCCTTCTCGTCTCGGATTACTTTCCGAATGTTCGCAAGCATGCCGATAAACTGTGCGTTTTGAACTCGTGCCACACCGACAGTCATGCGCATGGATCGGCGCTAGTTGCGATGAATACTGGCAAGACATTGATCGGCCGACCATCGTTGGGGAGTTGGGCAGTTTATGGACTTGGCACTGAGAATGAAGATTTGCCTGGCTATGTTGTGATGCTGGATAAACGTGGTGGCCCGATTAGTGGTCAGCCGAACTGGGCAAATGGGTTCATGCCGGCGACCTATTCCGGGACGCTGTTTCGACCGGTCGGTGATCCGATTTTGGATCTGCGCGGTCCGCAGCACATGACGAAAACGGCTCAACGCAGTCAGCTCGACTTGCTTGCCGAACTCAATCGTCGGCATCTTGACGCTCGGCCGGGAGGTCGGGAGTTGGCGGCTCGGATTGACAGTTACGAGTTGGCGTATCGCATGCAATCGGCGACTCCGGAAGCTGTCGATTTATCGCAGGAATCGCAGGCCACCTTGGATATGTATGGTGTGGGTAAAAATCCGACGAACGAATATGGACGAAATTGTCTGATCGCCCGTCGACTGGTCGAACGCGGTGTTCGTTTTATTCAACTTTATTCCGGCGGCGGACATCTGGAAGAAACTTGGGATGCACATGCAGGCATTGAATCGAATCATGGTCAACACGCCGCCGAGGTTGATCAGCCAATCGCTGCATTGCTGACCGATCTACAGCGCCGCTCACTGCTGGATGACACGCTGGTTATCTGGGGCGGAGAGTTTGGACGCATGCCGTTCAGCGAAGGCAAGGATGCTCCCGGTCGCAATCACAATCCCTACGGTTTTTCGATGTGGTTCGCTGGTGGAGGCGTCAAGGGCGGCATCAATTACGGGAAAACAGATGAATTCGGTTTTGAAGCGGTCGAGAACAAAGTGCATCTGCATGATCTGCACGCAACGATCTTACATATCCTGGGGTTGGATCACGAACGACTGACCTATTTCCATCAAGGTCGCGAAGAGAGTTTGACCGACGTGGGAGGGCGTGTGATCAAGCCGATTCTGGCCTAGCCGATTCTGGTCTAGCCGACCAGGAAGCGTCATTGGAGCTTGGAGAGCCGCGGGCAAGCCAGCGAGGAAGGATGCCCACCTTTTGCAACCCTTTGCTTGATTCGTCCAAGCTCACATCGAGGAAGGTGAACTCGAGGAAGGTGAACTCGAGGAATGCCAGTTCGTTAACTTCGATCTCGACTCGGTTCAGTCGCTTGCGGTTCCGTGGCACGCCGTCTGGTTGCGTTCTTTAAATAAGCGAACAAGTCAATGACTTGTTGCTCGGTGAGTTGTGTCAGCAGCCCGTCGGGCATCAATGACTTCGATAATTTTCGAATGGTATCGACATCATTTCTGGGGACCAGGATTTCTTCGGAAATGGTTTGGACCGCCAATGTGTTTTCGTCTTGACGCATGATGGTTCCGTTGATGATTCGTCCATCGGTCAACAAGATTGCTGATTGTCGCAATTCAGCGGGCACAATACGGCTTGGGTCGATGATGTTTTCCAAGAGATAGTCGAGGTTGTCTCGGTTCGAACCAGTTAAATCTGGGCCGATCGATTTGCCTTGTCCAAACATTTTGTGGCAGTTACCACAGACCGTCTGAAAGACACGCTGGCCTTGCAGTTGATCAGCGTCCGCCAACCTTTTTTTCGTTAGTTGCGTTCGATACTGATCGATCAAGCGAAGTTTCTGATCAGGGGTCGTATTCACAGCACCCCATAATTCTTCGAGCTGTGTGGTCAGTGCGTCTTGTTTGTGAGCTGCGATGTTCGCTGCATCCGCAGCGGAGATTGCTTGCGGCGAAATTCGTTTTGCCGCAACTGCCTTCAGCAGCTCGACTGCGTAACTTGGACGTGATGCGAGTGTGCTGATGATCGCTGGTCGATGATCGTGCTTTGCGTTGCCATACATGCTCAGAAGTTGCCGTGGGACCTGGGGATCTTCATGGCGTGCCAAGCCGCGAATGGCGTCCGCTCCAATCACGCGGTCGTTCTTGAGTTTCAGTAAGGTTGATGTCGTCTCTTTACGGCCGCTGTTGAGCACGACTTGCAGTGCGTTGCGACGAGCAGTCGCATCTGCCCCAGTATCTCGGGCAATGGCAAGCAGTTCGTCAACAGCACGCCCGTCGCCAAAGACCACAGAAAGCTCCTGGTAACGAGGTTCCAGTTGCTGAGCGGTGAGTTTAGACCAAACGTCAATCGCTTGCTGCCAATTCTGTGGGGCAGTCATGCGGTGCCGGCCCCGCAATGCGGCCGTCATTCCATCAAGGTAGTCTGCTGCATGCGAGCTGTCTTTACCGGCGGCCTGAGCAACAAGCAGGGTGACACTTTGCAGATCATCATCGATGTTCTCGGTCATTCGACGCGAGACGTGGTTTCGGATCAATGGAATTCTGGTTGCGTTGGCGAGTGCCAAGGATCGCATGGTGTTTTCAGGGATAGCCGCTTCGATTCCATACCAAATCATGAGTGGCTGGACTCGGTCATTTGCATCCTCGCCATGCTGGGACAGGTGAGTGGCAAGCTTCCAGCGTTTCGTGGTTGGTATTCGTTGGAGGGCTGATGCGAGGGAGAGCCGCACCAGACCTGAGGGCTCGCTCTTGGCGAGCATGCTTAATCGATTGATCGTCGAGTCGGTAAGCGATGGATCGTCAGCGAGCAGTCGAACTGCCCAGCTACGGATATGTTCATCGGCATCATCGAGTTGACTGGTGAGCCACGCATCGTTCAAGCTGCCGATTGAATACAGCGCCCACATCGCCCTGAGGCGACGAGTGACGTCCTCGCTATCTTGATAAATGTTTTTTAGCGTCAGTTCGGCTTCGGTAAGATCCTCTCCGCGAACAGACCGTTCTTGGAGCAGGCGGCGGGCGCGGCGAACGTACCAATCATTGGTATGAAGCTGCATTTCGGCAAGCTGGATGCTCGTGCTGTTCTGCAAATGGATGACGCGATGTTCGGTCGCCCCGTAGGTGATTTTGTAGATCCGTCCGCTCGTTCGGTGGACACCGTCGCGATCGTGGCACTCCCCAAGATCGGACCAGTCAGATAAGAAGACTCCGCCATCAGGGCCGTATTTTAATTCAACGCCACGAAACCACTCATTTTTGGAGATCAAAAAATCATCCTCGTGGGTCGCGATGTAACTGTTTCCTTCGCGGACCAAGCGATCAACATTCAAACGCCGCCCGTGTGTATTGCACATCATCATCAAACCGCGATAGTCCGGCGGAAAATTGTCACCCAAATAGATCATGCCTCCAGCATGCGAGTGGCCACCGCCATGAATATTGTGGCGACCATCGTATTGTTTTCGGTTTTGATTCGATGCGTCACCCGTTCCACCGTCCGTGTCCCAATGGAAATGATCGGCCGTCGGTCGGATTAACTCATACAAATGGGGGTTGAAATCGTCACCGTGCATCCGCTCGTAGTGCGCGCCGGGAACGAGGTGCCAGAGATGGTTGATCACGTTGTTGGTAAAGAACCATTGTCCATGGTCGTCATAATCGAGGCCCCAAGGGTTGGTGGTTCCGTTAGCGACGACCTCGAATGTTTTGTGGACCGGATGGTATCGCCAAATGGAACAGTTCAGCTTTATTCGTTTGCCGAGTGGGGTTTCTGGCGTTCCGACAGTGGAAGTATCAGTGATGCCATGCCGTCCGTACAGCCAGCCGTCCGGCCCCCAACGCAGACCGTTCACCATGTTGTGTCTCGCCAGCGTACTGAAACCTTCAAGCAGGACTTCGGGGGGCCCATCGGGCGTATCGTCGTGATCGCGATCCGGAATGAAAAGTAAATTGGGGGCACTCGTCAGCCAGACGCCACCGAAACCGAGCGTCAAACCAGTGACACGCTGGCCCCGGTCCCAAAAAACTTTCCGTTCATCAAACTTTCCATTGCCATTGGTATCTTCGAAGATCAGAATTCGGTCACGTTTGCTCAGGTCGTAGTTACTGCCCTCGTAGGTGAAGCACTCGACCACCCACAAACGACCGCGGTCATCGATTTCGAATGCGATCGGCTGGTGTAACTGTGGATCGCCAGCGAAGAGCGTGGCCTTGAAACCCTTTGGTAGTTGTAGTGCAGCAGCGGACTCCTCTGCTGTCGGTGGGTGCTGGCCAGCAGGTTGAGTATTGATCGCGTAGGGCGTATCGCGATCGTCAGCAAACGCGGCGATCGCGTGGAACACGATCGCAAACATAATTGATGGGCTGAGGATTCTCATGAGCTGTGGTTGAGGAAGGGGCGTATCATTCAAGGTTCTAGTTTAAATCCCAGCGAATAAAAATGGTTCGTGCCGTGAGTCGGCGACTGCAGGGATCGGGAAAGCGAACTGATTCCGTTACTGTTGATTTTACTCGGCTTTTCTCGATCGAAGATGCCGATGTGTCGACGTGATTCAACCCGTACCTGCTGTTAAGCCACGACCACTGTTTGTCTCGTCTGGTGCCGCGAAGGTCGATTCAATTCGCGTTTGAACGACGGCTAGCACTATTTCCTGCCTAAAAACCAGACGATCGGATTTTATCGGCGATGTGATTTTATCGCAGGGCCGCCTTCGTTAGTGGGCGTGGATTTGACGACAAAGATATTCCTGCTCTAACAGGAACGTGTTCTGGCAACAGAGGATGTGGATCTTTTTGATCGGTGGTGTGTTTGCCATCCAGAATACATATTTGGCCGGGAACGCCGAATGAAACAGGCGGAAGTCGATGCTTCCGCTGTTTTCTGTTCTTGAGCCTTATGCCGACGCCAGAAACCCGCCGTCTTGAGTCGCCTCAGGTGGCGCGACCTCAACCGATACAGTCTCCTGCTCAACGGGCGGTAAGAGTTCGGATGGTTGAAAAGTAGGTAGTAATTGCCTTTGGATGCCCTAAATGGCAGATGGGGGCTGCCCAGAAATGGCGATTGGGGCATTTTCGAGCACGGATCAGCTGATCTGCCTTGACTTAGTTCATCGAATTAACGAATTAGGACGGTTGGAGTCAACTTTTTGTCGAAATCACTGAATCAATGCACGGTGAACCGGTCAAATTATCAATGGCGCGATGCGATCCCCTCGCTGAACCGAGCCACATTCGTATCCTCCGGACGCTCGGCCAAGGGCGTGCTGCGCAGGCGAGACTGGTCGAGGCTCGATGGGCAGATGGACGTACGCTGCTCTGCGTTGAAAAGGTCTTCGTGCCCGGGCGTTTGACCCGTTTCATCTACCGGTTTTCTTTTCAGTCGCCATTCGCATACCAGCACAATCGTGATGCGGTCCTGGCTTGCTTTTATCGACGCCGCGTTGCTGCTGCCGCCATCGCTGCAACGTCCATCAAAGCCGGCGTGGCAATGCCGTTATACGTTCGCTTCGACAAGGCGGCAGGCGGTTGGGTATTAGCCGCACAATGGGTTGATGGGAGAGGGATCAAGCCTGCTCCTGCAAACCGTCATCGGATACGCCAATGGTTTCGCAGCAAGCTTGGCAAACGCAGTGAAGTCATCGCGTCAAAGGCCGAGATCGAGACCTTGGTTGAAACAATGCACCAATTGGAGTCTTGTTTCGCAGATTCTGGGCTCGTCGGTTCCGGATGGCAGGTTTCGCCGGGAGCGCTGGTTTCAACCGCTAATTTGTTACGAGTTGGCTCCCAGTATCAGGTGATAGATTTAGAGTCTGGGATCCCGGCGTTTTTGGTACCACGCTACCTCGTGGCAGGTGCAGCGCTGGGGGATTTTCCTCCCTTTGATGATTTGGACCCGGACCGTCTTTTGAAGTGGTTTGCTAAGAATCGAAAGCGATTGAATGACCGGCTTGGATCAGGTGCGAGCGATGAATTGCGTCACGATTGCGAAAAGCTAATTCTGCATTCGGCTCGTTGGAAGGAGTCAGAACTCGCTCTGCTACGGCGACCTTGGCGTTTGATCGGGCGGAATGGTTTGGCGAGTTACCGCGCGGAATGTCTGCGCCGTTGGCAGCAAAATGGAGTGGTCGATCCGATCAAGGCAAAGGAAATATCGCTGCGTCCAGGAGCGGCAAGATGGATCTGGTACGCAGGGTTGTTGCCATCCACTCTGGGGCGATTTTCGTCAAGGTTTTTAGGGCGTTATCGCTTTCGGCGAAAAGCTTTGCGGTGTCTAACCAACACGAAGTACCGGGAGCAACATTTGCGCCGCTATCGAGAGACGCTTCGTCAGAAATGGATTGAAGCGGGACGCATCGAGGCCACGCAAAAAATTACGAAACGCGGTTTCTTGATGCATCGTTTGATGGGAATTTGTTTGCCATCGAAGGTGCACCGCTTCGCCGCCGATCAAGATTATCGGCATGGCTTGATGCTGAAATTCGTGTTGATCTTGTTTAGTGTCCGATATCAGTCATGGTTTGGCCAGCGATTTATTGAGCTAGCCATCGCTCGTTGGCAAAAAGACCATCGGATATCACCCCAAGAAGCGAATCGCTTACTTGGTGACCTAATTGGCGTTGAGGTGTTGAGTTATACGCGTGGCCTTGGGTTACACTTGCTTCTGAAGTTGTTGTCACCAATTCTTGTACCTGCCAAGATTGGCGGTGTCGCTGCGTTCTTGGCAACCGGGCAAGCATCTTATCTGATTCCATTCCTGATTTTGCCTGGTTTGCGGGTACTTGCGACCATTTCAAATTGGTGGAGCGATCGGCAGCGGCACGTAAGACATGCGGAAGCGATCTGGATTAGCGGTATTCCGACATTGGGGTCGCTTGCATTCCCGCTGCAAATGTTTCTTGTTCGTCCGAACTTATCAACTTTTTTGCTTAGGGACGCGGCGTCAAAACTTGGCAGTGTGCTCCCCATCTACGGCGGCAAAGATTCTCGTGTCGAAATCGCCGTGATCTCGTCTGTTGATTACTTAATTGAGTTCATGGCATTTGTCGAGAAGATCTTCCCGCAGGCAGTGGAAGGATCCAATGAAAATCTCGCGGGTCCAGTTGTCGTCCCCATGAAGCCGCGTTCACGCTTTGGACGCTGGCTCGACGACAAGGCAACGCATGCGATCGAGGTTCAGCAACAGGAGCATGTTTCAACCGACGATTCGTATCGAAAATCTGCCTGATTCTACTGTGAACGTACGTTTCCTTTTCGTTATCGGGTTTTCGCGGACCGATCGGATGCGGGCTTCAATTCATCTTTTGGGTTTCGTTCCAACCTGTTTATGCGATCGCTTGCTTTCGCGTTCAGGCAGCCGTTTTCGATGATTTCCCAACTTTGTAGACGCTGATTTTAATCGCCTCGGTTTTGATGCCAGCCTTGATTCAATAGTCGGTCTTGCGAGGGGATTGAATCAACGTGTAATAATCGACCAATAGACGGTGCTCTGCGGGTTTAGCTCCATCATTTTCTTGCTTCGCAGTTGCTTTGCACTCTGGCAGTAGATGCGGCAAGTATTTTCGGATCAGTTTTAGGTCACTTTAAAATGACATATTTGCGCCAACTTGCCGAAGTCGCCGTGCGCGAGCCTGGAAGGCTTGTGATCTACGGTGTCATTTCTTTTGTGTTTGGGCAGGCGCTCTACGAATTATTGGTGTCGCAGGGTGTAGGATTTATCGGTCAAGAGAATGGGCTCGTCGAATGGTCGCAGGCCATCTTCGCGGCCTTTGCGGCCGCTGCATTCTTTATTGCTGCCAAACGATCAGACTATGGCAAGGCCGGCTTGGTCCTCTGCGGTGCGTTGATCGGATATGCGGCAGCACGGGAGTGTGATCAAGTTCTTGAAACAATCTTTTTCAGTGATGCGCACAAGTATTTGATCGGCTTGCCCTTGCTGGTCATCGCGATAGCGACCGCTTGGAAGTACCGCCAGACCGTGCTCACCGACTCACTGCGATTAGCTCGTACTCCCGCAATCGTGATGTTTGGTGTTGCTGGAGTTTATCTCTGTGCGGTTTGTCAAATTTTTGATCGGCCAGGTTTTTGGGTGGGGATTGATGATCACCCGAATGCACTGGCGACCAAAATGTTGGTCGAAGAGTTTGCAGAGGTGTTTGGCTACCTGTTGGTTGCTTTTTCAGGTATTGAGGCCTTCATTGAAACTTTTGGACGACGGGCGACGGAGAGTATTGCGTTGCCGTTAAATGATGCCAATCGAACCGACGCGACAGCTCGCAGGGCTGCCTGACCAGCAATCTACCCAGCTGGTTTAGTCGAGAAGGCGTCGAAATGTACTCGCTCGCTTTTCGCTGGTAACTTCCAACCCGAATGTGAGCATTTAGC
The DNA here is from genome assembly GCA_029213145.1 of Rubripirellula sp. Lineage (GTDB taxonomy): Bacteria > Planctomycetota > Planctomycetia > Pirellulales > Pirellulaceae > Rubripirellula. The sequence goes on along the minus strand of JARGNK010000036.1, from coordinate 22,061 downwards.
GTCCCTCGCATTTTGATTCACGCGACGCGTTGTGTACTTGAGGCTGAGAATCATCACTTCGGTTCTCGGAAGCTGGCATGACGCCTGCCTCTAATAGTGACCAGCCTCCAATAAAGAGCAGGGCATACAGGAGCGTGAGTAAATCGGGCCTTTCGTCGGCATCGCAGACCGGTCGACCCAAATCTAGCGTGATGCTGGTTGCTGTGCTGGCTGTGACACGGTGAAGCGTGGTTGGGTGGCAGCAGTCTACGGAGCTGTGCCCTGCTATGATATCGCGTTGAATCACAAGGCCCGTTTCGACTCCGCCAACGGACGGATGAACACGCTGCGTGCCTCGTAACGCTCTTTTTAAATGCCACGCAAGGTTACAGATGTTGAAGCCATTGATGTTGTTGTTGGTTGGCACGGTCGCGATGATTCCGACGGTGCCGGCCCAGTCGCCGATCCGAAAATTTGATGCCCCAGATGCACCCTCTTTCACTGTGTTAAAAACCGGGGAGGATCCGCCCATTCATGCTGATGGTAAAGCGATTGATGTGCAAAACAATTTTGTGATCGGGCCAGAGTATGTGCCGGCTCCCGAAAACCAAGTGATCGATGGAGTGCCTCGTGGAATGGTTCGGCAATTCAAAATCGATTCCCGGCAGACCAAGATCTTTAATCCAGGGATTGCCAGAAAGCAGTTTGGCACGGTCGATCCGAAGAACCCAAAGACACTGATCGTTGAGACGCACGAGATCGACTTTGAGCGACAGATTACCGTCTACGTTCCTGCCCAGCATCAGGCGGGTTCAACAACACCATTCATGGTGGTTCACGATGGGCCTAAGGGGAAACCGAATCTCGCTCTACCGCGAATCCTAGACAATCTAATTGCGCAAGAACGAATCCCGCCAATCGTTTTGATCCAGATGGCAAATGGGGGTGGTGACGCTCAGGGGCATCAACGTGGCAGAGAGTACGACAATATGTCGGGGTTGTTTGCTGAGTACATCGAGACGGAGGTTTTGCCTCGTGTCGAAGAAAAGTATCAATTGAAATTGACAAAGGATCCGGAGGGGCGGGCTGTGATGGGATCCAGTTCAGGAGGTTCTGCTGCTCTGATCATGGCTTGGTTTCGCAATGATCTGTATCGGCGAGTCCTGACCACCTCAGGAACCTTCGTCAACCAAGCATGGCCTTTTGACCCTGAGTATCCCGATGGTGCATGGGGATTCCACAAAACGATTCTCCCCAACAGCCCCAAAAAGCCGATTCGCTTGTTCATTTCTGTCGGCGATCGCGATCTTTTGAATCCCAATGTGATGCGTGATGGTATGCACGATTGGGTGGCGGCGAATCACCGGATGGCCGAGGTGTTGAAATCAAAAGGCTACGAATACCAATACCTCTTTTGTCGTAACTCGGGTCACGGTATTCGCAACGCCAAAGCACAGTTCCTTCCGCACGCCATTGAATGGGTGTGGGCCGGCTATGGCGAACGCGCGATCAAGTAGTGGATAACGTGAGATCAAGAAACTGGTAGAGGCGAGCTGAAGCGATTGGTTTATTGATCGTCGTTTACTGCTCGCCGTTTGTTGCAGGCACGCCGATGCTCGCTGGTTGTGCTGTTGGGGCCAGAGCCTGGAATTTGGCGAGCAGATCCAGTCGCTTTTTGTTTAGGGATTTGAACGCGGGGCTCTTGCGATCCAGCGTTTCGCGGCGAACGCTCAGTGCTTTGATTTCGGCAGCCAAAGCGCGACGTGCGGCTTGTGTCTTGGATACCGAGCGATCGACTTGAATCTCGACATCATTCCAGTCGTCGCTAGGAAAGACAGAGGTGGGAAGCCCTTCGCTATTGACCAAGTTCGCGCCAACAGGATTCGCAGCCCATGCCTAGCAAACCGCCGCTGGTTGTTTGACTTGGGAACTGCTTACGACAACTGCATCGCCGTCAATTCTGGCATCAGCCCAGTGCCAAACGCGATCTTTTCCGGCGATTTCAAACCGTCGCCGATATGACGAAAGGTGACCCGCATTGTTCCTTCAACGCTTTCTGCTGCTTGGAAGAGTGGGCCGGAAAAGATGATCTGCGGCCATAGTCTTTAGCCAGTGCCCATCGGGCCAGGCGTTCGCCCGGGGCTTGTTTGTTTTTGGGGTGGATGTCGTCAGCTTCCCCCACATCGATTCATGTTGGAGACACACTATGTGCCCACGTTGAAGGAAATTTTATTAGCTCAGCTGAGTCTGCGAGGCCAACTGTAGGTTGAACAGTGCGCGAGCAGAATTGGGGCCCATTATCGTCTAGCGTTTTTCCCGGCTGCCGATTGAAGCGATTGTCGCGAAATCGCGATCCATCAAATCAACGACGAATGGGGCTCGCGAGGGGGACGCATGTGAGGTTGGCGGCCGCAGAGCTGTCGGACCAGCTAAGCTCCCAAATGCCAATCGTTGATTTGGCGATCGCGACTCGTTGAATCGAGGAAACAGCTGCTAGTTTTGGTGAGATTTCGCCGGTGGGAGACGAGTAACAGTGCGATTTGAAAAGCGACTCGGACTGCCCTGAAGGGCTGGGCGATATCGACCCGAAGAGGGGGGCGAATGCAAGCAGCCCGAGCAACATGATCTGTAGAACCAAGTCTAGATGTAGGATCGGGAGGTCAACGCTTGGTTTCGCTAGTTCACCGGACGGCAAACTTAAATTTCCCTGTGGAATCGTTCGTTGTTAAGAAATCGAAGCGGGAATAGTGGTAGGCTTAAGGGGCTATTTTCTTTCGTTCGAGCTCCCTTAGGGGTCGGTTAGATGTTGTTTTCACGTTATTTCGTGGCGTTCTTATTTCTTTTTTGCGGTTTGGTGGTCGGCTGTGGCGGGAGCAATGAGCCAACGGTGATCAGCGATGGTGAGCTTCAGCAGTACATCGAAGAGAACGCCGACGATATCGCTGAGCAAGAGCGGATCGACCAGATGGAGGAGCAAGCCGAAGAGGAGGAAGAAGACGAAGAAGAGTGAATTAATAAGTTCTTGTTCTTTTCCGACGAACGCAGTTAATCGTTGGCTTGGATGTCAGCGATTGCTGATCAGCGTTCTACGTTGAGTGTTCTTTTCTAAACAGGTTTCTAAACAGGTTTCTAAACAGGTTTCTAAACAGGTTTCTAAACAATGCGGATTTCAAAAAAACAAAGCGGGTTCACGCTCGTTGAACTGTTGGTCGTGATCGCGATCATCGGAGTGCTCGTCGGGCTGCTGCTTCCTGCTGTGCAGGCGGCGCGGGAAGCGGCTCGACGCATGAGTTGCAGTAACAACTTCAAGCAAGTTGGTCTAGCAATTCACAACTACCACTCGGCCTACAAGCAGTTGCCATTGCAAGGTGGTGGAACGGGACTCAATGGTTTGCCGTCTATTGGTCGAACTGACGAGCCACCTGGGAACAACCAAAACGATTTGAGCTTTCTGGTTGGTCTGACTCCATTCATGGAACAGCAGGCGTTATGGGAAGATATTTCGAATCCGTTCCTTGTTGTCTCGACTGATAATCTCTATGCGGCAATGGGCCCTCGGCCGACCATCGCGTTGAGTCGCCAAGGCCGGAATCCATACACTCCCTGGTTGACTGAGATTCCAACTCTTCGCTGCCCTAGTGATCCTGGAGTTGGTTTGCCATCTCAAGGCCGAACCAACTATGGATGTAATCTTGGCGATGCCATCCACCGTAATCAAAATGGATTGAGGAATAATGCCGGAAATACATCCGCAGGGATGGCACGCAATACACGAGCAGCATGCCGGGGCGCGTTTGTACCACGGAAAGATTCAAAATTCCGTGACATTCTTGATGGTCTTTCCAACACCATTGCGTGTGGCGAAATGCTAACTGACCTTGGCGATCGTTCGATCCAGGGAACTGGCCTGCACGCGAGAAATAATGGACTCGGCAATAATAATGCGATGCTGGACCCGTCGGTTTGCCGACCGTTCATTGATCCCGAGCGTCCCACAAAATGGGCGGAGGGCGTCGCGCTTTCGGGCGGTTCGCAAAATCGGCGTGGTTTCAAATGGGCGCTCGGTCGTCCGATGTACACCGGCATCACGACCATCCTGCCTCCGAACAAAGAAGTTTGTATGAACTCTGGTTCGACCGGCCGCGGTGTTGTGCCACCTAGTAGCTATCACCAAGGTGGAGCGCACGTTTTGATGTGCGATGGTGCTGTGGTTTTCATTACCGACTCCATCGAGGCGGGGAATCAAAATGCACCAAACGTTCGTCGGCCTGGCCCTCCCAATTACGCGGCTCCTGGATCGGAAAGTCCTTACGGCTTGTGGGGTGCACTTGGCACCCGTGCTGGGAAGGAGACGATTGAAGAGGCACTGAATCAGTAAGGTTGGAGGATACAGCTTGGTCAAATCTTTTCGTACCAAGTTGTTCGCACCTGAAAGCATCAAGCCTGGTAGCTGTCCATTGGATGACGACCAGGCTTTTTTATATCGTGATCGGATCATGGAGAGCTTGCTGAAGGAGGCCCGCAGGTGAATCAAGTCGCAGGTGCGAAGTGGCGGTGCTCGAAAGCAAATTTCGATTCTTAGCCCTGCGATCACACGCCCTCGCGCGAGCGGGATGCTCTCAGGACGCGTTTGGTTTTACTTGCACCTCGTTATCGCTATTACCCATGCTTTCGATCTTGTGAGGAAGTGGGGTGTTTGACGCGTTGCTGATCCAGGGCGTGAAAACGTAACGCGAGCGTATGTGGCTGGAACCTTTTACCGGAATGGGAAGAGATCGAAAGTGAACTGGCAGATCCGCCTACGCCTTGGTGCTAAGAACGGCGGTTGCTCTTCATGCCGGAGTGGAAACTCAAATCGCACTAAAGAAACTCAAATCACAATAATTCGGGGAGTTTGCGTTAGATTTCTTTATCCGCGGTAGCGATCGCCTAGAGCGAGTCGATGCGGCACGTTCTGTCCAGTGAACGCGATTTTTGCTAAACAGAAGACGGTTGGATGGTAAGTTGCAACACTCCCCATGCATGAAGCAGTTGCAGAGCGACTCTGTTTTAGTTGCGTTTGTTCTGCACTGCCGGGCATCGCCAGTCACCGAGCGAATTTAGGAATCCGCTTTATCGCACGGCCCTACCCTTTCGTAGCACCCTGCCCCTTAGTGCCACCCTGCCGCTTAGTGCCACCCTGCACTTTCACACCACCCTGCACTTTCATACCACCCTGCATTTTCACACCACCCTGCACTTTTACACCACCCTGCAATCGCATCCTGACAGTTGAAGCAGGCGGCTCACTCTGATCACCGGTAACATCAAACGCATGACGAAAAAATTCCTGCTTCTGTTGAGCATCTTTTTGGCCTTGACGCTCCCGTCCTTTGCGAAGACTCGCAAAAACGTTGTTCTGATCTTGGCGGATGATCTTGGTTGGGCCGACACGACACTTTTTGGAAAGACCTCTTTTTATGAAACGCCGAATATCGAGCGTCTCGCTGCGAGAGGGATGACCTTTTCAAATGCGTACGCGAGTCCAATCTGTTCGCCGACGCGTGCGAGCATCATGACGGGACAGAATCCTGCGCGGCATGGAATGACGGCGCCGGCGGCTCATCTTGAAATTGAAAGATTTCAAGCAACTGCCGGTGACACTGGGCCGCCGCATCAGAAAAGTGCGAACGTCCGATCGGCAACTCGCTTGGATCCATCGTTGCCAACACTTGCCAAAGTGTTGCAGAACGCTGGTTATGCAACTGCTCATTTTGGAAAATGGCATTTGGGGCGCGAGCCACATTCGGCTTTGGAGCTCGGTTTTGATGTGGATATCCCGCACTGGTACGGACCGGGGCCCAAGACTAGCTACCTCGCTCCCTGGGATTATCCTGACCTAAAAGAAAGGTCCGTTGGCGAACACATCGAAGATCGAATGGCGGAGGAGGCGATTCGGTGGTTAAAGGAAAGAGATCGCACCAAGCCCTTCTTGATGAACTATTGGCAGTTCTCTGTTCACGCGCCGTTCGGTGCCAAGCCTGAGTTGATTGATCGCTATCGAGCAAAGGTAAAACGTGGGGAAGCACAGCAGTCACCCACGTATGCCGCAATGGTGCATTCATTGGATGATGCTGTAGGCAGTCTGCTCGACGCGATCGATGCCGAGGGAATCGCTGATGATACGGTCATCGTCTTTTATTCAGACAATGGCGGAAACATCCATTGTGGGCTTGAGGAAGCCGATGCGTCAGGTGAAATGTACATCACTGCCATCACCAGTAACCATCCGCTGCGCGGTGGAAAGGGTGGCATTCATGAGGGGGGTGTTCGTGTTCCTGCTGTGGTTGTTTGGCCGGGAATTACAAAGCCAGGATCACGCAGTGATGTCCGCATTCAATCAAATGATTTGTATCCAACCATTTTGCGAATGGTAAACCTTGAATGGCCACAAGATCACGAGATCGACGGAGTTGATTTTAGGCCGGCTTTACACGGCAAGGTAATGGATCGCGGGCCAATGTTTACCCATGTTCCAGGCCACGGGAACACACCACAGTGGCTGCCTCCGTCGATGTCAGTGCATCATGGTGATTGGAAGCTGATTCGCACCTTTCATTATGGTGACGCTGGAAAGCACGAGTATCGCCTTTACAACCTCCGCGAAGATATCGGTGAAAATCGGAATCTCGCTGCCGAGTATCCAGACAAGGTTAAGACGCTCGATAAGCTGATTGAAGATTACATCGTCGCTGCCGATGTTGTTGTCCCACGACCAAACCGCAATTTCGATCCGGCAAAATTTGATCCGTCACGAATCGGCGTCCAGGCAGGAGGCTTGAAGATGCCCCCTTCCGCAAAAGGAGGCAAGACGCAGCAAAAAGGGAGCAAGACAAAGCAGCAAGGCGAGACTTCCAATGCCATTGGCAAAGGATTGTTGGGATGGGCCGCCAAGAGTGCCGCCGTCAAATTTGATTTAGATTCGCTGGTAATCACCGTTCCGAGCGGTCGTCAATCTTTTTTAACGAATGCGAAGTTGCGAATGGATGGGCCCGTTGAGTTCAAGATGCGGGTCCGATCTGGGGCAAGTGGCACTGGACGAATTCAATGGCGTACCGAAGAACAAAAGAGTTTCCCCGAGATTGGCCAAGTCCAGTCTTTTGAAGTTGTCGGTGGCGAGTGGCAGGAATTGAGTGTTCCACTTGCGGTTGAAGGAAAGCTGATTCACCTTCGTCTCTTTCCACCTCGGCAAAAGCAGCCATTGTTGATCGACTGGATGGAACTCGCACCGGCAGCTGCGAAGGAAGTGGAGCGGAAACGCTGGGATTTTCAGGCAAAGGAAACTGCTGCGACGCGACCGTGAGTTTGTCGTTCGATCATTCGACTGATCACCCTATGCGAGATGATAAGATCAATCGCTTGTCTGTAGAAAACGCTGCTGGTCAGCGTTTGGAATTCAGCGTGCGAAGCGCGGGTTTTGAAGTGTTGCGGGCGGCGCTGGCGCATTGCAATGCCCTCGGCAAGTGGTCCGTGCGATTCTGTGTTCTTAGGTGATGCGAATCGCATTGGAATTTCAAATAGATCGCAATCTCTTTCAAGGAGAACACAAGGAGCAGTTATGAAGTTAATGAAGCTAAGTTCCGTCGTTGTTTGGGCGGTTTTGATGGTGATGCCTGTGTTCGCCGATCAGCCTGGATCGCCAACGATCGTTACACCTGCATTTGCTCCGGCGTTTTATGCCTTTGAAAATGGGGTTCGGTTTGGTTCCCCGGAAAAAGACGCCAGGGTGTTGCGTGAGCTCGGGTATGCTGGAATCAGTCAGGTTCAAGCGAGTGGAGATAAACTCGCCAGTCAGGTAGCTGCTTTTGAAAAGGCTGGATTGAAAGTCCTGAGTGTCTATTTGAACGTTGGAGAAACACCGCTCGCACAAGATCTTGTCAAGCCACTAGCGAATCGCGATGCCTTGATTGAGATTACCATCCGTAAACTGTCACCCAAAACGGTTCAAGCCGTTCGGGAAACTGCGGAGATGGCCAGTCAACTAAATATCCGTGTTGCAATTTATCCGCATCATGGCAATGCGATCGCAACAATGCCTCAGGCCATGGAGTTGATTCGAACGGTCGCTCATCCCAATCTTGGTGTAATGTTTAATCTCTGCCATTTTCTTAAGAACGAAAGGTCGGAGGATCTGGAACTCGTGTTAGAGAACGCGGGATCACGCTTGTTCGCCGTCAGTACATGTGGTGCAAATTTAGGTGGAGAAGATTGGGGTCAGCTGATCAAGCCACTGAATCAGGGTGATTTTCCCCAGGCACGGCTGATGCAAACGCTCAAGAAGTTAGGTTTTAAGGGACCCGTTGGGCTTCAATGCTACGCGGTGCCTGGGGATAAGCAGCAAAACCTAACTGATTCGATGACGGCTTGGAAAAAGATACTCTCAGAGCTTTGAAGTGTAGCCCATGTCCAAAACGCGAAAGAGGAATGGAGCTTCGCAGCATGAGTGCTGGCTGCAAATAACGAATTGAACTCGCAAGGGATTGTGCTTCGCGACGAAGTGTTTTGGGGGCACGGGCATCCAGAGGGGGCGTTGCAGTTGCAGTTGGTTGCTTCGTCAGTGGAAGCGACTGGTTGTTCTCGCTACGAAACGCCGAATGCAAACCGCGATGATGCTTTGCCTTTCTAGCGTTTGCGTTGCAGTATGGTCGCGAAGGTAGATGTGGGACCAGCGAGACTCTGTGTGCCTGGAAAAATTGGTCTTGATTTAATGGGCCGGCTTAATGAGTTGCCGATTCGCCTTCTTGGGTTTGCAAACCTGCTGGACCGCGTGGAGGACAAGTGATTCGAGGCCTTGTGTTTTTTCTGGGTGCGGACTGAAACAAAGTACCTGTCCTTCGCCAAATTTCCCTTGGGCGATTGCGGTGGTTCCTTGCATAACACCCTTTGGTGCACCATTCTTGGCGATTTCCGTTTCGTAACTCGCGATCACTTGATAGTCCTCGATGTCATCACGATCGGCGGGGGCCAAAAGTGGCCCTTGGCTGTAGTGGATTGTTAGTTTGGGTTGGGTTTGTTGGAATGCGACTCGCCCCCTTTTTGTCAAACCAATCTCAACCTCCCCTCGGCCACGCGCCCAATGTTTTCGATCGATGACTTTGGCGTCTAGTACGTGGAGCGACCACTCGTAATCTGCCGAGGCAAGGTAAGCACCGGCGCAAATGCCGATGTAGCCTCCGCCGGCAGCAATGTAATCGCGGATATGTTCTCGGCCTGCCGGACCGAGATGCCTCGCCTGCCCACTCCCGCTGCCACCGGGTTGGATCAGGACATCGTACTCGTCCAAAATACCTTCGCGGATATCTGCCGCTTTCACTCGGTCGACTCTAAGTGCTGGTGACATCGCTAGTGCTTTGAACAGATCATTCACATTCCGTTCAACGCCTTGGTCAACGTAAACCGCCACTTTTACTAATTCTTGTGGATTCGATGTGGGCAATTTGTCTTGATCGATTGCCTGACGTGGGAGGTAGTCATTCGAAAAATTGAAAACGGCATTGGCAATGCGTTCGGCGGTTCGGTCGACTGCATCTGCGTTTCGAAAGCTTCTTCCTAGTTCCAGCTGGATCGCATCGATTGTGCCACCGCGGCCGCTACCATAATTGACAACTGTAAATCCACCGTCGTAGCGAGCGTGTTCCTGTTTGGTGTCATCCACTGCAGGAATGACTCGGAAATCTTGCTGCGCGAGTTGTCCAAATAGGCTTGTCTTTCCTTGCAAAGCCTCATTGCCAAACCGACTGGTGAGGTGCTTCGTGGTTAATCCGTTTTGGGTTCCCCGGAATATCGCCTGAGGGTCAGCAGCTTGGCCGTGAATGTCCAATAGCAATCCGTGGCCCCACCGTTCTGCTACCTGATGCCTCGCGTTGGCGATCGCCTCGTGATACTGATTGTATATCTTAGCTGCCGGTGTTGCTTCGAAGGCGAGATCTATAGGACGATTTGCATCGATATACCGACGGTGGAAATGTGCAATGACGACGTAGGGCCGTTTTCCGAATTTGTGTTCGATCGAGTCGGCTAGTTTTATGCCGAGTTGTGCAGTGCCGACATCGGAAAGTGAGCTGAATTTCTTGACGCCCTCACCCTGTCGTCGGGGAACATTTGGAATGGAATCAGCCCCACCATGTGGAGCCGTCAAGATGATCGGCAGATCGCCACGCTCCACGGTGACCAATGACCTGGGACTGATCGAATCCTCTACCTCCTCTGCGGCGTTTGCGCCCACACACAACATCAGGCTGGTAAGAAGGAAGCCAAGGAAGAAGGAGAAATGGAAGTTAGTTTTCATCTTCGCATGAAAAGTTGAGCAGTTCGAAAGGATCAGTTTACGTCACACTGCTGAATGGCAATCAACACCAACTTGTCAAATCCGGTCGATGTTGGAAGCAATGAGACCAGGGCGGAGTCGTCACCTTTATGCAGACCACCGTCAATCGCATCTTTGTACCAGATGAGTCACGTAAAAGCCCCCGAAATCGCAACTTCTCTCTCATGCACTCTAGTCTCAGGAGTGGGGGGGCTTTGATCTTCAAGCGTAGAGCCTTTTCTTGCTCTAGGCAGGAACCATGATGCGTTTTGAAATCCAAATTCGCCTGCTGCGTGGATGCATGAAATTTTCGAGATGATCGGCAGCGATTGGCTGGCGTTGCACCGATGACGATCGGCGGCGAATCGTCATCTTTGGTCAATGGGATAGTAGGCAAAAAGCTTGCCTGATTACTGGGGACCTTGCTTTGCTGGGGACAGTGCCTTGCTGGGGACAGCAGTCTGGGGACAGCGACCGACGCAGTCTGGGGACAGCGACCGACAGTCCAGATTGTCAGGCACGACGAGTTGCTAGTAAGGGCTGCCGGGGACAGAGGGATGCCGGGCGTTTGCGGGGACAGCGATTGCTGCGGGCACCGCTGCTGGGGACAGGCACT
>JARGNK010000036.1:1955-11021 GCA_029213145.1 Rubripirellula sp. | reverse complement strand
CGGGCGTTTGCGGGGACAGCGATTGCTGCGGGCACCGCTGCTGGGGACAGGCACTGCTGGGGACCGACTGGTTCGGGGACAGCGTTTGCGGGGACAGAGCGATTGCTGGGGACAGAGCGATTGCTGGGGACAGTGCAATTGCTGGGGACAGTGCAATTGCTGGGGACAGTGACCGAACCACTGCTGGTCGCTGCTGGGGACAGGCACTGCTAGGGACCGACTGGCTCGGGGACAGCGGCTGTTTGCTGCGGGAGCTTGCTGGGGACCACTTACTGGGGACAGCGACTGTTTCGTTCGCAGATTACGGCATGGCAGTCACGTCAAAGTACGACGATAATCTTCTCAGGGCTGCGTAAATAGATTGCAGTTTCGGTGCATACGTTTCGGAGCGGCTGCGATCCCTAATCCGGTCTACCCATGAAACGATTCTGAAAGGCACTACAATCGTTTTGCTTGACAGCTTTCTGATCTTCGGTAAATTCAAAAACGGTCAGGGGCAATTTCTTTTTGTTTGCGATTCCAAGGGGCACTCGGATGGCAAGACAAGCAAGGGGCGAGGTCGTCGATCCCGCGAAAATCCAGGTCTTTCACTGCATGCACCGCTGCGTACGGGGTGCGATTCTCTGCGGCAACAATCCTGGTTCGGGAAAGTGTTACGAACACCGACGTGATTGGATCCGCCAGCGGTTGGAGTTTCTTGCATCGATCTTCGGGATCGATTGTTTAACCTATTCGGTGATGAGTAATCACCTTCACGTCGTACTGCGGAGTCGGCCCGATGTGGTCGCCACCTGGACTGATCGAGAAGTTGCGGAGAGATGGCTGCGGCTTTTTCCAAAGCGAAGACGAAGAGATCAGCCCAGTGAATCTACCGAAGCTGATATCAACACAGTGCTCAATCAGCCAGATTTAATTGCCGACTTTCGTCATCGGCTTAGTGACATCAGTTGGTGGATGCGTTGTACGGCGGAGAATATCGCTCGGCTGAGTAATCGCGAAGACGGATGCTCGGGACACTTTTGGGAGAGTCGCTTCAAGGCTAAGGCCTTGCTGGACGAGGCAGGGTTACTGGCCTGCGCTGCCTACGTTGATCTGAACCCGATTCGCGCGGCAATCGCGGCGACTCCCGAGACGAGCGATTTTACAGGTGCAAAAGATCGGATTGATGACTTGCGGCAGCAAGGTAAATCCGAAAACATCAGCGACCACCAGTGGGAACGGACTCGTCGTTGCTCCCAAAGCGGTTGGATGAGTCCGATCGAGATCAACGAAGTAAGAGATCCGCTCGGACCAAACCCGAGTCTGGATCGAAGACGAGCGAGTGTGAAGGGGTTCTTGTCTATTTCTTTGCGACGTTACTTGGAGTTGATCGATTGGACGGGACGGCAGATTCATCAGGGAAAAATTGGTGCGATCCCGGATCACCTGGCACCAATTTTTGCTCGGATTGGGCTAGCTCCATCAGCTTGGTGCACATTGATCCGGAATTTTGACAGGAAGTTTAACGAGCGGTCGGCACCCGGACGAATCTCAGGCGTGAGGCGACGCGTATCGGCAAGTTGTGGCTCCACTCGCCAAGTGATGTGGACCTGATTGACAGCGAGACCCGACCAAGTGGTACGCTCTTCAGCTGGCTGAACGTGCGGCAATGCGGCGCCGAATTAGGCAAGAATCCGTCCATTTCCCCTCGACACGCATTTCATCTCCAAAACGATCAATCCCGAAGGCGAAATGGTGACACATTCGATGAAGTCAAATCTATGGGTGAAGTTCCCGCCCCGACAATCGCTGTCCCCAGACTCGCCAGACTCCCACGCCCCGGCAATCGCTGTCCCCAGACTGCGCTCTGTCCCCAGTGCGCGGCAATCGCTGTCCCCAGACTGCGCTGCCCCCAGTCTATCTGTCCCCAGCGTCGTGCCAAAACGATCGCTGTCCCCAGACTATCACTGTCCCCAGACTATCATTGGTTGGCTTTTTGGCGTGACAATCGCTGTCCCCTTTTGGCTTTTGGTTTGGATGCCGCTTTTTATCGTTCTTTTGCCGCCCGGCGTCCACTGGTATTGTTCCCTACCTAAATGCCGCAATGCCCGATTCCCGCTGAGCTACTCTGACAATTGAACAAGCCATGACGAACCCGAAGACTTCGATATCTTCCGAGATGGGCACGCCAACCCATGTAGAAAAATTGGTCCGCGTCCAGTCGGGCTGGATGCCACTGTTTGTTTGCTTGGGGATGGTCCTGTCGGCGGTTCCTGTCATCGTGGTTGGTGCCGGAATAGATGGAGTTGGCGGGGTCTTGATCTTTCTCGGGATCACGGCGCTTTTGGCCGGTTTGCTTGGCTTTTGCGGACTGTTGGCTATCCAACCCAATTCAGCGCGGGTGTCATTGCTGTTCGGCGAATATCGAGGCACTGTCAAAGATTCCGGTTTCTTTTGGGTGAATCCGTTTTATTCAAAAAAGAAGTTGAGTCTGCGAGTTCGTAATTTTGAGACGGGATCACGAACAACGCCCGAAAAAAAGCATCAAGGGGTCGTGACTCAAGAAAGATCTCGAAGCGCAAGCAAACCGTCCAAAGTAAACGATCGTGATGGAAACCCAATCGAGATCTCTGCCGTTGTTGTTTGGAAAGTGATTGATACAGCTGAAGCGCTGTTCGAAGTTGATGACTTTGAGCACTTTGTTGAAGTGCAAAGTGAAGCTGCTCTCAGAGGCCTTGCTACCCGCTATCCATATGATATTAAAAATGATGAGGATGTTTCGCTGCGTGGGAACACCGAAGAGATTTGTAATCGGCTGCGCGATGATATTAAGGAGCGTTTGGAAAAGGCAGGCGTCGATGTCCTGGAGGCCCGCATTAGTCATCTCGCCTATGCCCCCGAGATCGCTGCGGCAATGCTACAGCGACAACAGGCTGGTGCCGTCGTTGCTGCGCGAACCAAGATCGTCGACGGCGCTGTCGGTATGGTTGATATGGCGCTCGAGCATCTCAAACGCGATAACATCGTAGAATTGACCGACGAGCAACGAGCGACTCTCGTGTCCAACCTATTGGTCGTTTTGTGCAGTGATCGGCACACACAGCCAGTCGTTCAGACCGGTGCCTAGCATGAAAATCGCACACTCAACGGTGAACGTGACCTAAGCCATTTCGTGGCTCAGCGGTGCAAAGATTGTCTCTGGCCCGGCAGCGACTGCTACGAGAGCTTGCGAAATTGACTCCCAAGAAGCCGGTCTGCAGCAAGCTGGTGACCGGTAATTGCATCTCTTGTTCGTCGGTAGAAATCGAAGGCTCCTTGATGTTATGCAGTCGGGCATGATTGAGACTGCAGTGCCGGCAAGTATGTGTCAGCGGTTTCAGTAGTCGGGCCCGCTTTATCGAGCGGCCACCTTCGCCTTCGCTCTGCCTCGTATAAGTTGGCTGGATTGGCGCTCTAATTCTGGTGGCAATGCCTGCAGTCGCGGTGAGCCCCGTCCGTCTCGCCCGCCGCGTGCGTTACTTCTCGCCATCCGCAATCGGAGTTGTCGAATCAAGCGCCGGTAGATCCTCGAACGCGATGTCAGGTTTCTGAGCATTCGAAGACGATCGCGTAAATGTTTCGCCAGGACTTCCTGTTTGCTGAATGAATCCGCAATTACGCAGAAAAAACGTGTTTGAATCCGCACCGCCGGCAAAATCAAGACGATGTCGCCCGCCTCCCGTCGCATCAACGGAGAACCGCGCGCGTACACATTCGTGCCAATTGCCCTCTTCGTCGACCACCCACACATTCCCGTACTGTGCGCCTCGTTCGATATATCCAAATGACGGTGAGAAACTCTCCAGGAATGAATGAAAACCCCTTAGGTTTGTATCGGTCTTGGGACGCTGGAAGCTGGCAATCAATCGCCACTCATCAGCACTCTTGTCACCGAACCATGAGGTGTAGGTTGTGCTGCCATCCCCGTTTGGAAGAACCTTGGTGAGGAATCGATAGGTTTTTCCGGCTTCCCACGGGTAAACAAGATAGCTCTGCCCACCGGATCCTTCATTGCCGAATTTTCCAACATGGACGCCAGGGCCCTTCGCCAACGCAACAATTCGTTGGTCTTTCGGGATTTCATTCGGATTGTCTGTGCGAAACGGACTCCACACTGAAAACAGCACACGTCGTTCATTGGGGCTGTTGACTTGAATGCCGAAATATCCCTCTGAAAAACCGTTTGCCATGTAGTAAGACCCGATTGGGTCCGAGCCAGGCGGAACGGTGATTTCACTGTACGCGTATCGAATGTTTTTCCCTCGTGGAACTTCATAACGAAGGTGGACCGATGGACCTCGCCGTCCCCAGTAGAACATGTTACCGTCATTCGTTTTGACGAAATCAAGGCTTAGTCCCTCGGTCTCTGATGCAATCTTGAGTTCACTGATCTCTAAACGTGATTTTGATTTAACTGAATCGCATTTCAAATCTACACGAACGTACCCAGGCTGTTGGACCATGACTTGGCCGATGCTGCAAGTCGTTGAATTACCGTTTTTGATGTCTGTTCGAAATGTTTTGTCATCAACAGTTGTCAGCAGCGTTGCGTTAGCTTGTGGATCACCGCTCGATTTGAGTTGAGCAACGATTGTCAGTTCCAGTTCGGCTGGGCGGTTTACGTGGAAAAAGATTGAGAACTGGCTGTCCGTGTCGGCCAGAGCAATCGTGCCATTGCGTTGAATGTCCCTACCACCATTCGCTCGCTCAGTGCGATACGCATTCCCCGCGACGGGAATCGACCAATCCGCCGCTAGTAGTGCCATTGGCACAGCCAGTGACCCAAAAACCGCAATAGATACGAGCCGAGAAAGAAATTGTCGCATGTTCTTTGTAGTGTTATGGGAGTTCAGTAACATTTCGCAGCACCCTGCATATCATGCCAAAAAGACGGCGTCCTTGTGTTGGCATTGAGTCGCGGTGCAGTCAATCATTTCAGCATTCTATTCCAATCGTCTGGCCGGTGGCAGCGACACGTCCAAGGCTGGTTTCCCGTATTGCCGCATGTTGATTGGAGATTTCTGCAAACAGATCCTGCATGTTTGGCAATTCTGCCGAAGGATGCATCGAGCAAGAACGCATCTCTTAGTTGCAAATTTGTTGATTCTTCAGCGTTGATCGACGTACTCAGACAAAAGAGCATTCGATGGATTTGCTCGCAATCGGATCAATCCTGTGGATCGCTTTTGCTGTTTGGTAAGCTCAGCAGCCTGATCACTGGGTACCGCATAAAGGATGCTTCGTTGTGCTTGGAACGCTGGTAGAGGAACATAAGCTGAGCTCGGCGGTCAGTGGCAAACGACGCATCTTCCTGCTTGCGATGTTCAAGTTCTTGCCGGATCTGCTTGTTGGTTGTGAGCATCTTCTCTGCCGTTTCCTCAAAAATGTAAGGCGAGAAATACTCCTTGCGTTGCAAAACGGTGTCAAAGAAATTCCATCGAAACAATGAGTCCATCGCTGCAGGTTCGAGGGTCTCGACAACGTAGCGAGCACGGTCTTGGTGAATCGGGATAATCACATCACCAGCCTTTGCTGAATAATTTTCGGAGCGACTGGTTAACTCGACGGTGTCGTGAAGATAGTGGCCTTCATATGGTATTGCACGTGATTCAACTTTTTCGATCTGATAAATCTCCGCTGGCAGTTCTTTGTCATTTTGAACGGTGAGCATTTCCACGCGATTGATTTTCATCAGCTCAATCACTTGATGCCATTGTTGTGGGATAAGGTAGCCGGCCGGAAGCTCCACACTTTGGCTGACCTTGTAGCGGTTGAAGTAGGGGATTGCTTGGGTGAACGGTTTGCTGCGGTCATAATTGAGACGTTTTCCTGGGGTGATCTTGCTATCGATGTAGCTCGACGCAAAACCGTTGAACTCCAGTCGAGATGGATTGTTGAGATCTACCTCCCATGCAATTGCAGCCCGTTGTTGCTGGTGGTAGTTGTCTCGATCTTGACGCCGCATCGCTTGGAGTTTCGATCCCTCGGTGACGAGCAGTTTGATCGATTCGTCTAGGAATGCTCGTGTTGCTTTTACTCGTTGTGGATAGGGTTTCAGCATGTGCGTTTCCGTCATGAACCCAATGGTCTGGAAGAGCGCGGCGAACCCTGTGGAATACCTGGGAGTCTCCAGGAACTGTGGAAAGCCATATTCCGGCGGTTTGCCACTTGAGTTGACATAGGGGATTGTGTGAAATCCCACCTGTTTCATCTGGCCAAAGAGTGCGGGTTCGAATGATTCACGCAAGTAGACGCCGAGCTCCAGGCCAAGCTTGTCGCTCTGGCTTTGGGAAGTTGTCATGACATGTTGATAATCCGCGCCATTGCTGACATGGGTATCAATCAAGAGATCTGGGTCAAGCAGGTGAAATATTTCCGCGAAGCTACGCGCGTTCAGTGTGTCGCACTTCACGAAATCCCGATTCAAATCAAAGTTTCTGGCATTGCCGCGGAACCCGTATTCTCGCGGTCCATTTTGGTTCGCGCGAGACGATGAATTTCGATTTAACGCTCCGCCGATATTGTAAATCGGAACAACAGCGACAATCACCTCTTTTAGCAAACGGGCGTACTTTGCGTCATCAAACGCCAGGTCACGCGTGAACGCCATCGAAGCATCGATTCCATCAGGTTCTCCGGGGTGAATCGCGTTTAAGATCATTAGGACTGGTCTCGGGTCGGCAAGGACCTTGCCGACCTCTAATTCTTTGTCGCTGGAGATAAGCACCAAGTGCAGGGGCGTCCCGCTGTCAGTGTTTCCCATTTCGGTGATCGTGATGCGGTCACTTGCTTTCGCAACCGCATCGTAGAATTGAATCACCGATTTGTAATCTGCACTTTGCCAGCCGTCACTCATCTCAAACGGTGTTGCGAATTCTTCCTGCCATGGTTGCGCATTGGACTTGGTAAAGCCAAGTGAGGCGAAGATGGTGATGATGGCAAGGTAATGGCATGTCTGGCTGGATCTGCTTCCAAAGCGTGTTGCGGGGTTCATCGGCGAGGTTGCTTGTGCGTGTGGTGAGTCTTGTCGTGAGCTCATGCGTTCGGGTGCTATCGTCTTGGTTTTCCTCGGCGGAACGCCACCCTTGGTGATGCGTCACCGCTGTGTTTTGAAGATGCTTGCGTTTTGTGCGTGAAGAACTTGGTTAATCAAAACGCTGGATTAGCGAGGTTTATCGAGTAGAAGTCACGCATGCTGAAGTATCCAACTTGAGATACCATAGTGTACCGCCGAACGCATTTAGGCGCGAACAGGTCATCGTTCACCGCGCAGGAATTAAATTAGGGGCGTTGAAAGCGGGCATTTTTCGGTGAGCCTCTGGTGTTCGAGCCATGTTCCACGTGGCTCGAATTCATTGTTTGTTACCGTTTCCGGTAATGCCAATTTCAACGTCTGTTGATTGCTGAATTGGTGCTTGGCAAAGTCTGATCTGGGCCTGCGATGTATCCTAATTCCTGCGCGTGCTGAAGGCCGTGCAGATGTGTCGGATTTTGTACAATCAGCGGCGGCCGTTGTCGCCAATGGGCGACCTTTTATTCTTGTACTTGCTGGTGAGTCAAACAGTCGTGAGCAGAGACGAACAACTACGGGACCATGTTAATTACGTGTTGCGGGGTGGTGGCGCTCACCTGGACTTTGATCGGGCGATTGATGGGCTGCCGGTTGCGTTGCGTGGGATCACGCCAGCAGGCCTGCCCCATTCCGCTTGGCAACTGGTTGAGCATTTACGAATCTGTCAGTGGGATATCCTTGAATACAGTCTTGACGGACGCCATGAGTCACCCGATTTTCCAGATGGCTATTGGCCATGTCAGGCTGCTCCACCGACCGAGGATGCATGGGATCGAAGCGTCGCGGCATTTCGTTCGGATCTAAAGGCGATGAAGAGTCTTGTGAGCGATCCTTCAACCGACTTGCTCGCACCAATTCCGCATGGGCAAGCGGGGCACACAATTCTTCGTGAAGCGCTTTTAGTCGCCGATCATAACGCGTATCACCTTGGTCAGTTGGTAATGGTGCGACGGGCTCTGGGGGATTGGCAGGACTGATCACTCGCAGGAGTTCTCAGCGTCTTTATGCGATGATCTTCGCGTCGCGGTTATTGAATTGGAATCGATGGGGCTGTCGCTCGATGGCATATTCCTTGCGGGACAAATGACGGAGTGGAGGTTTGCGGTGCACTTGATGGAATTTCTTCGAGGAGAAAATGAATGTTGGCTTAGGGCATGATGTTGACGTGATCAACGTGAGATTTCTGTATTGGATAATCGCTGTAGTCGCGAAAGGTGAATTCGCGTTCGACGTTGCTTCTGTTTTGGGTTCAACCGCGCTTTCATAAATGGTGTTTCGCAGGGGCAAAGTTGGGAATCCTGCAGAGCAGTCGTTGTGTTGGTCTTGCCCTGAGCGGACCGATCGGTATCGTGAAAGAAAAGGGGTCAGGTGTTCCGATTGAAGGCGATTTTTCGATATGGAACTGCATGGCCGCCGGGACACGAGGATTGCTCTGGCGTAGGTAATTCGGTTTAGCAGATGGCTTACCTGCTCAACGGGGCGGTTTTATAGCGCAATTGGGAGAGAGGTGATGAAGTCGCAACGCCAACTGTCCAGTGTCCATCGACCTTTTCAATATGAACAGTTTCGGAGTCGGCAATGCTTAGATATCTTGCAGTAACGGCAATCGCTTTTTGGCTCGTCGGGCCTTCCACTGGATGGGCAAGGAAAGTGGAATCTTGGCCGTATGAGCGGCTCTTTCAAGAATCCGATTTGATTGTGATTGCCACGGCGACACGCAATGAACCTTGCGACGAAGTTTGGCCCGAAGATGATTTTTCAATGGATCGTTTTGTTGGCACCGAAACTGTTTTCAAAGTGCAGAGCGTTCTTAAAGGGGGGACTCCTGATTCCATCCGTGTGATCCATTTTAGCTACAAGCAAGGTGCAACTCTTTATGACAATGGTCCCGGTCTTGTGACCTTTTTAACGGGGCCGGTGGTGACCGCTGCAAGGAAAACAGGTCATGATTCGGGTGTTTTGCGAGAACGGGTGGC
>JARGNK010000036.1:0-1945 GCA_029213145.1 Rubripirellula sp. | reverse complement strand
TACTTGCTGTTCTTAAAGAAGCGTAGCGATGGCCACTACGAAGCTGTATCCGGCCAGATGGATTCAGCTTTTTCGGTTCGGACCATCTCCCATCCCGGCGAAACCCGCTGAAAGTGATTTGCCCCGGCGCGGTCTAACTGCACTGAATGCTACCCCGAGTACCGAACGCCCCGAGTAGCTAGGGTGAATCGTGTTTCCACGCGATGTCGGTAAGTTTCGTCGCTTGTCATAAGCCCGTTCGCGGCGATGGCAAGTTCGCAGTTCGATGGCGGTCTGGCTAGCCCTCTGCTCGCACCGGGAGGTGTGATATTGCATGACGGGCTGTACGGGGCTCACGCTATCTGTTCTCACACTATCTGTTTCGACGCTGTGAATCTAAGAGTAGCCCTAGTACGGCAGCGGCAGTTTTATGGCGAATTAGCGGCAAGTCGCCGTTTGAACTTCTCGGTTGGCGGAAGCCTGTGTTTCAGCGAGTCGCCTTTGGATAAACTGTCGGTGATCCGGTGGAAACCTTTTTTGATGGAGACATAAAATGCAGCGTCGAGTTCGTTGGATGGGCGTGGTAATTTGCTGCGTGATCGCGTTCCCAGGTTTAGCTGACGATTTGAATTGGCCGCAGTGGCGTGGTCCGGAAGGAACTGGCAAAACTTCGGCGAAGGATGTTGTGACGGAGTGGGGGCCTGAGCAAAACGTCAAATGGCGGCTCGAATTACCGGAGGCAGGAAATTCGACGCCGGTTGTCTGGGGCGATCAGATTTTTCTGACGCAGCCACTGTCGGAAACAAAGCAGCGAGCAATGATTTGCCTGGACCGGAAAACGGGCAAAGAAGTGTGGCGGCGTGGAGTCGAGTATACGGCGAAGGAGCCAACTCATAAGACGAATCCGTATTGCTCGGCATCGGCAGTAACTGACGGGCAACTTGTGATCGCTTGGTTTGGGTCTGCGGGTTTGGTTTGCTGGGATCTGGATGGTAACGAGTTGTGGCGGCGTGACCTTGGCAAGCAGACTCATATGTGGGGGTACGGTTCATCACCAATCCTGTATCGTGATCTTTGCATTTTGAGCTTTGGCCCCGGCGATCGAGAATTTTTAATTGCCGTTGATAAAACCAGTGGCGAAACGCGTTGGCAGGTTGATGCACTTGATGATGCGGCAGAGCGAAAACTGAGTGGTCCGGAAAACGACGGTAACGCGAACGATTTCAGCAGCACCAAGGAACGCACTGAAAGGCTTCGCGGTTCTTGGACCACACCGATCTTGGTCGAAGTCGATGGGCAGGATGAGTTGGTGGTTGCATTACCGCGTCGGTTGAGTGCTTTCGATCCGGAGTCAGGTGAGCGACTTTGGACCTGTGGAGGTGGTGCACCACTAGCGTATGCATCGTTGATGGAAGCGGATGGTGTGATCGTTGCGTTGGGGGGATACCTTGGCGCTTCCATGGCCGTGCGTGCCGGTGGTCGTGATGACGTTACAAAGACCCATCGGTTGTGGCATAAGCCAAAAGATGGTGGTTGGTTGGGGACTGGTGTCACTCATGAAGGTGATCTTTTTATCTGCGACATGGGAGGCGTGATCCATTGCATCGACGTTGAAACGGGCGACTCGCAATGGAAAGCCCGCGGCGATGGTGGAGGGACTTGGTCAAGTATCACACAGGCCGGTAACGGATTGATGTACCTGCTGACCAAATCTGGTACGACGACTGTATTTCGGCCGGACAGCAACGAGTTAAAGCGAGTTGCCAAGAACGAACTCGATGAGTCGACCAATGCCTCGGTTGTTGCGGCAGGAAGCGATATCCTGATTCGCACCGACAAGTCGCTTTGGTGTTTCAGCTACCCGACCAAAAGCCAATAGTGGCATTGATTGCGTCGTGCTGCGCTGGGGGTGGTCGAGCTGCGCTGGTGGTGGTGGGGCTGTTAGGTGGCCGTGTTGGCCGGAGGG
>JARGNK010000278.1 GCA_029213145.1 Rubripirellula sp. | reverse complement strand
AGACGTCGTTCTGTTTTCTCAGCAAGTCGAAGGCCAATACGTTGCCCTGCATCGTCCCAATCCAAATTCGCATTTCAGTCCGCCACAAGTTTGGATCGCTCGATCACCCGACCTGTTGCATTGGGGCGATCACCAGTGTCTGTATCGAGGGCAGGCCGGATGGGAATCGGACCGCGTGGGTGGAGGAACTCCGCCAATTCTGATTGAAGCAGGCTGGCTGCATCTCTACCACGGCAGTCGTCGAGACGAGCGCGAGGGTCATGTCGGCGAGTACTCTGTGGGTGCTTTGCTTTTGGATCGAGACAATCCGTCCCGCGTGCTCGCGCGATCCGCCCAGCCGATCATGCAGCCGATGGCTGAGTTTGAGCGAAACGGGTTCGTACCCCGCGTCGTATTTCCGACCGCAGCGATCGAGCATGATGACCAAGTCAGCGTCTTTTACGGCGCAGCTGACACTTCCACCGGCGTCGTCCGTTTTGCGAAACAGGACATTCTGAACGCACTCAATTGACAATGAATCCGAACAAAACAAGGAACCACCCATGACCGACTCGGACCTGACCAAAATCGCTTTTGTTGGCGATTACCTGCCGCGAAAGTGCGGCATCGCAACGTTCACACACGACCTGCGCGGCGCGGTCGCCAGAGCCTCTCCGGCCCAGTGTGTCGTCGTACCAGTGGATGATATCGCAGGCGGCTACGACTACGCGTCAGAAGTCAATTTTCAGATCTCGGAAGAGGACCTAGACGCCTATCGTCGCGCGGCCGATTACCTGAACTTCAGCAATGTCGATGTGATCTCCCTACAGCACGAGTTCGGCATCTTCGGAGGCCTTGGAGGCAGCCACATTCTGGCCTTCTTGCGTGACATTCGGATCCCGGTCGTGACGACGCTGCATACGGTCTTGTCCGAACCCGATGCGACGCAGCGGAGAGTCATGGAACAACTGACCGAACTCTCGACGCGACTGGTCGTGATGACCCAGCGAAGTCGCGAAACATTGTGCCAAACATACGCGGTCCCTGAAAGCAAAGTGGACTTGATCGCTCACGGCATTCCCGACGTTGCGTACGCGGATCCGAGCGAATTCAAAGGGCAGTTCGCCGTGGAAGGCAGGCAGGTCGCACTGACGTTCGGGTTGCTGTCTCCGAACAAAGGGATCGAGCACGTGTTGAAAGCGATTCCCGAAGTCATTGGCGAGTTCCCGGACTTTGTCTATCTGATTCTGGGGGCGACGCATCCCAGCTTGGTGCGCAGCGAAGGTGAACGTTATCGAATCAGCTTGGAACGAATGGCGAAAGAGTTGGGGATTACTAAGAACGTCAGCTTCTACAATCGATTCGTGGAACTGGAGGAATTGACGCAGTTCATCGGCGCAGCAGACCTCTATATCACTCCTTATCTAAATGTAGAACAAGCCGTTTCCGGGACGCTCGCCTACGCGTTCGGATGCGGACAAGCCGTCATTTCAACCCCCTATTGGCACGCCGAAGAGTTGCTCGCCGACGGCCGCGGAGTGCTTGTTCCGTTCGCCGATTCAGATGCGATCGGCCGCGAGATCATTGCGCTGTTGGGCGACAATCAAAGACGACAGGGGATGCGCGATCGTGCCTACGAGCTGGGGCGCGACATGAGATGGAGTCGCGTGGCGGAAATCTATCTGCAGTCCTTCCGCGACGCGCAAGCGAAATACGCCAGCGATCGCAAGCCGCTGGCGGTGCGAACGCTCGATGAGCAACCGTTGGCTTTGCCGCGAATGAACTTGGAACACTTGCAACGGATCAGCGATTCCAGCGGCATCATTCAGCATGCTAGTTATTCAATCCCCAACCATCACGAAGGATACTGTACCGACGACAATGCACGGGCCCTGATATTGACGGTCTTGCTGGAAGAACTGGGCACCGATTCGCAGGAATTGCACTCGCTGGCATCGACCTACGCCGCGTTCTTGAACTACGCCTTCAATGCGGAAACCAGTCGTTTTCGTAACTTCCTCGGCTTCGATCGACGATGGCTTGAAGAAGATGGTTCCGACGACTCGCAGGGCCGCGCGGTCTGGGCACTCGGTACCTGTGTCGGTCGTTCACGGCGTCGAGGCTTTCAGGCGTGGGCGATGGAGTTGTTTCCGAAAGCGCTTCCCGCCTGCGAAAAAACCACATCCCCGCGCACCTGGGCACTTGCGCTGCTTGGTGTCCACGAATACCTGCGGCGGATGAGCGGTGATCGCGTCGTCAGTCAAACCGGCGAGCGTTTGGCTGAGAAACTCGTCGACCTATACGATCAAGTAGCAACCGACGACTGGCCTTGGTTTGAGGATATCGTGACTTACAACAACGCCAAGCTATCTCACGCATTGATTCTGAGCGGGTGTTGGAATGACAATCCGCGGATCACCCAGATCGGTGTCGAATCGCTCCGCTGGCTGTGCGGAAAACAGTTGTCGCCCGAAGGCCGATTCCGTCCAATTGGATGCGATGGTTTCTTTCGCCAGAACGGACCGACCGCCATTTATGATCAACAGGCGATCGAAGCACACGCCATGGTATCGGGCGCGAGCGGGGCCTACGACGTCGTCAAAGAGCCGTTTTGGCGCGAACAAGCGCACCTGGCGTTCGACTGGTTCCTGGGTCGCAACGACCTCGGATTGCCGATTTACAACGCAACGACAGGCGGATGCTACGATGGGCTTGCCGAACATCAGGTCAATGAGAATCAAGGAGCCGAATCCACTCTCGCGTTCCTGCTTTCCCTAGCAGAAATGCAGCGACTTGAAGTATCTCTCGCCGCCTTCAAGACCTCTCAAGCCAGTTCTGCAACAACGACGCAACCGAAGGCCACCGGTGCTTATGCCACTTAAACGGACGGGGATCGTACTTTCCCCCAACAATCGACGGGTGGTGCTTCGCCCCTTTGTTCCTCCTGGTGACGACCGAATACTCCGGATCATCGCTCGCATTTCGACGCTTTCGGAAGATCAGGTTGATGCGCAGCTGCATCACGTGCTGGAAGAGTTTCACGGAAGGCATCAGCGGCCGCGTGAATTCTTCGTTGGACAGTACGAAGCGATGCGCCGTCATTTGCCAACCGACACAGCGCTGGGCGAAAACCGCCAACTGTTGCTCGGTGCCTACTTCACTCAGGAATATGCCCTGGAATCAGCAGCGCTGTTCAATCCGTCGATCGTCTGGCATCCCGACCAGTCAAATCTTGCCGCCGGTTCTCGGCGCTTCGTGTTGAGTCTGCGGGCGGTCGGTGAAGGACATATTTCATCAGTCACGTTTCGATCGGGGGTGATCGATGCTAACAACCAGTTGTCAATTGACGAACCCACAAAACTCGTCACGACGCCCGAGTTCGTCCCAGATGCGGTATACGAGAAAGATTTGTTTCTCAGCAAACTGGTCGAACTTGAGTTGGGCAACCCGTTCACAGACCGTGTGCTGTCTACATTGGATAACGAATTTACGTTGGATCAACTGGAAGACTCGCTGAGAACTGGCTTGCGAGAACATTGGTCCCAACATCACGAAATAGCCCCAATCGTTGAGCAAGTCGTCACGCTCGCCAAGTCAAACTACGAAATCACCTACTTACCGGAACACGAATTGTCCGAACGGCTGATTTTTCCTTTTGGACCAACCGAAACCAACGGAATTGAGGATGCTCGATTCGTGCAGTTTCAGGAGCAAGACGGCTCGTCGCAGTACTTCGCCACCTACAGTGCGTATGACGGAAAGATGGTGTTGCCACAGTTACTTGAAACACAGGATTTCCTCCGTTTCAAGATGCATACGCTGAATGGGCCGGTGATTTCGGATAAGGGGCTCGCGCTTTTTCCCCGCAAGATCAACGGGAACTACGCCATGTTGTCGCGGCAAGACGGCGAGCATCTCTACTTGATGTACTCTGAAATGCTCTACTTCTGGCACACGAAACAGATGATCGTGAAGCCAACGTACCCTTGGGAGTTTGTTCAGATGGGCAATTGCGGCTCACCGATCGAGACTGATTCGGGATGGCTGGTGCTAACTCACGGTGTCGGCCCGATGCGCAAGTACTGCATCGGCGCAATCCTGCTGGACCTGGACGACCCATCGCGAGTGATTGGTCGCTTAAAAGAACCGCTGCTAACTCCCAATGAAAATGAACGGGAAGGTTACGTCCCCAACGTGGTGTACAGTTGCGGCAGCGTGGTCCACAACGGGCACCTTGTGCTTCCCTATGCCATGTCGGACTACGCCGCGACCTTTGCCACGATTCCCGTTGACGAGCTGATATCTTCGATGATCTGAAGAAACCGACGGTGGTGGGTCAAGTCGACCTCCTCGATCCATAGCAGCGCCCAAAGCCGGCATGCTGGCCGCGATTCGGCCGACTCCACGACTCAAACTGCCTCGGTTGGCCATCTGCGCGACCGCCTAGGATCGGATACACCCGTGGGGTCAAAAAAGTCGAACGAACACTTTGGCCGATGAATACCGATATTGCGTCGTTATCTGAGGTCTGGTTTTGGGACGAGATTGGATCCAGAGTGGACGACAACGCGGACAAAGCAAGCTAATTCGACGTCACCGCGCAGCAGCCAGCGCACCAATTGATTCACAATCAGTGTCCGGAACGTGAACGCGGGGCGAACTAAGCCGCGCGTCGATACGACCGAAGCAAGCCGCCGAGGCGCTCGGTTGTTTCGATTTCAGCATCCAAGTCAGGCGGTCGATCCATCAGCACGATTAGCTCGTTGCCCAAACCTTGATGATTTCGTTCTGTGTGATAATGTACGAGGAAAGATCGAACAGCTTTCCGCGTCGCGGTCTCACCAAAGAGAATCAGTTTGTGAAGGCATTCGGATTTCAGAGACCCGAAAAATCGCTCCAGGTGTGCATTCAAGTTCGGGCTTCGCGGTGGCAGGCGTACTGGCTTCACGCCCTCGCGTCGCAGGCAAGCACGAAACGACTTACTGAATGTCGCATCGCGGTCCATGATCAAGTACTGCTTGTTCTTGAGAAAACCATCCTCGTCGTTGGTCAGTTCGAGGGCGATCGTTTTCATCCACGCTTCGTTCGGATGGGTGGTGCAGCCCGCGAAGTTAACGCGGCGCGTTTTCAACTCCATGGCAAAGAGGAGATAGAAAGTGGTCAGGCCACCTTTGGTCCAGACTTCGACCGTGGTGAAGTCAATCGCGGCCATCACGTCCCAATGCGCCTTGAGGAATGTTTCCCAAGACCCTGTGCGCCGGCGTGTCGGTGCAGGTTCAATGCCGTGGGCTTTCAGGATATTGCCAATAGTGGAGTCGCAGATGTGGTAGCCGATGTTCGATAGCGCACCGCTGATACGGTCGTAGCCCCAGGTCGGGTTCTCTTTCGCGAACTTGACGGTCAAGTCAACGATCACTTGTCGGGTTCTTGGCCGACCTGTCTTCCTCTGTTTGCGATTGGAGTAGTCCCACTTTTGGGCGACAAGTTGCCGATGCCATCGCAGGATCGTGTCGGGCGTGAACAGGGTGCCAACCTGCTCGAGTTGTTTGCGACCGAGGATATTGCCTTTGACTGCCAAACGATGTCGCTGGTCATCGGTTAACAAGATTCGCTTCTTGCCGAGTTTCTCTTTGAGAACGACATTCTCGGTACGAAGGTACTCAATGACTTCCTGTTGCTCGCGATTGACCCAACTGGCAAGAATGATCAGCATCAACTGCCACGGTTGCAGAATGAACTTCATCGGCGTCTCGGTAGTGAGGCAAATCCGAGACGATCATCGGCGTGGGCCGAAATGTAAAGTTGTGTGGACAATCCTGCAAACAATCGAGGCTTGCCGCCGTTCCGGTGAAAACGATCACGGAAACATTGCCGAGGTCAATATGTACGTCGGTTCGGCTGACATGTATCCCGGCCAAACGCTTGTACGCCCGCTATTCGCGGCGTCTAATGCTCGGCTGAGTTTTTTGACCACACGGTGCGCCGGCGCAAACCGGTGAGTAACAGAGAGTGAAAGTCTCTTACAGCA
>JARGNK010000277.1 GCA_029213145.1 Rubripirellula sp. | reverse complement strand
ATTTGGTCGGAACGCCTTTGATCTGGCGGCCAAATTAAGCTGAGAGTCGATGCCTGTTTGGGCTGCTTGCGGCGGTAGGTGCACGCTCGATTCGGGGCGTTTCCGTGGCAGCTCAAGTCGGCTGCTCTTCCGGTTACGGCTGACTGCGGCGAGGGTTAAGGGCCCGGGCGTGCCGACTGTTTGTTTCTTAGCGGATGCTGGCTGGGATCGGTCTTATGCGTCGTCTTGTGGACTTTCCGAAAGTTGACGCTGTCTTTCTGCGAACCGTTTTCGTTGGTCCTCGGTGATTGTCGATGCACAGTGAGAGCATTGAACACCCGGGACAAAGTCTGGGTGCTGTTGTCCCTCGGCGGTCACAGGCCAACCGCAGCCGAAACACATGACATGGTCACTTTCATGCAAGCCGTGGCTGACCGAGACACGTCCATCAAACACAAAACATTCGCCTTCCCATTGCGACTGCTCCGAGGGAACTTCGTTTAGATACCTGAGGATGCCACCCTTCAGGTGATAGACCTCTACGAACCCCATTTGCTTCAGCAAAGCGGTCGATTTTTCACACCGAATGCCACCGGTGCAGTACATCGCGACTTTTTTGTGCTGTTGCGGATCGAGGTTTTCACGAACGTAATCTGGGAATTCGCGAAACGTATGGGTCTGCGGATTGTCGGCTCCCTTGAATGAGCCGATCGCGACTTCGTAATCGTTCCGAGTGTCGATCAGCACAACATCGGGATCCGCGATCAGTTCGTTCCAGTCCTGTGGGTCGACGTAGGTGCCCACGGCGTCGAGCGGGTCGATCCCTTGAACACCCATCGTGACGATTTCCTTCTTCAAGCGAACACGGCACCGTTTAAACGGCATCGAATCGCAATACGAATACTTGACCTCCAGATCCGCCAGTCGCGAGTCGCTTCGCAAGCAATCGATCCATTCATCAATTGCCGCTGGTGTTCCGGCCAAGGTTCCATTGATGCCTTCGTGGGCTAGTAACAGAGTTCCACGGATTCCGAGTGATTCCATCTGGGTTTGGAATCCTTCCTGCAACTGGACGTGGTCGTTCAGTGGAACGAACCGGTACAACGCAGCAACCTTAAACTTCCCAGCTGGTGTGGACGATTCACTCGGATTCACGATTGATTCTCACGTCATAGGGATCGGATGCGAGGTGGATTAAACCAGCATCCGCAACGATGCCATCGCGGAGGAGTAGTCGGGTTCGTCCGTGACTTCGCTGACGATTTCTTTATAAGCGACGTTTCCATCGCTATCGAGCACGATCACGGCTCGCGTGAGCAATTTTAGTTCTTCGATAGTCAAGCCGTAAGCCTCGCCGAATTCGTGGGTCTGGTAATCGCTGGCGGTCCGCATCTGGATCTCCTCAGCACCACAAAATCGGGCTTGGGCGAACGGGAGGTCGCGGCTGACGGTCACGGAGTTTGCTTTGTCACCGAGCGCTGCCAATTCCTGGTTGAAGGTCTTGGTTTGGACCGCACAGACAGGTGTATCTAGGCTTGGGACGACATTGATGAGTGTCGGTTTTCCCTTCAAATCCGCCAACGTCAGCGTTTGGATTCCAGCTTCGGCATAGTGAAGAGCAAAATCGGGAGCGGCTGCGCCCACCGCAAGATCTTCGCCCTGCAGCGTCATTGGATTGCCTTTAAAGGTAATAACTCCTGAACGTCCCATGATCAGTCTCCCGGTTTTGATTGGTGGAGTAATAGCAAATCCTCGGTCACTAAGCACCGCGATCTGCCCTTATTTCGGTCCCGCCGCGACGAACCTGCCTGGCTTGTCCAGCAAAGTTCGGTCGCGGAGGTTAAACTTTCGCCAAGTATGAAGCCGATTCCTGAATCGGTGAATGGGGCACATGGTTGGT
This sequence comes from Rubripirellula sp., assembly GCA_029213145.1. Classification (GTDB taxonomy): domain Bacteria; phylum Planctomycetota; class Planctomycetia; order Pirellulales; family Pirellulaceae; genus Rubripirellula. Next base: position 4,144 of record JARGNK010000277.1, on the reverse strand, counting down.
TTGTGAAAGAGATCCCCATCCGCTGCATTTCCCGAACGCGAGACAGCCCGTGAAGCATTCGATGCCCGTGATTTGGATGATCTATGCTGCAACGCTCACTGCGGTGCTGGCTGCTGACTTGAAAGCCGAAGATCGCTACCGGAGCGACAGTGACGCGCGGTACCTGCATCACATCAACTTGTACGATGTCAATAATCGCAAGATTCAGCCTGATTCGACGACACCGTATTCGCCAATGAACACCTGCGGCCGGTGTCATGATTATGACTCGATCGCTCACGGCTGGCACTTCAATGCGTTTGAGCCCGATTCCGTGGCGGGCCGCGCTGGTGAACCCTGGATCTGGACCGACCCCAAAACCGGCACCCAATTACCGCTGTCCTACCGGAGCGATTGGAAAAAACTTTACCGACCCAGCGAGGCTGGGATTTCTTCGTGGGAAATGACGTTGCAATTTGGTGGCCGAATCCCCGGTGGCAATATGGGGATTGGCCAAGCCAGGCAGCAAGCGACCAAGCGAAAAGTGACCGGGCAACCGGTCGCTGGCAAAACTGCAGTCGCCACAGCTCAATCCGATGCCGGTGTTGTCGATGCAGCAGCGGTTGAGCCTGAACCCGCGGTGGTATCACCCCGTTGGCCATTCACCGGTAAGCTCGAAATTGATTGCATGGTGTGTCACGCCGTGAGCGGTGATTACGATTTCGGCGAACGCCGATTGCACATCAGCCAAGAAAATTTTGCTTGGGCACCGACCGCCGCGTTGCGGTTGGGGGTAATTCAAGGGCGAGCCTCGTCCATCAAAGATGATGCGGACCCAGATGATGACGCAACGCAAAAGAAGATACCCCAGGTCACTTATGACGCTTCGCGATTCGGTGCTGATGGTTCAGTATTTATGGATCTTGTGCGAAAGCCATCAAGCAATGCGTGCTACCAATGCCACAGCAATCGCACGGTCACTGCCGATGGGATTGAGCCGCGGTGGGTGCATGATCAAGATGTGCATCTACGTGCCGGGATGGATTGTGTCGATTGTCATCGCAACGGAATCGACCATCACATTGTTCGTGGTTTTCCCGGTGAAGATCATCCGAGCGGCGCGGCTGTCGAAACCCTGTCCTGCCGTGGGTGTCATCTAGGTGCCGAGCAAGGTCAGGAAGATTCGATCACGCTTCGCCCCGGCCGACTGGGGTCTCCCAAGCCACTGCATGTTGGATTGCCGCCGTTGCATTTTGAAAAGATGTCATGTACGGCTTGCCACGGTGGCCCAATTCCCAAGGCAGAAGCTGCGGGGATCATGACTTCTTTGGCGCATGGCCTGGGCGAGAAAGGACATCGAACAGGCGAGGAATTGCCGCGTTTGACCGCTCCCGTTTATCTGCCAGGCGATGACGGGAAAGTTGGCCCGCATCGAGCGATGTGGCCGGCGTTTTGGGGAGAACTAAAAGATGGCAAAGTGACCCCGCTTGCTCCAGAGCGGGTTTATGATGCGACTCGTCGAGCCTTGCGGGTGCGAAAGGATTTCAGGGATGAAGTTCTGAATGCCAAACTTAGTAGCAGCGAATTAAAAGAGTTGCTCGGTGAGCAACGCGCGAAGCTTGATGACGAGTGGTCAGCTGAAGAGCAATCCCAAGTTGATATCGCCACTAGCGAGAAAGGACGTCAGCAATTCAATCAGAAAGTCTACGCCGCCTTAACCGCGATCGAAGACGAGTTCAATGTGGACCAAGCCGTTTATGTCAGTAGCGGATTTGTTTACGGAAAAGGTAGCGATGAAGACACTGTCAGCAAAATCGAAGTGGACGATTCCAAAGCGACCGGAGTGATTGCGTGGCCGATGGCCCACCAAGTGCGGCCCGCCGGCTGGTCGTTGGGGGCGACAGGATGCATTGAGTGTCACAGCGATGATGGAAAGATTTTCTCAAGCACTGTCTCAGCGATTGGTCCCGGCCCAGATCAAGGTCAGCCGGTCACGATGGCTTCGCTGCAGGGTGTTGATCCCGATCAACGATTGCAGTGGAACGAAATGTTCCAGGGGCGAAAGTCATTTAAATTTTTGATCGCGGGATCGATTTTTATCCTGCTTGTCACGTTGTTTGTTGGCATTGGAGCTTTGGCGGCACGTCTGGGAGGTAAAGCCGGATGACTCAGCTCTGGCCATTTGCTGTTTCGTCGCCAATGAAGCAGAGTCACAGGACGAATGGCGATCGATTTTGCCGAGCGTCCGGTGTTTCACTCATTCACTTTGAAAACATCAATCCATGATGAAAATGTTTGTCGATCGCTTGTTGCTCTTGTCCTTGATGCTGGTCGTGTTGGCTTTGCTTGCGACATCTGCTGCAACACTTTGGGGGGAAGCACTCGGTGGTTCAACGCTGATGTTGCACATGACCGCTGGCGGCGCTTTGGTCGTCGGTATGCCGCTGGTTGCACTATGGTTCTTGCGACGGGGCGTGATCCGTCAAGCGGCCAACGCGATGCTGCGATGCGGTTATTGGCTGACCATCCTGACAGCGACGGCAACGATAATTACCGTCTTTTTGTGCATGCTGCCTTTGCCATCGACTGATCAAATGAACGAACTGATGGAACTTCACGGCTATGCAGGGTTCGCCATGGTGCCGGCTGTTGCATTGTTTTCGCTTGCTGTTGTTCGTTCTCGCCGCATGAAATTGACACGATCGGCCACGCCCGGATGAAGCCAAGTTGCGCGACGGCTTTCGGGTTGATCGAACGTGACTCGCATGAGCGCCGCAGACAAGGCATCAGCCGCCTGATCGTAAGTAGGGGGAACCCCTGGCAGTTGAGCGGCAATTCGCTCTGCCATGCGGCAGGCTTGGACGTCTGCATCGTATTCGGTCCGATAGGCGACCAATCGCAAAATCACGAGCGTCATGATGATGCCAACACCGCTGCCTGCAGCCATCGCCCACGATTGATCACCAGCAAGCTGTGTCAGCAGTGCTCCCGCACCCCAGGCGGGCAAGACCGACAGCATTCGAAGCGGAACGTGCTTCCGACGCAAATGGGCAGCCTCATGCAGCACGACCATGGCAACCTGCTCTTGCGGCAATTCGTCCAATAAGCGATCCGACACCAGCAGCGTCCGTAAGGGTGGCACAAAGCCAGCAACCAAGGCGTTGAAAGATTGGCTAGCCGTGTTCCATCGAACCGCGCGAGTCCGTCGTAAACCGACCGCAGTCATCAATTCGCAAACCCAACGTTCGGTTCCGCTATCGAGTCGTTCCGTTTTGAACAAATGGCGAACAAGCCAAGGCAGGCCAAGCGGGACGAAAAGTAGAATCATGATCACGGTGATCATTCCCGATGTAGCCTCATCCACGGGCATCAGACTGATCAGGTCTGACAGCCCCAGCAAGATCAAAACGGGAACGATTAACCAAGCGACGTTGCCACGGAAGATTTGCCAAAGCGAACGGTAAAAGTTCTGGAATTTGGAATTCGTGTAGCCGACTTTCACCCCATACCAGTGCTCCGCTGACCAAGTGCCCAAGGTGATTGCCAATCCGGGCATCAGCAAAATGACGGCCTGCAGGAAACTCGAGCCACTCAGGATTGAAATGTTGTCCAAATTCCGTGCGAGCCCAAAGCCCGCCAAACACAGAACGACGACGCCCAGTCCAAGCCACCGGAAAATGTCCAACTGCCGCTCCATCAACTTGGCGGCTGCCAATGGGTCGATGTGCTCTCGCAGCACTTGCACCGCACAAATCCGTGCAGAAACGTGGCACAGCAAGATCCAAGCCAGCGTCATGCAGGCAGTCGCTAAAGCGGGTTCCAGGATCGTTCCGTCCTGAGATGGTAAGGAACCGCAGGAGAGCGACACAATGACGAGCAGGAAAAGATAAAGATGCATAAATCGCAGTGTAATGCCAATTCACTGCGGAAAACGTCGGCGGACGTCGATTCGGCGGTGAAGCCTTCCTCAAGATCCGGGTGTAACGCTTGTGCCCGTCGTAGGTGGGGCGTGATGGTGGTTGATGCCGTTTCGCGAGCAATGACTGAGTTTTTCCTGGGCTTTCCCACCAAGCCGTTCAGCCGATCAACATCCTGCGGAAATCTCTCTCGGCCTGGATTTTGTCGCATCTGAATCAAATTGGGCCGAAGGGAGCGGCCAGATCGC